>NZ_KI912266.1:2857670-3190702 GCF_000235425.2 Pseudofrankia saprophytica
CCCGCGCGGCGAGCCCCGCCGACTGGCGTCCGGCCGACGAGGACGACGACGCGGGCGGGGGCGACGGGGGCCGCCCCGCCCTGGAGACGGCCTACTGCGCCGAGGTCGTCGCGATCACCTACCAGGCGATGGGCCTGCTCGCCTCCGGCCGCCGGCCGAACTGGTACGACCCGGGCAGGTTCTGGAGCGGCGACGACCTCCCACTGGCCCTCGGCTTCACCCTCGGCGCGGAGATCGCCGTCTCCATCCCGGTCTGAGCTCGGACGGGGCCGTGGCCAGGTCCACCAGCGGCGTGGTTGGGTGGCGGCATGGATGAGAAGGGCATTTTCACTCAGATCAACGCACTCGTCGCCGAGGAGCACGAGCTGCGCGCCCAGCGGGCGGCGGGGCAGGTCGACCCCGAGGCCGAGCTCGAGCGGCTCCGCCACGTCGAGGAGTCGCTGGACCAGTGCTGGGATCTGCTGCGCCGCCGCGAGGCGCTGCGTAACGCCGGCAGCGATCCGGACGAGGCGAAGGCGGCGCCGGTCGGCCAGGTCGAGGGCTACATCCAGTAGCGAATGGCCGGGCGGCCAACCTGCGCGGGCGTCCGTAGAGGGCGCTCTTGTGGCGGCGCCGTCGCGGCGGGCACGTAGTGGCGAGGGTCGTCGCGGCGGTTCACGGGCGGCAGGTTGCGGGCCGGGGTCTCGACGGGCGGGGCGTCAGCCGCGCTCGTCCCGGCGGCGCGACGCCACCCGGCTCGCGCCCGCGGGTGGAAGCGGCGGGCGGGCGGGACCAGCCTCCAGCCGGCATGCACGGCGCGGCAGGCCAGCCGGAACAGCCGCTCGTCGGCCGCCGTCCACCGGTACCCGAAGCGGCTGCGCACCGTCGTCGGGAGCAGGCCGACCGTCAGCCAGGTGAACAGCAGGCGAAACGGCACCCTGGCCGCCCGCCACAGCGGCCGCGGCAGCCATCCCAGCGCCGGCGGCCGGTCGAGCTCGCGCAGGTCGAGCACGGCGCGGGCCGCCGGGGTGTCCTCCAGGACCTCGGCGCACATCCGGTCCCAGTAGGCCACGAAGCTCGGCCAGTCCGGTGGGACCGGGCGCATGCTCACCCCGTAGAGCCGGTACCAGGCGACGTGCTCCGCGTGCAGCTGGTGGCGTTGCGCGTCGGTCAGCCCGGGGCCGAAACGCTCGGCCGTCAGGATCGTGATCATGAAGAACGTGGCGTGCGCCCAGTAGAAGGTGTCCGGATCCAGAGCGTGGTAGCGGCGGCCCTGGTCGTCGACGCCGCCGATGGCGCGGTGGTAGTCGCGGACGGTGCGGGCGGTCTCGGCGGCTCGCGGGCCGTCGTAGACGACCCCGCCGATCGGGTAGAGCGAGCGCAGCAGCCGCTGCCAGCGTTCCTCGAAGAACCGCGAATGCTGTGCCACCCCGGCGCCGAGCGCCGGGTGCGCGTTCTGCATCGCACCGGCCCACGGGGCGAGCAGCAGCGTCCGCCAGTCCCCGAAGTAGCGCCAGGTCAGTGACTCCGGCCCGAGCGGCTCCGGCCCGAACGGCTCAGGCGCTGGCGGCTCCGGTTCCGGCGGCTCCGGCGCTGGCGGCTTCGATCGTGCATCAGCCATGTGCCGCGAGGGCCTTCGCCGGTGGGCCGGTCATGGCGGTCAGGGCCGCGATCCGTTCGGGCCAGGTCCGCCGTTCCCTGGCGCTGACCAGCGTGATGACGCCGCCAGCGGCGGCGAGCGCGACCAGCGCGGCCAGATCCCAGGGCAGCTCGGCGTCGGCGATCTCGCCGCGCAGCGCCCTGGACGCCTCCCGGTTGAGCACACGAACAGTCTGCCGATCCGGCGGCGACACGGACACGCTGGTGAGCCCCCGTCGCGGCAGACCGTCGGGTCGCGGGCCGAGCTCCACCCACCCGGCCGCCGCGAGCTCCTCGCGCACGATCCGGGTGGCGGTCGCCCGGTCGTGTCCGGCCCAGTGCGCCCACGTCCGGCCCGGCGCCTGCTCGGCCGTGACCTGACGGAGCACCAGCCTGGACAGCTCGTCGGCGGGCGAGGCGATCTGCGCCGACGCCTCGGCGAGGACGGCGAGGCCGCGGTCGTCGGCGAGCAGGCCGTCGTGGTGAAGCTGGGCCAGCGCGGCGGCGCGCAACGTCCGTCCCAGGCCCGGGACGCGGTACATCCGGCCCTTCTCCAGGTTGAACGCGAGCAGGTACAGCCGCGGGGGCAGGGACGTCGGAAGGTTCAGGCTCACCCCGAAAGCTTTCCAGGACGTACCGCAGGCGGCGTGGTCAGCTCGCCGACAGGCGGCCGCTCGCGCGGACGCGGGCCCGCGTCCGCGCCGGGCCGGTCGGCGAGCGGCAGGCGGATCGTGAACGCGGCTCCCCCCTCGGGCGCGGCGGTCGCGTACGCCCGCCCGCCGAGCCGGGACGCGAGTCGGGCGACGAGCGCGAGCCCCAGCCCCGTCGAGACCGGCCGCAGGCCGCGATAGCGCTCGTAGAGGGCCGACCGCTCGAACGCGACGGCCAGGTCGTCGTCGGTGAGCCCCGGTCCGCCGTCGCGCACCTCCAGCACCGCGACCAGCGGTCCGGCGCCCGCGAGCCCGGCGCCCGCGAGCCCGGCGCCCGCGAGCCCGGCACCTGCGCGTTCGCCACCCACGAGCCCGGCCCCCGCGCGTTCGCCGCCCCCGACCTCCGCCCGGGCCGCCAGCACGATCGGCGCGCCGGCCGGGACCAGCCGCAGCGCGTTCTCCGCGAGCCCGTCGAGGATCTGGCGCAGCCGGACCGCGTCCGTCACGGCCACGACCGGACCGGCCGGCACCTCGACCCGCAGCTCGACGCCCTCGGCGGCGCACCGGCGGTGCCAGACCTCGGCGGCGTCGGCGACGAACCTCGTCAGGTCGACGGGAGCGGCCTCGACGCGGAAGTCGTCGGCGTCGAGGCGGGCGAGGTCGAGCAGGTCCTGGACGAGTCGGTCCAGCCGCAGCGCCTCGTCGAGGATCACCCGGCCGGTGTCCGGGGTCCGCTCGACCGGGGTGACGCCGTCGGCGAGTGCCTCGGCGAACCCGCGGATCGCGGTCAGCGGCGTCCGCAGCTCGTGCGAGACCGAGAGCAGGAACTCCCGTTGGCGTGCCTCGCTGACCGTGAGCGCGGTGGCGAGCCCGCCGAGCGCCTCCGCCACCTCCGCGATCTCGGCGGGGCCGCCGGCGGGCAGCGCGAGCGCCGCGACGTCGCGCCGGCCGCTGGCGAGCTCGCCCGCGGCCGCGCTTAGTGCCCGCAGCGGCCGGGCCAGCAGACGAGCGAGCAGCAGGCCCGCGGCCGTCGCCACGGCGAGCGCGATCACCAGCGCCACCAGCAGCCGGCGCGACAGCGCCGACGTGAGCTCCCGGGCCTGCGAGGCCGGCTGGACGAGGACGACCGTCGAGCCGTCGGGCAGCGGCCGGGTCGCGACGACGACCCGGCGGCCGGCGGTGGTGCGCACGACGTCGGTCCGGTGGGTGCCGGCGAGCCGGCGCAGCGTCGCCGCCGGCAGCGCCGGCACCCACCGCCCCCCGATGGGGCCCATGGTCGTGCGCACGGCGCCGCGCGGGCCGAGGACCAGCAGGCTGACCTGCTGCGACCCGATCGCGCGGGTGACACCGGCGCGCAGCTCGGCGGTCGCCTCCGGCTGCCCGTAGAGCGCGACGACGAGGTCGGCCTGCCGGCCGAGCACCCGGCGGGCCTGCCCCTCGCCGACGTCGCCCAGCTGCCCGAGGAACACCGCCCCGGTGATGATCACCGCCAGCAGCGCGACCAGCGTCGTGGCCAGCGCCGAGCGCCGCCCGAGCCCGCCCCGGCGGCCGAGCCGACGGCGGGCGCGGGCCGGCCAGCCGGACGGCGGCGCGCTAGCCATCGGCGGTGTAGCCGACGCCGCGGACGGTGCGGATCGGCGAGGCGGCGCCGAGCTTGGCACGGACCTGGGCGACGTGCACGTCGACGGTGCGGGTCCCGGCCGCCGCCTGGTAGCCCCAGACCTGGGAGAGCAGCCGCTCCCGGGTGAAGACGAGCCCCGGGCGGGTGAGCAGCGCGGCCAGCAGGTCGAACTCGGTCGCGGTCAGCGCGACGGCCGCGCCGCCGGCGCGTACCAGGCGGCGGTCCAGGTCCAGCTCGACGGCGCCGGCGCGCAGCACCCGGCTCGCCGGCCGGTCCGCCTGGGGTCCCGCCCGGCGCAGCACCGCCCGCAGCCGCGCCACCAGCTCGCGGGGGGAGAACGGCTTGACCAGGTAGTCGTCCGCGCCGAGCTCCAGGCCGAGGATGCGGTCGACCTCGTCGTCTCGCGCCGTGACGAACAGGACCGGTGTCCAGTCGTCGTCGGCGCGCAGCGCCCGCACCACGTCGCGGCCGTCCAGCCCCGGCAGCCGGATGTCCAGGACGATCGCGACCGGGGCGAGCACCCGGGCCGCCGCGAGCCCCGCCGCGCCGTCGTGGCGGACCTCGACGCCGAACCCCTCCCTGGTCAGGTACAGCCGGATCAGGTCGCAGATGTGCGGCTCGTCCTCGACCACCAGCACGAGCCCCGACGATCGCCGCGCCGCCGCGCCCGCCACCTCCGCGGCGTGCCCGGGCGCCGAGGACATCGCGGGCGTCGAGGCCATCGAAGGCATCGGGGGCACTGGTGCGGGCGCGGCGGGCGGTGCCGGCCGGACGGCGGGCGACGGCGGCGTCGGGAGGTTTCCCACCCGTCCAGTCTGCGGCGCCGCGCGCCCCGCGCCGACCCCGCCCAGGTACCGGCCGGATTGTCTTACCGTTCTCGAACATGGCGGCCACGGCGCGCTGACGGTCCACTGGGACGGTCTGTCCATGGCCACCGCGCGTTCCGATCTCGCGTTCCTCTACCGGCGGGCCGGGTTCGGCGCGAGCCCCGCGCAGCTCGACGCCGCCGTGGCCGGCGGGTACGACGCCGCAGTCGAAGCCCTGCTCGGCGCGGGCGCCCGCCCCGGCGCCGGGGCGGATCCGGAGCCGCCGCCGACGTTCGCCCCGCTGCCCCGGCTCGCCGGCGCGGACGGCCAGACGCGGTCGACCTACGCGCAGATGGTGCGTGAGCAGGGCACCGAGCTGACCGGTTGGTGGGTGCGCCGGATGGTCGCCACCGCCGACCCGTTCACCGAGAAGCTCACGTTCTTCTGGCACGGGCACTTCGCGACGTCGATCACCAAGGTGCGGGTGGCGGCGGCGATGCTCGCGCAGAACGAGATCTTCCGGCACTCCGGGACCGGACCGTTCGACGCGCTCACCCTCGCGGTCGCCCGGGACCCGGCGATGCTGGCCTGGCTCGACGCCGGGCAGAACCGCAAGGAGCACCCGAACGAGAACTTCGCCCGGGAACTGATGGAGCTGTTCACCCTCGGCATCGGCAACTACACCGAGACCGACGTCCGGGAGGCGGCGCGAGCCTTCACCGGCTGGCGGGTGGACGCGAGCCGTACCGGGTTCCAGCTGGCCGCGAAGCAGCACGACGACGGGACGAAGACGGTGCTCGGCAGAACGGGCAACCTCGGCGGTGAGGACGTCGTCGCCCTGGTCACCCATCAGCCGGCGTCGCCCCGCTGGGTCTGCTCCCGGCTGTTCAGCCGGTTCGCCGCGCCCGTCGCGCCGGACGCGAACCCGGCGGCGGACGCGATGCTGGCGGCGTACGGCTCGACGCTCGACATCGGAGCCGCCGCGGCGGCGATGCTGCGCTCGCCCGCCTTCCTCGCGACCCGCGGCAAGCTCGTCGCCCAGCCGGTCGAGTACGTCGTCACGACGCTGCGGGCGCTCGGCCTGCGGGTGACGCCGACCGCCAGCGGCTCGGCCGGCGCCGCCACCGGTGCCGCGGCCGGCGGTGGAGCCGGCAGTGCGGCTGGCGGTGGGGCCGGCAGTGCGGCTGGCGGTGGGGCCGGCGTCGCGGCTGGCAGCGGCGCGCTGCCGCAGCGCGTCGTGCTGGCGGCGCTTGCCGGCCTTGGCCAGGTGCCGTTCCAGCCACCGAGTGTCGGCGGTTGGCCCGAGAACGCGGCCTGGCTGACGACGGCTTCCACCCAGGTGCGGACCAGGTTCGCCACGGCGGCGGCCGCGGCGGCGAACCTGGCGGTGATCGCGGACGAGCCGGCCGCCGGCCGGCCGGACGCCGTCGCCCACCTGCTGTCCCTCGACGGCTGGACCGCCCGCACCCGCGAGGCGATGGCCGGCGCCGGGGGCAACCCGGGCCGCCTCGTCGCGCTCGCCCTGTGCTCGCCCGAGTACCTGACCGTCTGAGACCCGCCCTGGAAGCCCAGCGATCCCGGAAGTCCACGAGGCCCGGGACCAGGCAGTAGCAACAAGGAGGAGGGCCGATGCCGTTCGACCGGCGCCGGTTTCTGATCGCGTCCGGGGTGACCGGCGGGCTCGCCGCGGCCAGCGCCGCCGGGGTCGTGTCCTACCGGGAGCTCCACCACGGCGCCGCCGAGGAGCCACTGGCCGGCGGCGGTGTCCTCGTCGTCGTCACCCTCTACGGCGGCAACGACGGGCTGAACATGGTCATCCCTGTCGAGGACCCGGCCTACCGGGCGGCCCGCGGCGAGCTGGCCTACTCCGCCGAGCAGGCGCTGCCGCTCACCGACGGCTTCGCGCTGCACCCCGCCATGACCGGGCTGCGCAAGCTGTGGGACGACCATCGCCTGGCGATCGTCCGCGGCGTCGGCTATCCCAAGCCGGACCACAGCCATTTCCGGTCGATGGCGATCTGGCAGACGGCCTCCCCGGGCACCACGTCGACGACCGGATGGCTCGGCCGCTGGCTCGACGCCCAGACCGGCACCTCGGCGGGCGGTTCCCCGGCTTCGGGCTCGTCGGGAGGTTCGTCGGCGCCCGGCAGCCCCGCCGCCCTGCGGGCGGTCTCCGTCGGCCCGACGCTCGCGCCACTGGTCATCGGCGCGACGACGGCCGCCGCGGCCGTCCCCACCGGCCCGTTCACCGCGCCCGGCGGCGCGATCGGCCAGGAGCTGCGCCAGCTTTACCGCCCCGATCCGGCGGATGGCCCGCTCGCCGCCCGGGTCGCGTCGTCCGGCGCGGACCTGTTCACCGTCGCGGGCGCGCTCAGCCCGGTGCTCGCGAATCAGGCGGACCAGGACCAGGGCCCGACCGGCCAGCTCGACGCCGGTGGGGGCGACGCCGCCACCGCGGCCCCGGCCACCGGCATGGCGACGTCGCCGGCGGCGTCCGCCGCGCCGAGCGCGGCCAAGGCCGGCGAGCTGGGGGCGCAACTCGACGTCGTCGCCGCCTGCATCCGCGCCGGCGTGCCGACCAGGGCCTACTCGGTCAACCTCGGCGGCTTCGACACCCACATCCTGGAGAAGGCGACCCAGGCGAAGCTGCTCGGCGAGCTGGACGCCGCCCTGACCCGCTTCCAGACCGCCGTCGCCGGCAACCCGCACGGGACGGCGGTGACGACGGTCGTCTACTCGGAGTTCGGCCGGCGGGTCGCGGCCAACGCCAACGACGGCACCGACCACGGCACCGCCGCCCCCGTCCTCGTCCTCGGCACGAACGTCCACGGCGGCTTCCACGGCGACGCCCCAAGCCTGACCGACCTGGACGACGGCGACCTGAGGTTCACCACCGACTTCCGCTCCGTCTACGCCACCCTCCTGGAGCGCGTCCTGGGAACCGACGCCGGCGTCGTCCTCGGTTCCCAGGAGCGCTTCCCCCGCCTCGCCTTCCTCTGATCCCCACGGGTATCGCCCTGGGCGCTGGTCGGCGAGACGACGGGCAAATCGGGTTAGCCGCTTCCGTCGCGCGCCATAGGGTGGCTGGTGGGCGAGGCCGGCGCCCACCTCCCTGGGTGCTGGCGCGGGCGGAGGGATGGGCGCGGTGACGGAGTCGACGCGGGTTCTGCCGGAGAAGGCCGAGCCGGAGTCGTCGGGGGATGGCGGCGGTCCGCTGGACAACGTGATCTGGGCGGCGCTGACCGGGCCGCAGGCGAGGTTCGCCGAGCGGGCCGGGCAGGCGGCGCGGTTCCAGACCGACGTCACGCCGTTCGCGGCGATGGCCGGCGGGCCGGGCCGGTGGGCGTGGGACGACCTGGCCGCGCTCGTCGGCCCCGGCGGCCCGGCGGTGCTGTTCTTCGTCGAGGAGGAGCCGCCGGCCGGCTGGCGGTCGGTCGAGGTGCTCGGCCTCGTCCAGATGGTCGCGACCGACGCGTTCGCCGGCGCCCCCGAGCCCGAGGCCCGGCCGCTCGGCCCGGGCGACGTGCCCGCGATGCTCGACCTGGTCGCCCGCACCCGCCCCGGCCCGTACCTGCGGCGGACGATCGAGCTCGGCAGCTACCTCGGCGTCTTCGACGGCGACGCGCTGGTCGCGATGGCGGGGGAGCGGCTGCGGATCCCCGGCATGACCGAGATCAGCGCCGTCTGCACCGACCCCGCCTATCAGGGCCGCGGTCTCGCGACCCGGCTGATGGGTGCCGTCGCCGCCGGGATCCGCGCCCGCGGCGAGACCCCGATCCTGCACGCGGCGGCCACGAACTCGACGGCCATCCGCCTGTACGAGCACCTCGGCTTCGAGCTGCGCGCCACCACCGTCTTCCGCTTCGTCGAGGCGCCCCGCCTCCCCGAGCCCGCCGTGCCGGAACCCCGCGCCGACGAGCCCGGTGGCTGGGTGGACGACGACGAGCCCTTCGTCCGCCCCGGCGAGTGTGGCTGACGGGCACGACAGCGCGAGGCCCTGCCCAGAGCCGGCCGGCCTGGACGTGAGATCCGCCGGTTCGGGACGACCGAGGTGGGCGCGGACCGGCAGTATGGCGGTGATGACAGGCAGCGGTCCGGCCGCGGAACTCGGCCCGGCCCCGCCGAGAGACGGGAGAACGCAAGCATGACGGAGTCCGCCCAGAAGGTGGCGATCGTGACCGGCGCGGCCCGTGGCCTGGGTGCCGCGACTGCCCTGCGGCTGGCCGAGGACGGCTACGCCGTCGCCGTGCTGGACCTCGAGGAGCAGGCCACGAAGCCGGTCGTCGACCAGATCGTCGCGGCGGGCGGCAAGGCGATCGGCGTCGGCGCGGACGTGAGCAACTCCGCGCAGGTCGAGGCCGGTGTCGCCAAGGTCGTCGCCGAGCTCGGGCCGCCGACGATCCTCGTCAACAACGCGGGCATCACCCGAGACAACCTCATCTTCAAGATGCCCGAGGCCGAGTGGGACCTCGTCATGGCCGTGCACCTGCGCGGCGCGTTCCTGATGACGAAGGCCTGCCAGAAGCACATGGTCGACGCCAAGTGGGGCCGGATCGTCAACCTCTCCAGCACGTCGGCGCTCGGTAACCGCGGCCAGGTCAACTACTCGGCCGCCAAGGCCGGCATGCAGGGCTTCACCAAGACGCTGGCGGTCGAGCTCGGCAAGTTCGGCGTCACCGCCAACGTCGTCGCCCCTGGCCTCATCGAGAGTGAGATGACCCACGCGACCGCCGAGCGCCTCGGCGAGACCTGGGAGACCTACGAGGCCCGCCGCGCCAGGGAGATCCCGGTCGCCCGCGTCGGCCAGCCGGCCGACATCGCCCACGCCGTCTCGTTCTTCGTCAGCGAGGGCGCCGGCTTCGTCTCCGGCCAGGTCCTCTACGTCGCCGGCGGCCCGAAGGCCTGAGGCCCGACGGCCCGACGGCCTGAGGGCCGGAGGGCCTGAGGGCGCATTTCATGATCTGGTGGAATCCTGGGAGCAGGAGCTCCGAAGATCCCACCAGATCATGAACGGCTCGCACGTTCGGGCAGAGGGGTGCGGCGAGAGGGCGGTGGCGAGGCCTAAGGCGGCCTACCGTTGGGACATGACGACGATCGCCGGCCCCGCCGCCCCCATCGGCTCAGCTTCGGACGCGAACGGAGTCGGCGGACCGGGGGACCTGGCCGGGGCGCCCGTGGTCGGCGGGCCGGGGCTGCCGCAGCGGCGGCACCTGGTCACCGAGCTGCCGGGGCCGCGGTCGCGGGAGCTGCTGGCGCGCCGGGACGCCGCCGTCGCGCGGGGCGTGTCGATCGCCCTTCCGGTGTTCGTCACCGCGGCGGGCGGCGGGATCCTGGTCGACGTCGACGGGAACTCGCTGATCGACCTCGGTTCCGGGATCGCCGTCACCACCGTCGGCAACAGCGCCCCGCGGGTCGTCGACAACGTGATCGCGCAGGTCCAGGCGTTCACCCACACCTGCTTCATGATCACGCCTTATGAGGGCTACGTCGCGGTCTGCGAGCAGCTGGCCCGCCTCACCCCGGGTGACCACGACAAGCGCTCGGCGCTGTTCAACTCGGGCGCCGAGGCCGTCGAGAACGCCGTCAAGATCGCCCGGATTCACACCCGCCGCCAGGCCGTGATCGTCTTCGACCACGCCTACCACGGCCGCACCAACCTGACGATGGCCCTGACCGCCAAGAACCACCCCTACAAGAACGGCTTCGGCCCGTTCGCGCCCGAGATCTACCGGGTGCCGCTGTCCTACCCGTTCCGCGACGGCCTGACCGGCCCCGAGGCCGCCGCCCGCGCGATCGGGATCATCGAGAGCCAGGTCGGCGCCGCCAACGTCGCCGCCGTCCTCATCGAGCCGGTCCAGGGCGAGGGCGGCTTCGTCGTCCCCGCCGAGGGCTTCCTGCCGGCGCTCGCGGACTGGTCGCGCGCGAATGGCGCCGTGTTCATCGCCGACGAGGTACAGACCGGCTTCGCGCGCACCGGCGCGATGTTCGCCTGCGAGCACGAGGCGGTCATCCCGGACCTCGTCGCCACCGCCAAGGGCATGGCCGGCGGCCTGCCGCTGTCCGCCGTCACCGGCCGTGCCGAGATCATGGAGTCCGCCCACCCTGGCGGCCTCGGCGGCACCTACGGCGGCAACCCGCTGGCCTGCGCCGCCGCCCTCGGCGCCATCGAGACCATCGAGCGCGACGGGCTCGTGGCGCGGGCCCGGACGATCGGCGAGCGGGTGCTGCCCCGCCTGCGCTCCGTCGCGGAGCGGGTGCCGGCCATCGGCGAGGTCCGCGGCCGGGGCGCGATGCTCGCCGTCGAGATCGTCGACCCGGGCACCGGCGAGCCGGACGCCGCCGCGACCGGCCGCGTCGCCCGGCGCTGCCACGAGCAGGGCGTCGTGGTCCTCACCTGCGGCACCGACGGCAACGTCCTGCGCCTGCTGCCGCCGCTCGCGATCGGCGACGACCTCCTCGACGACGGCATCGCCGTCCTCACCGACGCCCTCGAGACCCTCGCCCCCTGACCGGTCCTGCCCGTCCGGCTGTCCGGCCGTCTCGGCCGCTCCGGCGGCCCCGGCGGCCCCGGTGGGCCCGATGGGCCCGGCGCTCGTAGCGGTCTGGCGAGGCGGTCAGCCGAGGAGGACGATCCGGGTCGGCCGGAAGGTCACGGCGACCCGGGGCTCGAGGCCGGGGGCGCCGAAGTCCGCCAGCGTCCGGCCATAGCTGGCGAGCATCGTGGTCAGGAAGGACTTGTCCACGTCCTCCTCGATGATCGCCTGAGCGCGGATCTCCGCCGTGTGGTACGGGTTCGACGGGGAGATCGCGAAGACGGTCGCCGTCGGGCGCGCCACCATGTTCCGGTACTTGTGACGGTTCTTCGACAGCGAGGTCCGAACGACACCGTCCTCGCCCACCAGGCCCCAGATCGCGGTCGTCTGGATGGAACCGTCCGCGTTCAGCGTGCTCAGCAGGAACGTGGTGCCCGTGAACAGGTCCCGGTGCGTTTCCGGGACGACCAGAGTGTCAGCCATGCGCCCAGTCTTGCCGGGCCCCGCCGCGCGGCGGTGCCGAGGACCCGTCGCCACACGGCACCTTTCCGATGACGGCCAATCCACAGGGTCAGGGGATCTCCATCGTCTGGGCGGTGCGCAGCTCGTCGAAGGCGCGGGCCAGCTCGGCGGGCAGCCGGGAACCCAGGCGGGCGAGCAGGAGGTCGACGACGAGGGCGCAGGCGACCGGCAGGGCGTCCGGGGCGAGGCTCGGCCTCGGCGCGTCGTCGGGCGGGTGGACGGACAGCGTGCCGGCGAGCACGACGAGGACCGCGTACGGGTCGAGCCCGGGTCCCGCCAGCCACGGCGACGCCTGGCGGATGACCTCGTCGAACAGCCCGCGGACGTCGTCGCCGTCGAGGCCGTCGGGGTAGGCCCGCTCGACCAGGCCCAGCGTCAGCCGGTGCAGCAGGTCCCGGGCGACGGTCTCGTCCCGGGCGCGCAGCTGTTCGCACGCCGCCCGCAGCGCGGCCGCGTCCCCCCGCCGGGCCGCGTCGACCAGGGCCGTGACCGCCCGCGCCAGCTCCCGGCCTTCCGGCGGCAGGCCGGCCATGGTCATCGGTGACGCCCCGCTCGTCGCATGCGGCCATACTCGTCCATCCCGTCCGCCCCGGGCAGTGAGGCGGTGCCCGCGCCGTCGCCAGCTGGGCCGCCCTTGCCGGACGCCGGTTCCGCTACGCCAACGGTGATCAGTACCGGCCGTCGGAGCCGACGACGGGCTGGGTGGGGATCGTGGCCTGAGCCGGGACTGTGGCCTCGGTGGCGGCGGCGGTGGCGGTGGCGGTGGCGGAGGACTGGACAGGGACAGTAGCCGCGGCCGCGGCGTACCGGGCCACGATGTCGCCGGGCTCACCGCTGGTGATCCACTCCTGGAAGCGGCGGGCACGCTCGACGACGAGCGGATGGCCGCTGCCGACGCGCAGCTGGAAACGGTGAAGCCGGGAGATCCTGCTCTCGCCCGCGAGGACGTCCAGGTGCTGGGCCTGTTCGAGGAACGCGGCCGTGCTCATCTCGTCGGACCGGACGCCGCCGGCGAGCTTCATCATCATCCCGACGCAGGCGTCGAGGTCCTGGGTGGCCAGCATCGCGGCGCGGTCGGCGGTGAACTCCGACGCGCGGTCCCAGCTCGTCAGCGCCGCGCGGATGCCCAGCCCGACGGCGACCGTCATCGGGTTCACCCGCCGCATCCCCGCGCTCGCCGCGCCGCCGAACACCCGCGCCATCGTCTTGTAGAGGACATGGCCGCACTTGATGTGCCCGGCCTCGTGGCTGAGGACGCCGAGGAGCTCGTCCTCGGACATGAGGTCGATCAGCTCGGTGAACAGCACGATGTACGGGTGGTTGTGCCCCGACGTGTAGGCGTTCGGGGGCCCCTGGCGGACGTAGAGCTCGGGTTCGGGGAGGTCGAGCACCGCGCAGGCCTCACGCAGCAGGCCGTGGACGCGGGGCAGCTGCCGGGGGCCGACCCGTACGCCCGACGCGGTGTGCTCGACGTACTCGATCCGCTCGACGCCCCACTCGATGAACTTCGCGACCGCCTTGTCGAACCCGGGCACGCGCTTGAGGTTGTTGGTGGCCTGCCGGTCGAGCGGGTGGCGGAAGAGATCCGCGTCGAGCCCGGTGAGGTGCACCCGCGTTCCGCGGAACGTGCCGGAGCCGGTACCCGCGGGTTTGGTGAAGCTGGGCTGGTCCATTGCTGCCCCTGTTCCTGGCATGCGCCGGCCGCTCGCCGCGGCCGGGTGCTGGTCAGGGCCCGCGGGAAGGCATGCGCGCCATGTCGCCGTGGCACTGGGTGTGGCCCCGGTGGCAGGAGGCTACTTCAGACGGTGTAGATCCTGCGATGGTCGGGCAAGTCTCGATCTGTCGTCCACCTGTCAGCCCGGGTGAGCCCGCCCACTCCGCCGAGGCGACACGATCTCGGTGCTGAGTTCTAGCGTCAGACGGGATATGGACGACCTCCAAAGCGACCTTGGACCGTCGGGCCGTCAGGACCGGCTTCCGGACCTGACCGCTCGAGCCGGCCGGGTGGGCTGGGCAGGGCCGTCAGGACTACGACGAAGCCGGTGAAACCGTGAGTGCAGGTGGCGGTGTGGCCACGGGGGTCTCGAGGGCGGGCGGCCCTGAGGCAGGGACGGCGAGCGATGGCGGGGCGCGGATGGCGGAGCCGTCCGGGACGCCCGCGGTGGCCGCCCCCGGGGTGACCTTCAGCGACGGCGCCGACGGGACGACGCGGTGCGTGCTCACCTGGCCGGTGGCGACGGGGCGGCCACCGCTCGCGGTCGTCGTCGACGTGTTCACCCGGCTCGGCGTCGAGGTCGTCGACCACGACCGGCCGCCGACCGGCGCCGACGGGTCAAGGGCCCCCGACTGGGACGAGTACCTGCTGCGGCTGCCCGACCCGCCAGGCACCGCGTCGGCAGGCATCGCGTCGGCAGGCATCGCGTCGGCAGGCAACGACGCGGGCACGGCCCCGGCGGGCACGGCGCCATCAGGCACGGCCCCGGCGGGCATGGCGGCGGCGGGCATGGCGGCGGCACGGGAGGCGCTCGGGCAGCTGTTCGTCGCGGTGTGGACGGGGCAGGCCGAGCTGGACGGGTTCACCCGGCTGGCGCTGACCGCGGGCGTCCCCTGGCGCGAGGTCGACGTCCTGCGGGCGGCCTGGCGGTTCCTGCACCAGAGCGGGGTCGGCCTGTCGCACGACTACGCCGCGCGGACGGTGCTGGCGAACCCGGCGTTCGCCCACGGGCTGCTCGACTACTTCCAGGCCCGCTTCGACCCGGACCGCACCGACCCGGACGGCACCGGCTCGGACCACACCGGCTCGGAGCAGCCCGGCCCGGAGGCCCGGGCGGCGGCCGCGGCGGCGGCGTTGGCCAGGCTGGAAACGCTGCTCACCGCCGTCGCCAGCCTCGACGAGGACCGGATCCTGCGCGGGCTACGCGACGTGCTCACCGCGGTGATCCGCACCAACCACTACCAGCGCGACGCCGCCGGGCGGGCGAAGCCGGCGCTGGCGCTGAAGATCGCCTCGTCACGGCTCGGCCTCCTGCCGGCGCCGCGGCCCTGGGTCGAGGTGTTCGTGACGTCGCCGACCGTCGAGGGCGTGCACATGCGCGGCGGACGGGTCGCCCGCGGCGGCCTGCGCTTCTCCGACCGGCCCGAGGACTACCGCACCGAGGCGCACGGCCTCTACCGGGCACAGGTCACCAAGAACGTCGTCATCGTTCCCGACGGGGCCAAGGGCGCCTTCGTCCTGCATGATCCGTCCACGGCCGCCGGCACCCGGATCGGCGCCGGCACCCGGATCGGCGGTGCGGCCGGCGGCGGCGACCCGGGCGCGGGCGGCGCCGGTGGTGGGCGTCGAAGTCAGGAGCGGGTGCGGGCCGCGTACCGGACGTTCGTGTCGGCCCTGCTGGACGTGACCGACAACCTGGTCGGCGGCAGGCCGCTCGGCCCGGAGCGCACCATCTGCTACGACGACCCGGACACATACCTGGTCGTCGCCGCCGACAAGGGCACGGCGACCTTCTCCGACCTCGCCAACGAGATCGCCGCCGAGTACGGCTACTGGCTGGGCGACGCGTTCGCGTCCGGCGGGTCGGCCGGCTACGACCACAAGGAGATCGGGATCACCGCCCGGGGGGCCTGGGAGTCGGCCCGCCAGCACCTGCGCGAGCTCGGCGTCGACGCCGACCGCGACCCGTACACCGTCGTCGGGATCGGCGACATGTCCGGCGACGTCTTCGGCAACGGCATGCTGCGGTCACGCTCGATGCGACTGGTCGGCGCCTTCGACCACCGGCATGTCTTCATCGACCCGGATCCCGACCCGGCGGCCTCCTTCGCCGAGCGGCAGCGGCTCTACGAGCTGCCCGCCTCGTCGTGGGCGGACTACGACCCCAAGATCCTCTCGCCCGGTGGCGGCGTGTTCCGCCGCGACGCCCGCCGCGTCGAACTCTCGGCCAGGGCCCGCGAGGTGCTCGGCCTCCCGCCCGCCGCCCCCACCGCCGACAGCGACGGCGCCTCGGGCGACACCGGCGGCGGTGCCGGCGATGGCGGCACCGCCGCCGGCGGCGGCATGTCGCCGGTCGAGCTGATCCAGGCGTTGCTGCGCGCCCCCGTCGACCTGATCTACAACGGCGGTATCGGCACCTACATCAAGGCCAGCACCGAGGACGACGACGACGCCGCCGACCACGCGAACGACGCGGTCCGCGTCGACGCCGACGAACTGCGCGCCCGGGTCGTCGTCGAAGGCGGCAACCTCGGTGTCACCCAGGCCGGCCGGGTCGAGCTCGCCCACCTCGGCGGAAAGATCAACACGGACTTCCTCGACAACTCCGCCGGCGTCGACACCTCCGACCGCGAGGTCAACCTGAAGATCCTGCTGGCCGGCGCGGTGGACGACGGCGAGCTCACCCGCGCGGGCCGCGACGAGCTGCTGCGCTCGCTGACCGACGACGTCGCGGCGGCCGTCCTCGACGACAGCGCCCAACAGGCGGTGGCGGTGAGTCTGGCGGCGACCTACGCGCCGTTCTTCCTGGACCGCCACATTCGGCTGCTGCGCAACCTCGAGGCCCGCTCCGGCCTGGTCCGGGCGCTGGAGCACCTGCCGTCGGAGACGCGGCTGGAGGAGCTGCGCGCCGAGCGCACCGGACTCACCCGCCCGGAGCTCGCCGTGCTGCAGGCCAAGGCGAAGACGCTCGTGCGCCAGGAGCTGCTGGACTCGACGCTGCCGGACGCGCCCGCGCTCGACCTGATCGCCCAGTGCTACTTCCCGCCGGCGGTGCGGGAACGTTTCGCGGTCCGGATCAGCGCGCACCCGCTGGTCCGCGAGATCATCGCGACCCGGCTGGCGAACGAGCTGGTCAACCGGATGGGGCCCGGCTTCGTCTTCCGGCTGGAGGAGGAGGTCGGCGTGACCACCGCCGACGCCGCCCGGGCGTACGCGGCCGCGGCGGCGTTGTTCGGCCTCGACGACCTGTGGGCGGCGCTGGACCGCGGCGGCGACGCGATGGCGGCCGCCGAGGAGCTCGCCGGCCGGCGCGCGGCCCGCGAGTTCCACGAGCTGGCGGCCGGGTGGCTGCTGCGCCACGCCCGCGGCCCGGCCGGCACCACGACGGTCACCGAACGACTGCGCCGGCCGGCGGCCGACCTCGCCGCCGCGTTCGGCGTGGGTGGCCCGGCAGCCGAAGCGGACCTGACCGCGAGGATCGCGGGGCTCGGCGCGCTCGGCACCGCGCTCGACCTGCTGGTCGCCGCGCCGCGACCGGCGCCGGCGGCCATCGAGGACGCCGCCGCCGTGCATCAGGTGCTCGGCCGCTGGCTCGGCCTCGCCGGCCTGCACACCCGGCTGGTCGACGTCGCCGCCGACTCGCACTGGACGCTCGCCGCCAAGGCGGCCCTGCGTGCCCGGCTCACCGAGCTGTGGGCGACGCTCGACTGGCTCGTCCTCGTTGCCGCCCGCGCCGATGCCCCCGCCTCGTGGGGAGCCGCGGAGCCGGCCGGCACCGGCGGGGACGCCGACGCCTGTCTGGCCGACGGCCAGCGGGCGCTCACCTCTCGCTGGCTCACCCGGCGCGCCGACGCCGTCGGCCCTTTCACCGCCGTCCTCGCCGAGCTCGCCGGCGAACCGCCCTCGGGCGAGCCTCGCCCCCGCTCCGCGCGCCGGGCGGTCTTCCAACCCACCGACGTCCGGGTCGGCACCGGCCCCATCGACGTCGCCGCGGCCACGGTCGCGATCCGCGAGCTGCGCCTCCTCGTCGAACGCGTCCAGTTCACCGACAACGGCCTTGGCCCCCGCCTGCGCGACGACTGACCCACCGGCCTGGCGCGCCCCGTCCGGCCTTCCGGCCTGACCTGCCTGGACCGCGAGCCGGCCGCGCCACCGGTAACCATCGGTAATCAATCGTGCGCGGCTGAGCGGGACGCTGAAGGGCGACCGGGACAGACCTGGGGTCAAGCGCTGAACCGTGCCTGCTCCATCCCGCCGCCCCTCCCACGGGCGCAACCTCACCGGGCGTCCTCCTACCCCCTCCGGCGCCGAATCGTGGTCGATGGTGGTGCCCCGGGGCACCACCATCGACCACGCTCGATGATCGACAATTGAGCTGTGGTCGATGGTGGTGCCCGTGTGGTCGATGACCGGCCACGATTCGACGGCCAGGCGCCTGTGGACAGGTGGGAGCGCCGGAGGCGGCGGTCGGGCATCCTCGCGGCGTGACGATCCGGCGGCGCGCGGTGCTACTCCTGTCGAACCCGCGGTGGGAGGCGCTCATCAACGCCCAGGCCAAGGCGTTTACCGTCGCCCAGGCCGGCCAACACGGGATCACCCACCATCACATCCGAGCGCAGGTCGTCTCCGGTCGATGGCAACGTGTCCATCCGCGGGTCTACGTCGCCTACAACGGTCCGCTGACCGAAGAGAGCAGGCTGTGGGCGGCCGTGCTCTACGCCGGACCGGACACGGCCGTTCTGTGCCTGCGGACCGCCGGGCATGCGTGGGGCCTGGTCGCCGCGCCGCCGTCGACCATCGACGTGCTCGTCGAAGGCCTGTCCCGCCTGGTCGCGGCAGACGACGTGCGCGTTCACCGCACCCGTCGGTCGATTCCTCCCGGCGACATCCACCGGTCCGCGGCTCCGCCCCGCACGACCATTGAACGGACGGTCCTTGACCTGGCCGAACAGCTGGACGAGGCCGACGACGTGTGTGAGCTCGTCGCCAAGGCGATCCGCGGCCAGCTGACGACGGGGCCGCGGCTGGTGGCCGCGTTGGAACGGCGCAGCCACGCCCGCCACCGGCGGTTGCTCGGCGAGATCATCCGACTCGCCGAGGACGGCGCCCACTCGGTGCTCGAGATCCGGTTCGTGCAGCTCGTGCGCCGCCACGGCCTGCCGGAACCAAGACGACAGATCTGGCATCGCGACGGCGACCGGTCCTACCGGTTCGACGCCTTGTACGAGCAGTTCGAGCTCGCGGTCGAACTGGACGGCCGCCTCGTTCACACCGCTGTCGGGCAGTGGGAAGCCGGCCTCGAGCGGGACAACATCATCCAGAACTCGGGCCTCGACACGCAGCACTTCTCTGGCAGGCAGGTGCTCGGCGGCCCCTGCCGGGTCGCCCGTCAACTTGCCACCGCGCTCGAGGCGCGCGGCTGGGCAGGCGTGTACCGGCCGTGCCCCGACTGCCCGTGAACCGGCGGGCGCCCGAAGCATGGCTGGGTGCGACCCGGCGGCTGGCGGCGTGGCGACCCGGCGACCCGGCGACCCGACGGCCCGGCGACCCGACGGCCCTGCTCCGTGGCGACAGGGCGGCGCGGGTTGGAACCGAGGTCGCCGAGGGTGCGTCGGAGAGGGCGTGATGCGGCGACGGGAATTACTGCGGGCGGCCGTCCTGGGGGCGGCGGGCCTGGGCTTGGGCGCCCTGACCGGTGCGTGCGGCGACGCGGCCGGTGGCGAGGGCGGTGGGCCCGCCGGTGACGGTGGGTCCGCCGGTGGGGCGGTGGTCGCGGAGAACGTCGCCCGGGCCCCGGCGGATGCGGCGGCGCTCGGCGGCGCCGCGACCGCGGTCCGCGGGTTCACCGCCGACCTCTACCGGCGAGCCGCGGCGGCGAACGCCGGAAACCTGGTCTGCTCGCCGTACTCAGTGGCGGTCGCGCTCGGGATGACCCGGGCCGGTGCCGCCGGCCGCACGGCCGCCGAGATGGACGCGGTGCTGCACGCGTCCGCACTGGGGAGCGGGCCGGACGGGCTGCCCGTCGGGCTGAACGCACTGGCGCTGGCGATGGAGAGCCGGGCCAGCAAGCGGACGCTGCCCGACGGCTCGACGATCGAGCTCGTCCTGGACGTGGCGAACTCGCTGTGGGGCCAACGGCAGGTGCCCTGGGAGACGCCGTTCCTGGCGACCCTGGCGCGCTACTACGGGTCGGGCATGCGGACCGTCGACTTCGGGGCGGACGCCGCGGGCGCGGCCAGCGCGATCAACGCCTGGGTCTCGAAGCAGACCTACGACCGCATCCCGCGGCTGCTCTCGGCCGGCGACCTGGACGCCTCCACCCGGCTGGTGCTGGTCAACGCGCTGTACCTGCGTGCCCCGTGGCAGACGCCGTTCGGGGACGCCCGGCCGGCGCGGTTCACCCGCCCCGACGGCTCGGTCGTCCAGGCCCAGCTGATGGCCGGGACGGTGTCAGGTGCCGGGTACGCGACCGGGCCGGGCTGGCAGGCCGTCGACGTCCCCTATGCCGGCGGCGAGCTGGCGATGGCGGTCGTGCTGCCCGACCCGGGCCGGTTCGACGCGGTCGAGGCGGCGCTCGACGAGGCGGCGCTGCGCGGCCTGCTCACCGGTTTCCAGCCGGCGGCGGTGGAGCTGGAACTGCCGCGCTGGACGTTTCGTACCCACGCCGACCTGAACGACCTGCTGGTGGCGCTCGGCATGCCGACCGCCTTCGGTGGCGACGCCGACTTCAGCGGGATGACCGCGGCCGAGAAGCTGCACATCGACAGGGTGGTGCACGAGGCGTTCATCGCCGTCGACGAGCAGGGCACCGAGGCCGCGGCGGCGACCGCCGTGTCCATGGCCGTCTCGGCGATCATGACCGACCGTCGCCTGACCGTCGACCGCCCGTTCCTGTTCGTCATCCACGACCGGGCGACGGCGACCCCGCTGTTCGTCGGTCGCGTTGTCGACCCGACCGCCATCTGACCCGCCCGCGCCTGACTGGTCCGGCGGCGCCGCTGGCCCGACCACGGCCTCGGCGGGCAAACCCTGCCGTTCCGGGAAGTTAGCCACCTGGAAATTTGGCCCTGACGGTGTCGTCATGACGACTGGACAGAGTGGTCGGCGGGCCACCATGCGGGGAGCGGGGTCCGGCCGCCCGGAGTGATCCGTGTTTCGGGCCGTCGGTCGGTTCCCCGGGCAGCGCGCGACCGTCTGGAGGCAGCATGACCAGGATCTTCGCCGACCTGCGGGCTCCCGAGATCGCGGACCTGTCGCCGGGGGCGGTGGCCGTCCTGCCGATCGGGTCGGTGGAGCAGCACGGGCCGCACCTGCCGCTCTCGACCGACCTGGTCGTCGCCGACACGCTCGCGCGCGACGTGGTCGCGGCCCACGGGGACGAGATCGACCTGCTGCTGCTGCCGACGCTGGCCTACAGCAAGTCCAACGAGCATGCCTGGTCGGCGGGGACGATGTGGCTGTCGGCGACGACGGTGCTGGCGACGCTCGACGACCTGGGCCGCTGCCTCGCGACGACGCCCGTCGAGCGGCTGGTGTTCCTCAACGGCCATGGCGGCAACAGCGCGCTGCTGCAGGTCGCGAGCCGCGACATCCGGCTCGCGCACGGGCTGCGCACCTTCGTCATGCACCCGTCGCTGCCCCCCGACCACGGCGGGACGGCGCCCGCGTCCGAGCTGGGCATGGGCATCCACGCCGGGATCGAGGAGACGTCACTGATGCTGCACCTGCGCCCCGACCTGGTCCGGATGGACCTGGCCGAGCGCAGCGTGCCGGAGCACCTGGCCTCCTTCGAGCGGGTCGGCTGGGGCCGCCCGGTCTCGTTCGGCTGGCTGTCCGACGACTTCGGGACGAACGGCACCCTCGGCGACCCGGTCGGCGCCACGGCCGAGCACGGCAAGGAGCGCTACGAGGCGATGGTCGAGACCGCCGCCGCGTCGCTGCGTGAGATCGCCCGCTTCGACCCGAAGCACGCCCGGTGACGGCCGAGCTGTCGACGGCCGTGCGGCCGCTGGCCACACCTGGGTCGGCCGAGCTGCCGGCGCACGCGGACGTCGTCGTCATCGGCGGTGGGCACAACGGGCTGGCGTGCGCGGCGTACCTGGCGCGCGCCGGCCGGTCCGTCGTCGTCCTCGAGGCACGGGAGACGGCCGGCGGGTGTGCCTCGACGGTCGACGCGCTCGGTACCCGCGTCAACGTCTGTAACTGCGACCACACGATGATCCGCGCCAGCGGCATCGTCGAGGAGCTCGACCTGGCCTCCTATGGCCTGCGCTACCTGGACGTCGACCCGCTGGTCATCGGTGTCGGCTGGGGCGATGAGCCGGTGTTCGTCCAGTGGCGCTCGATCGAGCGCACCGTCGACGGCCTTGCCCGGATCGACCCGGCCGCGGCCACCGCCTACCGGCGCTACCTGGAGGTCGCGATCCCGGCGGCGAAGCTGGTGCTGGCCGTGCAGGGCGGCCGGCCGACGACGCCGTCGATCGTCGCCACCGTCGTCGCGCAGCAGCGGCTGCGCGGCTCCCGGGTGCTGCTGGACTGGCCGCGGCGCAGCCTGGTCGACGTGCTCACCTCGTTCGGCCTGCCGCCGTGGATGATCGCCTCGACGCACACCGTCGGTCCTGCGGTGTGGGGGCTGGGGCCGGACGCGCCGGGCACCGGACTCGGGGCGCTGGGGCTCGCGATCCGCCACCTCGTCGGCGTCGGCCGGCCGGTCGGTGGCAGTGGCGCGGTGCCCGCGGCGCTCGAGGCCTGCGCGCGCGCCCACGGCGGGCAGGTCGTCACCGGGGCGCGGGTGTCCGGGGTCGACATCGTGTCGGGGCGGGCCCGGGCGGTGCGGCTCGTCGACGGGCGGCGGATCACCGCCGGGGCCGTCGTGAACGCCACCGACCCCCACACCCTGCTCGTCGACTGGCTCGCCGGTGTCCCGGCCACACGCAGACTGCGGAAGCGCTGGGTCGAAAGGCCCGCGGCCGACGGTTACGAGTCGAAGGTGGACGCGGTCGTCACCGCCCTGCCGACGCCCCGCGCGGTCCTGGAGCTGCCCGAGGACGTGCTCCCGGCGGCGCTGCGCCACGTCCCGACGACGATCGTGAGCCCGACACCCGAGCAGCAGATCGCCGCCGCGGCGGCGCTGCCGACGGGCCTGGTCAGCGACCCGCCGATGTTCTTCCTCAACATCCCGTCCGTCCTGGACGAGACCATGCGGCCATCGCCGGCCGAAGGACGCGGGATGATGGCGGAGCCTCCCGCGTCCGGAGGCTCCTCAGGCGGCATGGCCGAAGGGCGCGGGATGATGGCGGAGCCTCCCGCGTCCGGAGGCTCCTCAGGCGGCATGGCCGAAGGGCGCGGGATGATGGCGGAGCCTCCCGCGTCCGGAGGCCCCTCGGCCGACCTGGCCGGAGGCCCCTGGGGAGGCACGGCGGCGCACGTGCTCAGCCTTGAGGTTCTGTGGACGCCGTGGGCGCGGCGGGGCGGCTGGGGCGACGCGGCGGTGCCATGGGGCTGGCTGGAGCGGTACGCCTCGATCTGCGGCGACGGGCCGGGCGTGCTGGCATCGGTGCGGGACTGGCGGGCGATGACGCCGCCCGACTACGAGCGCGAGTTCTTCCTGCGCCGTGGCTATGTCCCGTCGTTCCCGGACGGGGTCATGGCGGCCCTGCTGGGCCGGCACCGCGAGCTGTCCCGCTACCGCACGCCGATCGCCGGCCTCTACCTGACGGGCGGGGCCACCTTCCCGGGCGCCGGAGTCTGGGGTGCCTCCGGCCGCAACGCCGCGGCGACGGTCCTGGCCTCCGCCGGCCGCACCCGGCTGCCGCTGTAGCCGGCGAGGTCCGAACCCGGGCCGGCGCTCTCAGCTGAGCAGGGCGGCGGACGTGTGCTCGTCGACGGGGAGGTCTCCGGCCGCCGTCGCGGTGACCTCGATCGACTGAAGGGTGACGATGCCCCCCAGGATGTCGGCGAAGGCGGCGTCGGCGGCGTCCCGGCCGGTCGCGATGCGCACCAGGCTCGCCCGCGGGACCTTGCGGGTGGCGTCGTAGACCCGCCAGGCGCCGTCGATCCAGGCCTCGAAGACGGCGTGGAAGTCCATCGGGGTCAGCCCGGGCGCGTAGACGGCGGCGAAGCGGGCCGGTATCAGGAGCGCCCGGCAGAGCGTGATGCCCAGGTGGGCGAAGTCCCGGCAGACGCCCTGCCCGGTGAGCAGTGTGTCCTCGGCGGAGTCGTGGACGGCGCTGGAGCCGGGCACGTAGCCGATGCGGTGATGGATCCAGGCGGCGATCGCGTCGGCTCGGGGCCGCCCCGGCGGTAGGCCGCCGAACTCGGCGACCGCGAAACCGACGACGTGATCCGACGGGCAGTAGCGGCTCGGCCAGAGGTAGGTCAGCTGTTCCATGGTGAGTCCGCCGGCGTCGGGGGCATCGGTCGTTATGTCCCTGTGGGAGTCGGTCGGCGCCTGCTCGAGCTCCGCCCAGTAGGAGATGGTCAGCAGGCCTCGGGGGGGATGCAGCAGATGAATCCGGCCGCCGTGCGGGGCGGCGAGTTCGGTCGGCTCGGCGACGGGGGACTCGCCCGTCGTCGCCACGGTCAGCCGTTCGACGAGCACCCGCGGCCCTCGGGCGGCGGCGATCGACAACGCGATGTCCGCGGGCTCCTCGACGTCGAACGCGAGCTCGACGCTGACCACCCGGCCCCGGCCGGTGGCGGCCGGTCGGGGCGGAGTCCCGTCGGGGACTCCTGTTTCCGTCGTCACGCGGCCGCCTCACCCCGGCGGCGACCGCCGCCGGACGCCTACGGCCGGCAGGACGCCGACCACCGTGCCGGATCCATGATCCCGCACACTGCGATTGTGCCAGGTCAGTTGAATGTGCGAGGTCCGTCGGCCCGCGCGGTTGCCGGGACAGCCGCCGGGTAAGCTCCTCGACAGCGACTGAGTACTCGTCCCGGTCTGGACCGAACGCCTGTTCTGGGTTCCAACTCGCTGATTCCGTAAGGTCGGCTGAGAAGGATGACCATGACCGTTAATGCCATGGCCGCGTCTGAAATTCCGGATTTGACCCGGTCTGACGACTGCTCGCCGGTACCAGCCGGCCGTCTCGACTTCGTCGAGCTGTCTCAGCGCGTGAAGGGCGCTGGGCTGATGAACCGCCGTCCTGGTCGCTACGCCCTGGTGATCATGGCGAACTGGGCGCTGCTCGGCGGCGGCTGGCTGTTCTTCGCCTGGCTGGGAAACTCGTGGTGGCAGCTGTTCACCGCGGCGTTCCTGGCGGTGATGTTCACCCAGGTGGCGTTCGTCGGCCACGACGCGGGCCACCGGCAGATCTTCGCCGGTCGGCGGTCCAACAAGGCCGTGGGCCTCCTGCACGGGAACCTGTTGATAGGGCTGAGCTTCGGCTGGTGGATGGACAAACACGGCCGTCACCATTCGCAGCCGAACACCGTGGGTCGCGACCCCGACGTCGGCAGCGGCGCATTCGTGTTCGCGCCGGACGAGGCCAACGACCGCCGCGGCTTCCTGCGCTGGATGACCTGCTACCAGGCATACCTGTTCTTCCCGGTCGTGCTGCTCGAGGGCCTGAACCTGCACGTGGCCAGCATCCGCGAGGTGGCGGCGCGGCGGAACCGGGGCGCGGTCACCGAGGCGGCGCTGCTCGCGGCGCACACCATCGCCTACTTCGGCACGATCTTCCTCGTCCTGTCGCCGGTGAAGGCCCTGGTCTTCATCGCGGCACACCAGGCGCTGTTCGGCCTGTACATGGGCTGCGCGTTCGCCCCGAACCACACGGGCATGGAGATCTTCCCCAAGCCCGGCACCGACTTCCTGCGGCGGCAGGTCCTCTCCTCGCGCAACATCCGCGGCGGCCGGATCACCGACATCGTCTACGGCGGGCTGAACCGTCAGATCGAGCACCACCTCTTCCCGATAATGCCGAGGCCGAACCTGCGCCGGGCGCAGGTGTTCGTGAAGGAGTTCTGCGACACGCACGGCGTCAGCTACCAGGAGAGCAGCCCCCTGGGCTCGTACCGGGAGGTGCTCGCCCACCTGCACGCCGTCGGCGAGCCGCTGCGGCGTCGTCCCGTCCAGGTGTGAACAGCCAGGGCCGGGGCGCTCGAACCGCGCCACGGGCGGCCCGGCTAGTCCGGCAGGCGCTCGCCCGGCCGGTGGCCGGCCGGGGAGCGCCCGCGTGACCCGTGCCAGGTCCGCGGTCCGCCGCGGGCCTCGCCGGCGGGTCGGTTCCTGACAGGCCCGCGCGTGACCTCGGACGGCACAGAACCAGACCCGCGTCTGGACCGGCTGTGCACCAGCGTCGCGACCGCCCTGCGCGTCGATGGCGCGGCGATCTCGGTGACGGCCGGCGCCACCGGCCGGGGCGCGCACGGCGCGAGTGACGCGGCGGCCGGCCGGCTCGACGACCTCCAGCTCGCCCTGGGGGAGGGGCCCTGCCAGGACGCGGCCCTGGACGGCCACCCGGTGCTCGTGGGAGACCTGGCCGGGCCGGCGGGCCAGCAATGGGAGCGGTTCACGCCCGCGATGCTGGCCGCCGGCTACCGGGCCTTCTTCGCGTTTCCGCTACGGATCGGCGCGATCGGCCTGGGAACGCTCGGCCTCGGCCGGGCCCGCCCCGGCGAGCTGGACGACGACGCCCTCGCGGACGCGCTGGTCGTCGCGGACACCGTCGCCCTCATCCTGCTCGACCTGCCCGCCAGCGGACCGCCTGACGACGTGACGGGCGATCCGTCCGAAGGACGCGCGCCCATCGTGGAGCCTGGTGCGCCCGGGGGTGACCTGGACTACATTGCGGGCGACCTGACGGGTGACCTCGGGGGCGATCTGGCGGGCGAGGCCGCGGCCCGGCTGCGGGCGCGGGCCTCCTCGCTGTACCAGCCGGAGATTCACCAGGCGACCGGGATGGTCATGGCCCAGCTCGGCGTGAGCGCGCAGGAGGCCCTCGTACGGCTGCGTTCGCTGGCCCGTGCTCGCGGTCAGATAGCCGACGAGACCGCCCGCGACATTGTCGCCCGCCGGGTGCGGCTCCACGGAGACCTGCCCCGATGATGGGGGCAGGGAGGGACGGTCCCTCCGGTGGTGAGTCGTGCGGAGGAAGCGGTGTGCCGGGAACGGGAGCTGAGCGAGGCGTTCGTTGGCCTCGCAGACAGCTTGGTCGCCGACTATGACGTGGCGGACCTGCTACACCGGTTGGCCGACCATTGCGTGGCGCTCCTCGGTGTGGCCGCGGCCGGCCTGATGCTGTCCGACCAGCGCGGGAGGCTGCAGGTGGTAGCCGCGTCGTCGGAGGCGAGCCGCCTGCTGGGGCTCTTCCAGCTCGAGCACGACGAAGGGCCCGGCCTGGACTGCTACCGGACCGGCACGACGGTCACCGTCCCCGACATCGACCTGGCCGCCCTCCGGTGGCAGATCTTCGCGGCCGAGGCCCGCTCCGCCGGCTACCGCTGCGTGCACGTGCTGCCGATGCGGCTGCGCGATGACGTGGTCGGGACACTGAGCCTGTTCGGAGCCCTGCCCGGCACGCTCGCGGACACCGAGGCCCGTGTCGCCCAGGCCCTTGCCGACGTGGCCACGATCGCGATCCTGCAGGAGCGCGCGATCCGGCACCACGAGCTGCTGGCCGAGCAGCTGCAGCACGCCCTGACCAGCAGGATCATGATCGAGCAGGCCAAGGGCGTCCTCGCCGAACGCGGCGGCCTCGACATGGACCAGGCGTTCGCCCGGCTGCGCCGGCACGCCCGCGACACCAACACCCGCCTCACCGACCTTGCCCGCGGCATCGTCGAGGGGACGCTCGACAGCCGCCTGGTGCTCAGCGCCCAGCCAGCCCGGCAGCCGCCGCCCTGAGCGCTCCGGGCGCTCTGGGCGGCCCTGGCGGCCGTCGGCGCGGTCGCCCTTCGATGGGTGACGTCACAGCGCCAGGTGACCGTGCTGGGCGCGGAGGCGCGACTCGCGGAGGCCCGTCCCACGAGCGAAGCGACGTGGGTCGGGCCGCAGCGAGGTCGCCGGAGCGCCCGTTCGCGGAGGAGGACACGGCGCGGAGGTCCCTTGGGAGCGAAGCGAGTAAGGGGCCGGAGCGCCGTGCCCGGACGGAGCGAACCAGAGTTATGGAGCGGGGAGCTTCCCGGGGTTGAGGAGGCCGTCGGGGTCGAAGCGGGCGGCGGCCTCGCGGATCATGTCGACGCGGTTCTTCAGCACCCAGGTGTGCGGGTCGTTGACGTAGACCTCGACCTCGGCGAGGCGGGCCATCCGGTCGTAGAGGGTGTCGGCGTCGTCGAAGCGCAGGAACAGCATGCCGGCCCAGAACCGGCCGCCGCCCTCCAGGTCGGCGAAGCCCTCCAGGTGGATGAGCGTGTCCGGCGCGATGGCCGCCACCTCGGCGCGGCGCCGGGTGAGCCCCGGGCCGCCGCACTGCAGGTGGGTGAGCTCGGGGCGCAGCTTGCGGACTCGATAGGTCGTGTGGTTGTAGGACAGCGACGTGACCAGGGCTGGGCCCTTCGGCCGGACCGCGTCGACCCGGCCGCCGTGGCGCTCGACGATGGCGGTGGCGGCCGGGACGCTGTCCTCGGTGACGATCCCGCGCACGGACAGGCGGTCGGCCGGCATCGCCGGGTCCGCGGGGCGGTAGGTGGCGACGACACCCGCCTCGTCGAGGGAGAGCAGCCGGGGTGTCGGCTCCAGGCCGAACAGCTCCTCGCCGGCGGCGACGGCGCCGTCGAGCTCGGGGAACGAGGCGAACAGCGCGGTCCAGCGCCGCGCCGGGCGCAGCGCCACCGTCGCCGTGGCGATGACGCCGCTGACGCCGAAGGCGTGCGACTGGGCCATGTTGTCCGGGTAGGGCACGTCGACCGGGGTGGCGTCGTCGGTACACGGCACGACCCGCAGCGAGCGGATGTAGCCGTCCCAGACGGCGCCGTTCGCGATCGAACCGGTACCGCCGGCGCCGCCGGCGATGAACCCGCCGATCGTGGAGCCCACGGTCGACGGCATGATGGCCAGCTCCTGGCCGGTCGCCAGCGCCGCCTTCTCCATCAGGACGAAGGACGCCCCCGCCTCGGCGGTGATCCAGCCGTCCTCGACGGCGAGCACCTTCGTCGCACGGGAGGTGTCGATGACCAGCCCGCCGAACAGCGGGATGCCCTGGCCGTAGTTGCCGGTGCCCTGCCCGCGCACGGTGACCGGCACCCGGTGGCGGTGCGCGGCGCCGACGGCCGCGGCGATTCCGTCGGCGTCCGGCGGGCGGACGACGACGTCGGCGACGCCGCCGGGCAGCATCGGGCGCAGGACGGGGCTCATGTGCGCCCAGTCCTGCGACGCGGTCAGCCGGGCCGCCTCGTCGCGGGACACCGCGTCCTCGCCGAGCAGCCGGGTGAGCTCCAAGGTCAGGCCGTTCAACGCTTCCGGGTCGACCGGGGTCGTCTCGGGCAGCGTCGCCCGTTTGAACACCGGCATGGCGACAGATTCCGCCATGAACATCCTCCGTCGTTGGGAACGACGAATCCCGGTGGCCGCCCGCTGGGCGGAGGCCACCGGGACCCGCCTTTGTCAGCTACTCCCGAGCGCCGTGGGTCTCGCGGACGCCGCGGGCATCCGCGAGACCCA
Source organism: Pseudofrankia saprophytica (assembly GCF_000235425.2). NCBI lineage: Bacteria > Bacillati > Actinomycetota > Actinomycetes > Frankiales > Frankiaceae > Pseudofrankia > Pseudofrankia saprophytica. The sequence goes on from NZ_KI912266.1 coordinate 2,886,738, forward strand.
CGGGTGTCACGAGGTCAGGCTGATCTTGGTGTCGAGGAACTCGTCGGTGTAGAGGTCCGACGGCTTGAGGCCGTCCTTGGTCGGCTTGCCCTGCTGGGCGTAGATCGGGGTGAGGATGCCGATCAGGGTCTGGGTGCGGGCATCGTCGAAGTCACCGAGGGTCGGGGTCTTGCCGTTGCCGATGATGCCGAGCTCGGCCATCGTCTTGACCGCGTAGTCCGCGACGCCCTGGGTGTAGACCCAGCCGTTGTTGTACTTCGTGACCGCGTCCAGGATGACCTTGTTCGCCGTGGCCGGGTCGGCGATGAAGTCGACGATCGCCTGCTGCATGATCGGGACCAGCTTGGTGAGGCAGGGCTTGAGGGCGGCAAGCTTGTCCGCGCGCACGCCGATCGCCTGCTGGTAGAAGTCGAAGCCCGCGTCGGCGACCAGCTGGTACTTCAGCGGCTTGCCCCAGGAGCGGACCTCGTTCTCCCAGGTGTAGGGCTCGGAGGTCGCGAAGCCCTGGACGGCGTACTCACCGCCGGAGGCGACGAAGTTCGTCGGCGTGCCGTCGTAGCTGCCGTCGATCTGGCTCTTCTTCAGGATGCCCTGGCCGGTGAAGTAGTCCATGTACGCGGCGCCCTCGAAGTAGAGCACCTTGGTGTCGGTCTTGCCGATGTCGGCGATCGTCTTCCAGTCCGGGTGCTTCTCCGGCGACCACCCGATCTCCTGCGGGCTCTTCTCGAGGCCGGCGAGCAGCGCGACGGTCGGGTGGTCCTTGGACTGGGCGATCTGCTCGTCGGTGCTGACGTAGCCGATTGTGATCTTGTCGTCGGCGTACAGCTGCGACGTCACCGTCTGGAAGCCGATCGCCGGTCCGCCGGCGCGGATCTCCAGCTTCACGCCGGTGTCGACGCCGCCGTGCGCGACGAGCTCACCGGTGACCGACTTCTTGCCGGTGTCGAATGTCGGGTTCGGGCCGAGCAGCTGGTACTGGCCGCCGTGCTCCGACTCCGGGTTCCAGTCGGACTGCAGGACGATGGTGCTCGGGCAGCCGGCCGCCTTCAGGTCGTACTGGGCCGGCACCGGCCCGCCCGCGGACGCCGACGGCGTGGTGCCCGTCGAGTCGTCGTCGCTGCCGCAGGCGGCGGCGACCAAAGCGAGCGCGACCGCCGCGGCGGTCGCCGCGACGATCCTGGTCGGGCGTGGTCTGATCAACGGAGTCTCCCCCTGGTTCCTCGGGCGGCGTGCACCCGACGGTGTCGATGGACAAAAACCGGGCCGCGGTGGCGCGGCTGGCGTGACGTGGTGATGCGGCGGTGCGGTGATGCCGGTGGAGTGGGTGGTGGCTGGTGGGTGGTGGGTGGTGCAGTCGTGCGGGGCGGACCGGCGTCAGCCTCGCTTGGGCTGGTACCAGCGGCCGACGACGCGGCGCGACAGCCAGCCGAAGAAGACGAAGACCGCGATGCCGAGCAGGCTCGCCACCAGCGTGGTCGCCCACAGCCGCTCGCCCTCGAGACGGGACTGGAAGACCGACAGGTTGGTGCCCAGACCGGCGTTGCCCTGCTTGAAGAAGAACTCGCCGACGATCGCGCCGATGACCGACAGGCCCGCCGCGTTGCGGAAGCCGGTGAACATCGCGGGCAACGCCGCTGGCAGCTCGAGCTTCCACAGCCGGGTGAGGCGGCTGGGGTGGTGCAGCGTGAACAGCTCGTGCATCCCGCGGTCGACCGACTGGAGGCCGAACAACGTGTTCGACACGATCGGGAAGAAGGCGATGATGACGCAGACGATCGTCCGGCTGGTGAGCGCGAACCCGAAGAAGAAGCTCAGCACGCCGGTGAGGGCCAGGATCGGCACCGTCTGCAGCACGACCGCCCACGGGTACAGCGAGTTCTCGATCCACTTGGCCTGGTGCATCAGCACCGCGGCGAGCACACCGAGCACCATCGAGATCGCCAGCCCCAGAAACGTGACGATGACGGTGTAGCGCAGAGCCTCGAGGGTGACCTTGAAGTTGGACCAGTCGAGAATGCCCACCCTGATCACGTCATGTGGCAGCGGCAGCATGAACCGTTGCTGCTTGGTCAGCGTCAGCCCGGAGACCAGGTACCAGACGCCGATGAACAGCGCGAAGACCGTGAGCGGCAGCAGGAACTTGTTGAGCAGCCGGCTGCGAACGCGGGCCCACCGCCGCCCGGCGGCGCGCGGTGGCGTCGCCGACGGCGCCGTGAGCGTCTCGTCCGGCGGGGCGGCGGCCACCGTCGCCGGCACGGAATCTGTCGCCGGCACGGAATCTACGGTCATCGTCCTCACACGTCCCTGAGGTGTCGGGAGACCTCGCCGCACAGCGCGGCGAACTCGGCGCTGTAGCGGAGCTCCGGTGCGCGCGGGTAGTCGAACGGGACGGCGACCTCGGCCTTCACCCGGCCCGGCCGGCCGCTCATCACCAGCACCCGGCCGGACAGGAAGACCGCCTCCTGCACCGAGTGGGTGATGAACAGCGCCGCGAAGCCGCGCTGGATGAACATGCGCAGCAGCTCGTCGTTGAGCCGCTCCCGGGTGATCTCGTCGAGCGCGCCGAACGGCTCGTCGAACAGGAACACGTCCGGCGCGAGCACCATCGACCGGGCCAGCGACGTGCGCATCCGCATGCCGCCGGACAGCTCGTGCGGCAGGTGCTTCTCGAAACCGGTGAGGCCGACCAGATCGATCGCGTCACGGACCCGCCGGTCTCGTTCCTTCTTCGCCATGTGCTCGAGCTCGGCGAGCAGCCCGACGTTGTCCCAGACATTGCGCCAGGGCAGCAGGGTGGCGTCCTGGAAGACGTAGCCGACGGACTTCGAGTGGACGTCGACCTCGCCGTCGCTCGCCTCGTCCAGGCCGCTGGCGATCCGCAGCAGCGTGCTCTTCCCGCAGCCCGACGGACCGACGACCGAGACGAGCTCGCCGGGAGCGACCGTCAGGTCCGCGCCGGTGAGCGCGACCGTGCCGTCCTTGAACTTCTTGCTGACGCCGGTGAAACGCAGTGCGGCGGTGCCCGCGCGCGAAGGTTCGGCTGTCGTCGTCATCGGTTAGGCCTTCGGTTGGAACGGGGTGGACGAAGCCATCGACCAGGCGGACGCGGCGGAGACGGGCGACGCCCCGGGCGGGGCGGCGAGCTCGGAACGCACCACGGTGCGGGCGACGACCCGGCCGTCGCGCCAGACGGTGCGCTCGGCGCCGGCGATGCCGAGGGCGTCGAGCACGTCGGTCGCGGGCATCGCGACCAGGTCGGCGGGCGCGCCCGGCGTCAGCGTCACCGCTGGCAGGCCCATCGCCGCCCGCGGGGCCGCGGTCACCGTGTTCAGCGCCCCGATCGGGTCGAGATGGCCGCAGGTGATCATGAGTGCGGCGACCTCCAGCGCGTCGCCGCGGCCGACGAGGTGGAACGGGTCGCGCAGGTTGTCGCCGCCGGCGGCGACCGTCGCCCCGGCGCGCAGCAGCGGCCCGACGGCGGTCAGGCCCCGCGGGGTGGCGACCGGGTGGTCGCGGCCCTGCAGGAACAGATTCGTCTGCGGGAGCGCGACGACGGCGATGCCGGCCTCGGCTACCCGCTCCGCGATCTCCCGCTGAGTCTCGATCGGCTGCATCGAGAGGCTCACGCAGTGGCTCGCCGTCACGCCATGCGGAAAACCGGTGCGCAGGACCAGGTCGGCCATCGTCCGCAGGCTCAGCGCGGCCGGGTTGAGCGTCTCGTCGGTGTGCAGGTCCATCGGCCTGCCGGCCTCGCCGGCGGCGTCCAGGCAGGCGGCGACGGCCCGGTCCGGGTCGTCCTCCATGTGCGGGCAGCCGCCGGCGACGTCCGCGCCGATCTTGAGGGCTTCGCGCAGCAGCGGGCCGCCGGTGTCGTTCACCAGCGCCACCAGCTGCAGGTCGATGACGCCGCGCCAGCGCTCCCGGACCTCGATCATCGCTTCCAGGCCCGACAGGCCCACGTCGGAGAGCACGTTGACGTGCGAGCGGATGTGGGTCGTGCCGTAGGCGAGGTGGATGCGCAGCGCCGCTTCCGCCCTGGTGATGATGTCCGCGGGCGTGGTCAGCTCGCGCAGCAGGTCCATCGCGGCGATGGCGCCTGCTAGGTCGCCGGTGAGGTTGTGCCCGAGCGAGGCGGTGAGCGCCTTGTCCAGATGCGCGTGCGGCTCGACGAACGACGGGAGCAGCACCTGCCCTGACAGGTCGGCGTCGTCCGGGCCGAGCCCGCCGGCCGTCCCGCTGCTGCTCGTCCCGCCGCCGGCCGTCCCGGTGGCGGGCAGCACCTGCCCGATCACCCCGTCGACGATCTCGACGTCGACGACGTCACCCGTCGCCGTCATCGCCGAGCGCAGCCAGCTCATGCCCACCGCCATCCGCCCACCACGCCTCCCGGCTCACCGACGCCGCCGGCCGCCCGCACCGCCGGTCCCGGCCACGTCGGTCCTGTCCGCGCGACCCGACCCGTGCACGCGGCGAGCCCCGCATGCGGGGCTCGCGCCGCGTACACGGCCCGCCCCGCGCGCGTGACTCGCCCGATGCGAGCGGTTCGCGCCCTGTGTCCCATGGTGAACCGTCTCATGACGACCCGGCTCCCGTGCCGGCGGCTGCCCGACGTGACCCGCGCCGGCCGGCCGGGGCGGCCTGGCCGAGCACCCGGCGGGCGATCTCGGCCATCGCCGCGGCGAGCGCCTCCTCCTGGCCGGGCGGGGCGCCCCCGGAGAGGTTCACCCCGTCGACGCCGGGAATCTCGAGCATTCGCTCGGCGAGCTCGGTGCCCTCGGCGATTCCGGCCGCCTCGATCTCGGCCGCCTCCACCGCCGCGGCGCCCGTGCCCGCGGTACCCCCGTCCGCGACCCCGATGGGGCCCGCGGCACCGTTCGCCGGTGGCGCCCACGGGCCGCCGGTGATCCGCTCCAGGTACCCGGCCGGCAGCCGGCCGCCCGCGAACGAGGCGATCACCGTGGCCGACGCGGTGCTCGTCACGACCGGGACACAGACGAGCACCAGGCCGGTGAACCCGGCCGCGCGCAGCTCGCCGACGGCGTCCGCGACCGGTCCCGGACCGCCGCAGTGGTCGACGAACACCGCGTCGGCACCTGCGTTGATCTTGGCGAACAGCCGGGGGAGCCGCCGCTCGGCCGGCGGCGCCGCGGGGGCGTGCGCGACCGAGCACAGCGCCCCGCCGGAGCGCGCCGCCGCGGCGGCGGCCAGCTCCACTACGCCGGCGGAGTCCAGGTCGAAGACCCCGGGGGCGTCGGCCCGGTGGCCGAGGGCCGGATGGTCGCCGGTGACGCAGTGCAGCGCCACGGCGCCCGCGTCGACGCAGGCCGCGATCTCGCCCTCGATCGCGACCCGGTTGCGGTCTCGACAGTTGATCCCGACCCAGGCGGGCATGCCCTCGTCGGCGAGCAGCCGGGCCCGGTAGGAGGGCGGGAACTGGACCCGCGCGCCGCCGTGGTCGCCGAGCAGGCAGGCGTCGGCGGCTCCGGCGAGCGCGGCCGCGCTGGCGCGCAGGCTGGCGGCGGACAACGGAGCGGCTGGCAGGTCGGCGACGATCACCGGCCGGGTACCGGCCGCGGCGAGGAACTCCGCGACCCGTGGATGCGGGTCGGCCGGCACCGGGGACGGGCCGGCCGCGTCCCGGCGTCCGCCGGCCGGGCTCCGCTCGGCGAGGACGGCGGTGTACGGCCAGCTGGCGGGATCGATCTCCAAGAAGGCGCAGGTCCCGAGACCGGGAACCTCGCAGGACCCGTCCGTGCCGACGCCGGCGCACGGGCCGTGTGTCATCGTCTTCGGACACCGGGCAGCCGCGGCGCGCCAGTCAGCGCCGGTGAAGCCCCCGATGTCGACCACGCCAACACTGTCCAGCACCACCGGCAGCGTTCGGTTGCCAGACGATCAAATCTAGGTTTCATACCTCCGAATCAACGAATGTCACTCTGTCGACGGTCACCCATCCGTCCATCGTCCTTGCCTGGGCGTTGGCCCGCCTCAGGACGGATAACGGTGGTCGGTGGGCGGCCGGAGGTTCTCCTTGATGGCGCGGGCGCTGGTCCAGCGCAGCAGGTTGCGCGCCGAGCCGGCCTTGTCGTCGGTGCCGGAGGCGCGGGCGCCGCCGAAGGGCTGCTGGCCGACGACCGCGCCGGTCGGCTTGTCGTTGACGTAGAAGTTGCCCGCCGCGAACCGCAGCGCGTCGAGGGCGCGCGCCACCGCGGTCCGGTCCTGGGCGATGACGGCGCCGGTGAGCGCGTAGCGCGACGCGTCGGGGTCGGCGATCCCGGCGAGGACCCGGTCGTAGTCGGTGTCGGCGAAGACGTGGACGGCGAGCAGCGGGCCGAAGTACTCGGTGGTGAACGCCTCGTCCGTCGGGTCGGTGCCGAGGACGACCGCCGGACGGACGAACCAGCCGCGGCTGTCGTCGGCCAGCCCGCCGGCGATGATCGTCAGTGAGTCGACCAGCCGGGCCCGGTCGATCGCCGCCGTCACCCGGGCGTACGCGCGGGCGTCGATGAGCGCGCCGCAGAACACCGCCGGGTCGGTGACGTCCCCGGTCACCAGCGCCTCGGTCTCGGCGACGAGCCCGTCGCGCACCCGGCGCCACACCGACTCCGGGATGTACGCCCGGGACGCGGCGCTGCACTTCTGGCCCTGGTACTCGAACGCGCCGCGCAGCAGCGCCGCGCGCAGCACGTCCGGGTCGGCCGACGGGTGGGCCAGGACGAAGTCCTTCCCGCCGGTCTCGCCGACCAGGCGCGGGTAGCCGCGGTAGCGGGCGATGTTCTCGCCGACCTGGCGCCACAGGTGCTGGAAGGTCCGCGTCGAGCCGGTGAAGTGGATGCCGGCGAGGTCAGGATCGGCCAGGGCCACGGCGGAGACGGCGGTGCCGTCACCGGGCAGCATCGAGATCACGCCGGGCGGCAGGCCCGACTCCTCCAGCAGTCCCATGAGGAAGTGCGCGGCGAGCTGCTGGGTGGGGGCGGGCTTCCACAGGACGACGTTGCCCAGCAGGGCGGGCGCGGTCGGCAGGTTGCCGGCGATCGAGGTGAAGTTGAACGGCGTGACCGCGTAGACGAACCCCTCCAGCGGCCGGTGGTCGGCCCGATTCCACACCCCGGGGCCGGACGCCGGCTGGTCGGCGAGGATCTCCCGGGCGAACGCGACGTTGAACCGCCAGAAGTCGACCAGCTCGCAGGCGGCGTCGATCTCGGCCTCGTGCGCGACCTTGCTCTGCCCGAGCATCGTCGCCGCGTTCAGCGTGTCCCGCCACGGCCCGGCCAGCAGCTGCGCCGCCCGCAGGAACACCGCCGCCCGGTCGTCGAATCCGAGCGCTCGCCACCCGGGCGCCGCCTGGCGGGCCGCCGTGAGCGCCGCCCGGGTGTCGTCCTCGGTCGCGGCCCGGAACGTGCCCAGCACGTGCTTGTGGTCGTGCGGCATGACGACGTCGACCGCCGCCCCGCCGCCGGGCCGCCGCTGTCCGCCGATCGCCGCCGTCAGCTCCACCGGCGTGGCGGCCAGCTCGTCGCACCGCGCGGCGAGCCGCGCGCGTGCCTCGGAGCCCGCCGGATACGTCCGCACCGGCTCGTTGACCGGCCGCGGCACCGCGGTGATCGCGTCCATCGCGCGCCTCCCCAGGGAGCCGTGCGCCGGCCTGCCCTGCCCGGCAGCCGGCCCTTGCTCCGGTGCCTCCGGTCTACCCCGCCGGGCCACGTCCCGCCACCGGGCGGGCGCGCGGCGGCGGTGCGCTCGTGCAGCGATCCATGGGAGAGCGGGTGATGGTGCTGGGATGCTGACCATGTGTCGGAACCGGACGTCGGGGGAGCCGATCTCCCGCATCCCAGGACGGCCGCCGAGCCGACGGTCGTTCGCGCTCCCAGGGCGCGGCCCAGGAGCGACGGCGAGCCGGAGCGGCTGGACTTCCTGGTCTCCTACGCGCCCCCCGAGGTCGACAGGCAGTGGGCCGAGTGGATCGCCTGGGAGCTCACGAGCGCCGGGTACCAGGTGTGGATCGAGGCCTGGGACGTACCAGCGGGGGCTCTGAGGGTCGGGGCGGTCGACCAGGCGGTACGGCGGGCGGAGCGAACCGTTGTCGTGCTCTCACCCGCCTACGACGGGTCGACCGCGAACCCGCAGTGGCAGGTCGCCTTCCAGGCGGATCGAGATGGTGCCGGCCGCCGGCTGCTGGTCGCCCGGGTCGTCGACTTCACGCCGGAGGGTCTGCTCGGCCTGATCGCTCCCGTCGACCTGTTCGGACGCTCGGCGTCGGAGGCCCAGGAGGTCCTGCGCCGGGCCGCCCGGCAGGCGATCTCGGGCGGACGCGCGATACCCACGGCCAGCCCTCCGTTCCCCGGGGCCGCGCCGCTTGCGGGCCCGCCCCTGTTTCCTGGGGGAAAGCCACTGGTGTGGCGGGTGCCGGATCCCAACCCGCACTTCGCCGGCCGCGAACGCGATCTGGCGGCGCTGCGCGCCGAGCTTCGCGCGGGGCCCGTGGCCGCGGGGCCAGTGGCGACGGGGGCGGTGGCCGCGGGGGCGGTGGCGATCTATGGGCTGGGCGGGGTGGGCAAATCCCAACTGGCGGCCGAGTACTGCCACCGGTACAAGGCCGACTACGACCTCGTCTGGTGGGTTCCCGCCGACTCGTCGGCAGTGGCGCTGGCCCGGCTCGCCGAACTGGCGACGCGGCTCGACCTGCCCGAGCACACCGGCCGCCCAGACGTCTTCACCGCCCTCGGCCGGCGTTTCGCGGAGGATGCCGAGCCCACGGCCCCTGCATCCTCCGCGGTGGACACCGGGGCCGACCTGGACAGCAGAGCAGCGGGAGCCGTGGAGGTGCTGCGTCGCGGGCGGCCATATCGGCGCTGGCTGATCGTCGCCGACAACGCCGAGGCCCCGTCGGAGCTGCACGGGCTGCTGAGCGCGGCCGGCAACGAGGGGCACGTCATCGTCACCTCCCGCGATTCCGCCTGGTCGGCGCACGCCTGGTCGATTGAGCTCGGTGTGCTGGACCGGGCGGAGTCGGTCGCCTTGCTGCGCCGCCGATGTTCCTGGCTGGCCGCCGCCGACGCGGACCGGCTCGCCGACCTGCTCGGCGACCTCCCGCTGGCGCTGGAGCAGGCGGCCGGGCATATGAGCGCGACCGGGATCAAGGCCGACCTCTACGCCAGGCTGCTGGCGGCACGTACCGGCGAGATCCTTTCGGCCAGGAAGCCCGCGCACTATCCCGTCCCGGTCGCGGCGGCCTGGACGGTCGCGCTGGACCGGCTGAACGACCCGGCCGCACACATGGTGCTGCGCCTGCTGGCCGTACTCGCGCCGCGGCCGGTGCCGGTGGACCTCCTCGTCGACGCGGATCTCGGCGCGCCATCCGACCCGCTCGTGGTGCTGGACGCCGTGGAGCGCGTCGGTCGGCAGAGCCTCGTCCGGGTGACCGGTGAGGGCCTCATGATGCATCGGCTCGTCCAGGCGGTGCTGCGTGACCGCGCGACGCCGGCGGAGCTCTCCGAGGCGCGTGAGCGCGCGCGGGCCCTGCTCGTGGCGGCGGCGCCGGGCAACCCGACGAAGCCGGCCAACTGGCCGACCTACGCGCTGATCTACCCGCACGCGCTCAGCGTCGACCTGGTGGACGCGCCGCCGGAGGACCGCGCGAACAGACGCCTGCTGCTGGACCTGGTCCGGTCGCAGGGCGCGGCGGGCAACGCTGGTGCCGTGGTGGACCTGGCGCGCGCCGCGCGGGAACGCTGGACGTCCGCGCTCGGCGCCGACCATCCCGACGTGTTCACCGCCACCGAGCTGGAGGCGGACAGCCTGTTCGAGCTGGGCCGTCTGGCCGAGGCACGCGCCCTCGAGCGGGAGGTGCTGCGGCGGCTGCGCGAACTGGCCGGCGAGGATGACCCCGCGACGATGATCGCGAAGTCCGCCCTGGCAGACACGCTCTGGTCGACCGGCGAGTTCGACGAGGCGTCCCGGTTGGACGCCGAGGTCCTCGCCACCCGTACTCGTGTGCTGGGCGCCGACGATCCAGGCCGGTTGCGCGCCGCCGTCCGTCGTTCCGACGGGCTGGCCCGCCTCGGTGACCACGCCGAGGCGGAGAAGCTGCGCGTCGACACGTATGCCCGCGCCCGCGCGGGCCTGGGGGACGACCATCCGGACACGCTGCGCGCGCGGGTCCGGGTGGCTCGAAGCCTCCGCCAGCGCGGCGAGTACGGACCGGCCGTCGCGATGTTCGGCGACGTGCTACGCCGCCGGCGTGCCCTGTTCGGCGACGACGACCACCGGACGCTGGAAGCGGCCTTGGAACTGGGGACCTGCCTGCGGACCGCCGGCAGGCTGACGGAGTCCGCGGCGTTGATGCGCCAGGTGGTCGACGGCCTGCGCCGCGTCCTGGGCGAGGATCATCCTGACACGATGTCGGCCACCCGCGAGCTCGCCCACGTGCTGGTGCGAACCGAGGAGACCGCCGCGGCGGTCGGCCTGTTCCGGCAGGTGTGGGAGGTCTCCCGGCGCCGCCTGGGCGCCGGTCATCCCTCGGCGCTGACGGCGGCCGTCGACGTGGCCCAGGCCCTGCGCGAGCTGGGCGACTACACCGGCGCGCTCGCGGTGCTGCGTGACCTGCCCGCGCGTGACCCCGCCTCGGCCGACCAGCCAGACATGATCAGTGTCGATGCCCAGCTCGCGGGCTGTCTCTGGCTGCTCGGGAAGCACACCGAGGCCGCCCGGCTGCGCGCCGACGTCCACGACCGGTACCGGCGTGCCTTCGGCGAGGACCACCCCGACACCCTGCGCGCGGCGCGCCTGCTCGCCGACAGCCTCGAGCGGATCGGCCAGGTCGAGGCCGCCCTGGACATGCGGGCGCACCTCCTGGACCGGGTGCGGGCCGCGCTGGGCCCGAACCATCCTCAGACGATTTCCGCGATCTCCAGTCTCGCGGAGAGCCGGGAACGCCTCGGCGACCATGAGGAGGCCATGCGGCTGCACGAGGACGCGCTCACGGCGACGCGGCGCATGCTCGGTGACGAGCATCCCGACACCGCCGCCGCGCGGATGCGCCTGGCCAGGGCTCTCGGTTCCCTCGGCGACTGGGCACGCGCCGCCGCGCTGCTGGCCGAGGCGCGGTCCTCATACGCCCGGATGTACGGCGCCGAGAACCAGCGGATCATCGAGGTGGACTACTCGCTGGCGGCGTGCGCGTCGGCCGTCGGCGATCACGAGGAAGCGAGGAGGATCGACACCGAGCTGCTCGACCGGTGCCGCGCGGCGCTGGGCGCGGACCATCCGTGGACGCTGCGGGTTGGCCGAGCGCTCGCCGCCGAGCTCGCCGCGCTGGCCGGCCCTGGCGCGGCGGTGACCCTCGCCGAGGACGTACTGGAACGGTCGCGCCGGACTCTGGGGGACGACCACGAGGAGACCCTGGCCGCCGCGGAGACGGTTGCCTGGCTTCGCTCCGCTGGCCCGGGCGCGGCCGGCGGCTGATCGCGGTCAGAAGCGGCAGCGCACCGGGTCGGCGAAGACCGGGGGTGGGCCGGCGAGGGCGGCGCGGATGGAGTGTTCCAGGACCGAGTAGCCCGCCTCGTCCCGGCGGTCGAGACACAACGGGGCGCGCAGGCCCGCCTCGGTGTTCGAGATGAAGCGCGGCGGGCCGTGCCGCTTGAAGCCGCGGGTGTGGAACATCAACGGGTGGGCGAGCACGACGTCGCCGGCGGCGCCGGTGAGCTCGGTGATGTTCCCGATCGGCTCGGCGAGCACCGCGTCGAACAGCTCCCGGTGGGTGAGCCCCGCCGGGTGCGCCGCCAGCACCCGGGCGGCGCGGCGGTGGCTGCCCTCGGCGATCAGGGTCGCGCCTCCGCCCGGCTCGACGTCGCTGAAAAGGCCGACGAGCAGCAGCCCCTGCTGCGGGGCGTGCAGGGTGTGCCGGAACCAGTTGCCGTCGACGTGCCAGCCGCGCGTCGGCACGGGATCCGGGTCGTGGGCGCCGTAGGCGAAGCTGACCGGCCAGAACCCCCAGGTGCGCAGGCCGTTCCAGCGGCCGGGGCCGACGAGCCGCTCGATCGCGGCGACGAGCCGGTCGGTGAAGCAGCCGAGGACGTCGGCCGCCGCCGGCCGCTCCTCGATGTCGTAGGCGTCCGGCCAGGTGGCGGGGTCGTCCTGGCGGATGCCGGCCTTCTCCTCCATGCGCCGCCACACGACCGCCCGCGCCGCCGCCGCCTGCGCCGCGGTGAACGCCTCGGGCAGGACGCAGAAGCCGCGCTCGACGAACGCGTCGACGTCGGCCGCGCTCAGTACGGTCATGCCGCCCTACCTTCCTGAGTGCGCCCGGTCTGCAGGGTCGCCTGTGAGGGGCGGCAGGATCGGGGGTGTGCGAGCGAGGCAGGGATGGCTTTCATGTCGGCTGCCCTTGATGGCCACGGTGGCTTGGCCCCCTGTCTCGCCGCTTCTTCCTGACCGCTGATTGGGAACTGCGATCGATCGCTATGTAGGGCAGGGCCGGCGGGAAGAGGCCGCACGCGGACCGGGACGGCGAAAGGAGACCGGACGTGGCGATAGCGGTGGGTGTCGACGTCGCCAAGCAACTGCACTGGGCCGAGATCAAGGTCGCTGAGACCGGCGCGGTGCTGACCAGCCGGGGGGTGGAGAACACCCCGGCCGACATCGCGGAGCTGATCGGGCAGATCCGAGTCGCCGAGGCCGAGCATGGCCCGGCCCGGGTCGGGATCGACCTGCTCGGCGGGATCGCGTCGTTGCTGGAGGCGATGCTGCTCGACGCCGGCCTGGCTGTGGTGCACGTGCCGGGTCTGGCGGTCAACCGGGCCCGCCGGGGCACGGTGGGTGGAGAGCACAAGAGCGACCCGAAGGACGCCCGGGTCATCGCCGACCAGGTGCGGATGCGCGACGACCTGCGTGTCGTCGAACGGATGCGGGACGACGACATCGAGCTGCGGCTGCTGACCAGCCGACGCGGTGAGATCGTCACCGACCAGACCCGCCGGGCCGCCCGGCTGCGGGATCTGCTCAGCTCGATCCACCCCGGACTCGAACAGATCGTCGACGTGACGACCAAGACCGGGATGTGGCTGCTGACCCGCTACGTCACCCCAGGCGAGATCCGCCGGGCCGGCCGGCGCGGCCTGCTGGCCCATCTGCGCAAACTGCACCACGTCCGCGACAGCGACCTGGCCGCGCTCGCCGAAGCCGCGCTCGCCGCCGCCCAGGCCCAGCACGTCACCGTGCCCGGCGAAGCCGTCGCGGCCGATCTCGCCCGCGGCCTGGCCCGCGAGATGCTCGCCGGCCGCGACCAGCTCACCCAGATCGACAAGAACATCGCCGCGGTCCTCGACCGCCACCCTGACGCGGCCCTCATCCGCAGCCTGCCCGGCATGGGGGCCACCCTGACCGCCGAGTTCCTCGCCGTCACCGGAGGCATCGGCCGGTTCCCCAGCGGCGACCAGCTCGCCGCCGCAGCAGGCCTCGCTCCCGTCCTGCGCCAGTCCGGCAGGGTCCGCTACCTGCGCCGACCCACCGCCGGCGACAAGGCACTCAAACGCGTCTTCTACCAGTCCGCGTTCGTCGCCGTCAGCTGTGACCCCACCAGCAAGGCCTACTACCGGCGGAAACGAGACGAGGGCAAGACCCACCACCAGGCCGTCCTCGCGCTCGCCCGCCGACGCGTCAACGTCCTGCACGCGATCATCCGCAACCGGACCCCCTACCAGGCACCCAACGCAGCCGTCGCCGCTTGACAGACGCATTAGGAAGCCACCACCGCCAGCACCCCCAACACCGCCGTCACCAGTAGAGCAGCCAGTGGTCGGCGTTCCAGATGCCGTGGCCCTGCAGGGTGAGCCGCTCGTCGCCCTCGCTCACCGACGGGCTGGGCGCCACCTGGTGCAGCAGATGGCCGGAGTGGACCACCAGCTCGCCGGCGGTGTAGGGGACGTAACGCAGCGGGTGGAAGCGGCGCAGGTCGCCGGCGCCGTCGATCCAGCCGCGCCGCTGCGCGTCGAGGAACGACTCGTAGCCGACGTCCCAGGTGTTCAGCCCGCCGCCCGCGACCGGCATCCGCAGCGGCAGGGTGAAGGACAGCACCCTGGCCCGGTCGACGGTGCCCGGCCAGTCGAAGAACTGGTACTGCAGGTCGAAGTGCACCGGCGCGCGAGGCCTCAGGAAGATCGCCTCGGTGCGCCAGAGGTGGAAGCCGGGCAGCGCGAACGTGTCGGTGTAGCGGACCGGGGCGGCGAGCAGCTCGGTGAGCGTCGCGCCGAGCCGGTCGTAGAGCCGGCCGAACCGGTTTCGCAGCAGCGGCCGATGCAGCGCCGCGAGCCGGTCGTACTCGCCGGGGCGGGCCTCCGGGGCGAGGTCCAGGTAGCTCGGCGTGCCAAGCGTGTGGAAGGCGTGGCCGCGGTCGAGCCAGGCGGGCCGTTCCCGGTACACGTCCGCGCGGACCTCGTCCGCCTCCTCGGTCGACAGCAGGCGGGCCGTCGCGAGCGAGGTCTCGCCCAGCTCGGCGGCGTCCGTTCCCGCGTCCGTTCCCGCGTCCGTCTCCGTGACTCTCGCGCCGGTCGCGGCCGTCTGGAGAAGTCTCGCGGCGGTCACGCGCGGACCGCCTCGCGTGACTCGGCCGGCACGAGGGCGCCGAGGAGGGCCGCGGTGATCTCGTCGCCGGCGCGGCGGTCGTACCAGTCGTAGCCCGGCATGGGGTTCGCCTCCAGCACCCAGTAGGCGCCGGTCTCCTCGTCGGCCCTGAGGTCCCAGCCGGCGAACAGCAGGCCCGACTCGGCCGTCGCGGCGACGAGGCGTCGACTCAGGCCGGCCGGCAGGTCGACGGTGGCGAAGTCGAGGCCGGTGGCGTCGAGCTCGCGGTAGTCGACCACCGGCGGCGTGTCCGCGCCGTGCGCCGCCTCCGCGTCCGGCCGCGCGGTGATCCGCTGGGCGTACGCCGCGTCGCCGCAGACGTGGACGCGCAGGTCGACGCCGGCGACCCGCCGTTGCAGGTGCACCGGGCCCTGGGCCGGCGTGAAGCCGGCCGCCGCGGTGAACTCCGCGGGGCTCGCGGCGCGCGCGGTCGCCCGCACCCCGGACAGCGCCTTGACCACGGTCGGGCCGGCGGCGGCGAACGCCCGCAACGCCTCCGGGTCCGAGCTGGTCAGGCTCGCCGGGACGGCGAACCCGGCGCGGGCGAGGCGGGCCTCGTGCAGCGGCTTCGTGCCGTTGTCGGCCCAGGCGGTGGGGCGGTTCGCGACCGCGCCGGGGACGTGGTCCAGCCACGCGGCGAGCGCGCTCGTGAGCGCGCGCCAGCGAGCGGCGAGACGCGGGTCCGGCTCGACGGCCGACAGGTCGACGAGCCGCGCGAAGTAGCCGGCAGCCGGGTCGAGGTCGACCGCCCCCCGGGCCGTGACCAGCCGGCTCGCGCCGTCGTCGGGAATCGCGAGCCGCCAGTCCCCCTCCTCGGCGACCTCGGCGAGGTCGACCGCGACGACGTCCGCGGCCAGCCGCGCCCCGGCGGCGCAGAAGTGCCGGAACGTCCCGTCCGTGCCGATGCCGAGCGCGACGACGCGCGCGGCGGCCAGGTCCGGCCCGTCGCGGCGGACGTCATGGGCCTCAGGACTCATGTCGGATCACCTCCGTCACCGAACACCTCGGTCACCGAACAGCTCCGTCGCCGAACAGCAGGGCGAGCAGCCGCGGGCCAAGGCCCAGCCAGACCATGCGCAGCAGCTGGACGCCGGGGAACGGGTCGACCTCGACGAGCCGTGCCCGGCCGCCGTCGGCGTCGACCCGCCAGACGACAACCGCGAGGGTGAGCCCGAGCCGGCCGGCGAGCGCGACGCTGCGCGCGGTCAGCTCCAGGTCGTCGATCTCGGCGGTGGTGCACCGCCACGCGTCGGCGCCGAGGACGACGACGACCTCGAACGCCGGGTCGGCGGCCGACCAGCGGGCGCGGTACGGGCCGCCACCCGACGGGCGGCCCGGCCAGACGGCGGTGTGCCCGGTGACGGCGTCGCGCACCCACCAGCTCTCGTCGACCTGCTCGGCCGGGTCGGGAAAGGTCGCGGCGAACACCTCGACCGAGCCGGCCGGTTCCCCGGCACGCCGCTCCGTGAGCGCGGCCGACTCGGACAGCGCGCCGCCGAACGCGCGGGACGTCGGCCGGTTCACGACCGGAGCGTCCGTCAGCGCCGCGGCGGCCCACAGCTGCGCGACGCATTCCTGGTACTGGAACCGCGCGTCGAAGCTCGCCGCCGCGTCGGCCAGCTCCGGCACCCGCAGGAACATCGGAACCGGCGGGACGACGCTGACCATGACCTGGGCGCCGACCTGGGCGTCCGCCTGGTCGGGTCGCTCGTCGGCCGTTCCGCCGTCGGCCGCTCGGCTGCGGACCTCGACGGTGAACAGCTGGGCCGCGTCGAACGGGTCGAGCGTGACCGCCCGCCGGCCGTGTTCGGCGAGGTAGGCGGCGACCTCGGCGGCGACGGGGTCCGCGGGGTCGGCGACGATCAGGAGGTCGTCGGCGGTGAGGGGGGCGGCGGCGGTCGGTGCGTCGCCGGCGGTCCGCGGGGCACCGGCGTTGAGGTCCGGCCGCGCCGGCGGCGCGTGCTGCTCGGTGGGCATCGCTGTCCTGTCTCGTCCGCTGGCGCGACGGTCAGATCACGATGCCGGCGTCGCGCAGGTACCGGTTGACGCGGGAGGCGCGCAGCACTGCGCCGATGTCGTCCTCGTCGACCGCGGCGGGCCGGAGCGGATCACCGCCGGTGGCCGGGCTGGCGCCCATCCCGGCAGCCGCCGGGTCGACGGCGCTCTCCGGTCCGGGACCGGCCGCCCGGTCGCGGGGAGCGCGCCCCGCCGAGGTTCCGGCCTGCGCGCCGTCGATGCCGTCCTTGAAGTCTTTGAAATCCTTGCTGTCCTTGGTGTCCTTGAAGTCCTTGCTGTCTTTTCGGTCCTTCGTGTCCTTGAGATCTTTCCAGTCCTTGAAGTCCTTGTTGTCTTTGTGGTCCTTGAAGTCCTTCCCGTCCTTGAAGTCCTTCCATTTCGGCGCCTGCGCGCCCGGGCCGCCCGGCAACCCGTTGGCCGGGCTCGCGCCGGTGAGACCGCCGCGGCCAGGCGCGATGCCGCCGGCGCCGTCGCCGAACGTCTCACCGCCTCCGAACGTCTCGCCGCCGGCGCCAGCCGGGCGCCGTAGCAGGGCCAGCAGGTCCCGGCGGTCAGCGGCGGCCAGGAACGGCCGGACGCGGGCCTCGTCGATCATCCACGACATCGGCGGCGCTCCTCGGTGTGTCTCGGGTGTCCAGGCGGCGGTCGGTCGGGCTCCCCGCCGGGGCGGCGGCGGCGGCCGTGGGCGGCGGGAGGGCGGGTTCGCGAGCGGGGCCGGCGTTGTCGTCGGCGCGGTACAGGGACAGCGCGGTGGCGAGCAGGCGCTGCGCCTGCGGGTGGTGCGGGTTGAGGTTGCAGATCACGTGGTCGACACCGAGCGCCTCGTAGCGGCGCAGGCCAGCGGCGATCACGTCCGGCGGGCCGGCGAGCATCGGGTAGTCGGGCGGCGGGTGCGGCGACGGGTGGCCGGGGGTGAGCGGCGTGACGTTGACGCCGACGGTGACACCGAGGGTCGCCGGGTCGCGGGCCTCGGCGGCGCAGGCGGAACGCGCGGCGGCGAGCACGCGGACCAGGTCGCCCGCCCATGGGCTGGCGGCGGCGCTGGCCTCCTCGGCGCTTCCCGACGGGTCATCCAGCGGGCCGTCCAGGGGCGGCGGGCCGACCGGGGGCGGCGCGCCGTACCAGCAGGTGTTCCACAGGTCGGCGTACCGGGCGGTCAGCCGCAGGAGCCGGGGGCCACCCCCGCCGACGAGCACGGGGATCCGCCGGCGCGGCCCGGGCCGCAGCTCGGCGTCGCGCATCTGGTGGAAGCGCCCGTCATGGTCGGCGTGGCCGGTGCGCAGCAGCGCGGTGATGATCTGGAGCTGCTCGGCGAGCCGTTCGGCGCGGTGGTCGAACGGCAGGCCGAAGGCGTCGAACTCGGGGCGGTGCCAGCCGGCGCCGAGGCCCAGGACCAGTCGCCCGCGGGAAATCTCGTCAAGCGTCACCGCCATCTTCGCGAGGACGGCGGGGTGGCGGAACGCCGCGCACAGCACGAACGTGCCGAGCGTCACCCGCGAGGTCGCCTCCGCGAGCGCCGACAGCGTCGTCCACGACTCCCAGGCGCCCTCGGTCTGCTCACCCGGCCCGCGGAACAGAAGATGGTCGAACACCCAGACCGAGTCGAAACCGGCGATTTCTGCCTGGATGGCCAGGTCACGTATTTCGAGGTAAGAGGGTTGTTTCCAGGGATACTCGGTAAGCGGGAGTACGACGCCGACCCGCATAGCGCCAGTGCGCACTCACGCCTCCCCCCAAAACGGGCGGACCTGAGCGTACGCCGGCGTCCCCGGCCACCGGTACCTTTTCGGCCGAGATTACGTGGCAGCACTGAGCCCGCCATTCATCCGGCGGTACCGGAGGCGGCGGGCATGGGCATGGCGTCGCCTTCACGGCTGGACGGTGACGCCTCGCCCCGCCTACTGGTGGGAGCGTGTCGCGGGGCCGGACGGATGCCGGCCGGGCGGGGCACGGAGGCCCGTCACGAGCGACGGGGTCCCCGCGGAATCGGCGAAGCCGATTCCGCGGGGCGTGACGTGAACCCGCCGAGGGTGCTGCTTCGCATCGGCGACGGCAAAGCGGTCCGCAACCATGCTGGCGCGAAGGCGCGCCTCCGCGGAGGCCCGGCCCACGAGCGAAGCGACGTGGGTTGGGCCGCAGCGGAGGTCGCCGGAGCGCCCGTGAGCGGAGGAGGACACGGCGCGGAGGTCCCTTGGGAGCGAAGCGAGCAAGGGGCCGGAGTGCCGTGCCCGGACGGAGCGAACCAGAAACAGAGCCTAAATCAGGCCGAGGGAACGGATCGCGTCGCGCTCCTCGACGAGCTCGGCGACCGAGGCGTCGATGCGGGTGCGCGAGAACGCGTTGAGCTCCAGGCCCTGGACGATCTCGTACTTGCCGTCCTTGACGGTCACCGGGAACGACGAGATCAGGCCGGCGGGCACGCCGTAGGAGCCGTCCGACGGGATGGCCATCGAGGCCCAGTCGCCGTCGGCCGTGCCGTTCACCCAGGTGTACACGTGGTCGATGGCGGCGGAGGCGGCGGAGGCGGCGGAGGACGCGCCCCGCGCGGCGATGATCGCGGCGCCGCGCTTGGCGACGGTCGGGATGAACTCGTCGGCCAGCCACGCCTCGTCGACCTGGTCGGCGACGGGCTTCCCCGCGACCTCGGCGTGGAAGACGTCCGGGTACTGGGTGGCCGAGTGGTTGCCCCAGATCGTGATCTTCTTGATGTCCGCGACCCCGACGCCGAGCTTCGCGGACAGCTGCGAGATGGCGCGGTTGTGGTCCAGGCGGGTCATCGCGGTGAAGCGCTCGGCCGGGACGTCCGGGGCGTGGGTCTGGGCGATGAGGGCGTTGGTGTTCGCCGGGTTGCCGACGACGAGGACCCTGATGTCGCTCGCCGCGCCGGCGTTGATGGCGGCGCCCTGCGGCTTGAAGATGCCGCCGTTGGCCTCCAGCAGATCACCGCGCTCCATGCCGGCGGTGCGCGGCCGGGCACCCACCAGCAGGGCGACGTTCGCGCCCTCGAACGCCTTCACCGGGTTGTCGAAGATGTCGACGCCGGAAAGCAGCGGGAAAGCGGCGTCGGCGAGTTCCATCGCCGTTCCCTCGGCCGCCTTGACCGCCTGCGGGATTTCCAGCAGGCGCAGCTTGACCGGGGTGTCCGCGCCGAGGAGCTGCCCGGACGCGATCCGAAAAAGGAGCGCATATCCGATCTGCCCGGCGGCGCCGGTTACCGTCACATTAACAGGTGTACGTGCCATGGCCCGGATGCTATCCTTCCGCGCCCGTCCTCGCCCCTCCCACGGGCCCTCGCGCGTCCGCGCCACGGCGTGGCACCGCCCACACTCCCCTCGCGGCGGCCGCCGCCGCGCACCGGCCTGTCGCGCGCCGCGCGGGCTCCCCTCCGGCCCCGGAACCGCGTCCGGCTTCGAGGAGGGGCCGACCGGCCTGAAAGCGCGGAAACGGGACGGCGACGGCTTTAGCATGCGGAAGCGGCGGTGCCGCCCGGTGACGCCGCGATCGCCGGCGGTGCCGGTGGCCGGCTCTGACCCCGCCTGGAGGTTCGTTGACCGGCGTCGTCGAGACCAGGGTTGTCGAGACCACAGTCGGAAAGGTGCGCGGGCGGGTCGAGGAGAACGGGACGCTCGCGTTCCTCGGGATTCCCTACGGCGGGCCGACGTCCGGAGCGGGACGGTTCCGCCCGCCGGCACCGGCCGAGCCGTGGGCGGGCGTGCGGGACCGCGTCGACTGGGGACCGCGGTGCAAACAGTCGATGCTGCGGCTGGGTGCCCGGTACGGCGCGGACGAGCCCGGCCTCGACCGGGCCGCCGCGATCGCCCGCGGCATCGCGCTGGTCACCCTGTCCGGCGGCGGCGACCGCGGGCGGGTCAGCGAGGACTGCCTGAACCTCAACCTCTGGACCCCGGCCAGCGACGATGCCCGCCGCCCGGTCATGGTCTGGCTGCATGGCGGCGGCTTCTCCAGCGGCAGCGCGAACAACGCCGCCTACCTCGGCGACCGGCTGGCCCGCCGCGGCGACGTCGTCGTGGTCACCGTCAACCACCGGCTCGGCGTACTCGGCCACCTGCACCTGGCCGAGCTGGGTGGCCAGCGGTGGGCCGGGTCGGGAAACGCGGGGATGCTCGACGTGGCCCTGGCCCTCGCCTGGGTCCGCGACAACGCGGCGGCCTTCGGCGGGGACCCGGGCCGGGTGACGGTGTTCGGCCAGTCCGGCGGAGGGGCGAAGGTCTGCACCCTGCTCGCCATGCCGGCCGCCGCCGGTCTGGTGCACCGCGCGGCGATCCAGAGCGGCCCCAGCATCGGAGCCGTCACCGCCGAGACCGCCGACCGCGCGGCGCGCGCGCTGCTGCGTGCCCTCGAGCTCGACGCCACCCGCCTCGACCGGCTTCAGGAGATCCCCGCGGGCGTGCTCCTGACGGCGGCCGCCGCCGTGGCCAGGGCGGGGGAGAGCGCCGGTTCGCCGGGCTTCGCCCCCGTCCTCGACGGCGTCGCGCTGCCGGCCCATCCGTTCGACCCGGTCCCGGCGGCGACCCAGCGGGACGTACCGCTGCTGGTCGGCGCCACCGCGGACGAGGCGACGTTCATGTCCGCCTTCGACCCCCGGTTCGGCGCGCTCACCATGGCGGACGTCGCTCCCGGCCTCGCCGGGGCCTGGGGCGAGCGCGCCGACCTGCGTGTCGAGCTGCTGCGGGACCTGCGCCCGTACTGGACGCCGTCGTTCCTGCGGGCCTGGAGCAAGGGCATCGGCTTCCAGGTCGCCACGTCGCTGCTCGCCGAGCGCAAGGCCGCGGCGGGCGGCGCACCCGTGTTCGGATACCTGCTCGCCTGGCGTTCCTCGGCGCTGGGCGGGATCCTCGGCGCCCCGCACTGCCTGGACCTGCCGCTCGTCTTCGACAACCCGGACCGGGCCCGGATCGGCGGGGACGCCGCCGACCTGGGCCGCCTCATCGACGAGGTGGCCGGCGCCTGGATCGCCTTCGCCCGATCCGGCGACCCGAACCATTCCGGCCTGCCCGCCTGGCCGGCGTACGGCACCGGTGACCGGGCCACGATGGTGTTCGACCGTCCCACCCGGGTGGTGCGCGACCCGGAGCCCGAGATCCGCGCCGAGTTCGCCCCGTCGCCCCTGTTCTTCTGACCTTCTCTCGTCTGGCTTCCTTCGGCGGAGACCACGTCGTCCGGGGTGGCGGGGTGGGGAGCCGCGCGAACGTGGCGAACGGGGTGTCCAGGCTCGGCTACACTCGGCCGCAGGCCGTACGAACGTGCCTGAGAACGCGCCCGAGACGGGCCAAGGTGTTCGCCGGCCAGTGATGTGGCTGGCTTCCCCCGGCCCGCGATGTCTGCCCGGGGGGATGACGTCCCCGCCCGGTCTGCCGGTCCCGACGGAGCGGTGCGGCCCGGGTTCTCCCCGAGGACCGCCGGCTTGGCCGCCCTGCCGGCCGTTGACCGTGTGACGCCTCTCATGCACCGTGATGCGGTCGTGGTTCGGGCTTATCGGTGTTTTCGGGGTGATGTGTGCGCACAGGCAGGGTCCTGAGGTTTGATCAGGTGCGAGGCTACGGCTTCATCGCACCGACCGGGGGCGGCGAGGACATCTTCCTCCATGCCAATGATCTGCTGGTAGACAAGCACCTGGTGACCGCTGGCGTGACGATGGAGTTCGAGGTCGAGCAGGGCGACCGGGGACCGAAGGCGACCGGCGCGCGGCTGGTGCGCGCGGCGCAGGCCAGCCCGTCACCGGCCGCCGGCGCGGACGCCGCCGAGGGGCCGACGCGCGAGGCGGGGGACGACACCGAGGACTTCTTCTACGTCCCGTCGGCGAAGGAGTTCACCCGTGAGATCACCGAGCTCCTGCTGCAGGCCGAGCCGACGCTGACCGGCGCGCAGATCCTGGCCGTCCGCCGTGGTCTGACCAGGCTCGCCGAGAAGAACGGCTGGATCGACGGCTGACCAGCCGCCGGCGGCGACGGCTCCCGGCTAGGTCAGCGAGCGCGGGTCCGCCGGCACGTCGACGGCATGCTCCCGCAGGGCCTCGATCGGGACGATCTCCAACGCGCGGGCGTTCGTCGAGGCGAGCACCACGGGCGCCGCGGCGCCCGCCCGGTAGGCCTGCAGCCAGCGGGCCGCGACCACGCACCACCGGTCGCCGGGGCGCAGGCCGGGGAAGGCCCACTCGGGGCGCGGGGTGGACAGGTCGTTGCCGACAGCGCGTTGATGGTCGAGGAACTCCTTGGTGACCACGGCGCAGACGGTGTGGTTGCCGAGATCCTCCGACCCGGTGCTGCAGCAGCCGTCCCGGAAGAAACCGGTCATCGGGTCGGTGCCACACGGCTCCAGCGGGTCACCGAGAACGTTGCGCTCGTCCGTCACGCCCCCAGTGTGCAGGTTCCTCGCGTAGGAGCGCAGCATGGTCCCCTTACCCCGGAGGGGTGACGCGCCGAGCTCGCGGGCGCGAGGACCAGAGGTACGCCAGGGGTACGAAGGTGGTAGTCGCCGCAACGACGGCGACCGCAACGCTCACAATCTGACGAGGTTGTAAGGTATTCAGCGGTCGACTACTGACGACGACCGCCGTCAGACGGGCGAGGCGACCGCGTAGGCCCCGAGACAGCCGGCTATGGCCGGTTGGTACCGAGCGGTCGACGCGGACGTGCTGGCAGCGTCGAGCGGCCGGCATCGATGGTCGCCCGGGCTAGGGGAGCCTGGGCGCCCGGGTGATGCCGGCGTGCGGGGCGGCGGCGTGGGCGGGTTGGCCATCGGTGTCGTCGACGTTTCACAGGCGACAGGTACGGGCGACGAGCACGTGCGCGGCGGCGGGAGCCCCGGCGTCGCGGAAGGGAGTCGGGCCATGGGGCGGGGTCGGGCCAAGGCAAAGCAGACGAGGGTCGCTCGAGACCTCAAGTACCACTCGCCGAACATCGATCTCGACCGGCTGCGGGCCGACCTTGGCGGCGCACCGGACGACGATCTTGACGGCGAGGCCGAGGCGACGGCGGGTTCCGGCGGCTGGGCCGATCTTTACGAGCAGGACGACGAGGAGGACGAGGCGCGAGCCTCGTCCTACTGATCGCCACTGATCGCTAGAGGCGGCGCATCGATCTGACCGGTCGGTGCCGAGCAGGAGCGGCGGGCGTCCTGGACGCCCGCCGCTCCTGCCGGTGCCTCGGTGTCTCGATCTCTTGCTGTCTCGGTGTCTCGGTGTATGTGTGGCTCGGTGTCTGATCGTGACTGGTTCGCGGCGGTGCGTGTCAGGGTTGGGCGGCGAGAAGGTCCCGCAGGATTTCCGCCTGCTCGTTGAGGACGCCGGTGAGGATCAGCCGCGTCTGGTCGAGCAGCCCGGCGATCAGCGGCGTCGCCAGCGCGTAGTAGACGGTCGTGCCCTGCTTGCGGGTGGTCACCAGGCCGGCGCGGCGCAGTACGCCGAGCTGCTGGGACAGGTGGGAGGCCTCGAGGCCGACCTCGCCCACGAGCTCGCCGACCGAGCGCTCGCCTGTGCGAAGCAGCTCGAGAACGCGGATACGGGCCGGATGTGCCAGGGAACGAAAGAACTGGGCTTGGAGCTCGTAGAGCTGGGTCGCCATCGGACTAGCCACCTCGCCGGCATACCCGGACCGCCAGTCCTAGCCCGGCCGTGGGGGCTCGCCCCCCGGCCCAGATCGATCGCAAAAAAAGTGGTCGACGGGAAGGCAACACCTGCGAATCTTACGACATTGTCAGGTAGCCGGCCCTGACCTCCTCGAACGCGCACACCGCACGTCAGCCCAGCCCGCCTGAAGCGTCGAGAGAAGACCCGCTGCCGCGGCGTTAGTCGCGGCGAGCGCGGTGGCGCGACAGGACACTCGCGCCGGCGGTCTCGCGGCGCGTACGGCGCAGGCGCGCCGTGCCGGTCGCCGCGGACGGGCCAAACCCGCTCGCCTCGCCCCTGGTCGGTAGTGGCTCGCCGGTCGTCGGCATCCGAATCGGCCGAAGTGACGCGAGATATCGCGAGGTACGCCGATAGCCGTGCGTCCACCGGTAGTGATCGTCGAGGTCCCCTGACGACTCGAACAACGCCTTGCAGTGCAGGTCAGCTCGTGGGCACCGATACAGCGTCATGAGCCATCCCTTCCAGCCACCCCGACTAACTGCGCCGGCCAGCGGCCTGTCCGCGGCGTGTTCCAGACGCCACCGCACCACCGCGTACCGCGTGGTGCCGCTGCGGGGTCGGCCGGTGTGTACCCGAAAGCCAGGCGTCCGAAGCCGCGTGGATCCGCGCCCCGTGGCTCGCCAGACCGACCCGCTGCCGGGACACCGCTCGGCCCGTACGGTCGAGTGACGTTCGTCTCAGTGTTGCCGGCAGATTGCCGAGATCGGGTTGTTTCCATGGCCGATCCGGCGTACGTGGGAAGCCAGGGGCAGACTGTCAGGCATGGCGAGCGACTCGACAACCTACCCGGGGACACCGGCCGGATCCGGGCCCCTGACCACCGTGACCGCGGCGGAAGTGCCGAGCACGGGCGCGCAGGACGAGGTCGTCGAACTGTGTAGGGACCTGTTGCGGATCGACTCGACCAACCGTGGCAACGGCGACGGGTTCGAGCGCACGATCGCCGAGTTCGTCGCCGCCAAGCTCGCCGAGGTCGGCCTCGAACCGACGCTGCTGGAGTCGGAGCCTGGCCGCACCAGCGTCATCACCCGGGTCGAGGGTGCCGACCCGAGCCGCCCGCCGCTGCTGATCCACGGCCATCTGGACGTGGTCGCGGCCGACCCGACCGAGTGGACCCATCACCCGTTCGGCGGCGAGGAGGCCGACGGCTGCCTGTGGGGCCGCGGCGCGATCGACATGAAGGACATGGACGCGATGACGCTCGCCGTCGTCCGCGACCTGATGAGGACCGGCCGGAAGCCGCCGCGCGACCTGGTCGTCGCGTTCGTCGCCGACGAGGAGGCCGGTGGGCCGCTCGGCGCGAGCTGGCTGGTGAACAACCACCCCGGCCTGTTCGCCGACTGCACGGAGGCGATCAGCGAGGTCGGCGGCTTCTCCTACACGATCAACGACGACCTGCGGCTCTACCTCATCCAGACCGCCGAGAAGGGCATGGCCTGGATGAAGCTGACCGCGCGCGGCCGCGCCGGCCACGGCTCCATGCTCGCCTCGGACAACGCGGTGACGGCGCTCGCGGAGGCGGTCACCCGGGTCGGCCGGCACCGGTTCCCGATCGTGCTGACGCCGACCGTGCACCAGTTCCTCGACGAGGTCGGCGAAGCACTGGGCATCGAGATCGACACCGACGACCTGGAGACGACCGTCGCGAAACTCGGCGCGCTCGCGCGGATGATCGGCGCCACCATCAGCAACACCGCCAACCCCACCCAGCTGAACGCCGGCTTCAAGGTGAACGTGATCCCCGGCGAGGCGACGGCCGGCATCGACGGCCGGTTCCTGCCGGGCCACGAGGAGGAGTTCATCGAGCAGATCGACGAGCTGATCGGGCTGGACATCCGCCGCGAATGGGTGGTGCTCGACCGGGCCGTCGAGACGCCGTTCGAGGGGCCGATGGTCGACGCGATGGCCGCCGCGCTGCGCGCCGAGGACCCCGGCGCCCGCGCCGTGCCCTACATGCTCTCCGGCGGCACCGACGCCAAGTCGTTCTCCCGCCTCGGCATCCGCTGCTTCGGCTTCTCCCCGCTGCGTCTCCCGCCCGACCTGGACTTCTCCGGCATGTTCCACGGCGTCGACGAGCGCGTTCCCACCGACGCCCTCCGGTTCGGCGTCCGCGTCCTGGACCGCTTCCTCGCCGCCAGCTGACCCCGTCCGCGCGGGGCCTTCCTTGTGGCCTGGCCGTGGCATGCGAGAGTCCGGCTGAGCGGCATGCGGACCTGGTGCCTGGGGCATCCTTTGCGTAGCCGCCGCGTGTTTGAGCCTGAATCGCGCGGCCTCGCGTGGCCGGTGGCCGCACGGTAGAGCAGGGGGGCGAGGGCTGGGGTGGCGGCGCGACGGCCGGGGCCGATCGGGTGGCTGTTCATCGGGGCGGTGCTGTTGGGACTGGTCGCGGTCGTCAGCAGGCCGGACGGGGGCGGCGACGGCGGAGGCCGGAAGGTGGCGCTGTGGGGGGACTCGCTGGCCTGGGAGGCCCAGGGGTCGTTCAAGGCGGCGGTGACCGCGGCCGGCGGCACGTCCCTGCTGGTCCACACGTACGGCGGCACGGCTCCCTGCGACTGGCTCGACGACATGCGCAAGCAGTCGCGCAAGTGGCACCCGACCGTGGCGGTACTGTCCTTCTCGGGTAACACCGGGTCGCGGTGCATGAAGAACCGCGACCTCGTCGAGGCCTACCGGGAGGACGTCACCAAGGCGGTCGCGCGGCTGACCCGGGGTGGCTCCCACGTCCTGCTGGTCGAGGCCCCGCCGCGGCTCGACCAGCAGGTCAGCGACGGCGGGTTCACCCCGCTCGACCAGGTCTGGCGCGACATCGCCCACGACCTGCCGGACACGAGCGTCGTGCCCGCGGGCAGCGAGGTGACCCTGCCGGACGGGCGGTTCACCTGGACGCTGCCGTGCCGCCCGGGCGAACAGTGCGGGCCCGACGGAATGGTGACGGTGCGCAGCCCCGACGGGGTGCACTTCTGCCCGCGCCAGATGGCGCCGGTGACACCCTGCCCGCTCCCGTCGGCCGGCGCGGATCGTTACGGGCGGGCGATGGCGGCGGCGGCCGTCGCCGCCATCGGCCCGGCTCCGTCGCCGTCGGGCACGCCGCCAGCCTCCGCCCACCGGTCCACGCTGGGCGTGCCGTCGAGGCCGGTCAGGGTGACGCGCCTGCGCCCGGCCCCGCGGCGTGCGGGCACGCGGCGCGGGCACCGGTCAGCGCGGGCGACCGCCGACGGATAGCCGCCGACGGATAGCTGTGCCGCGAGCACCATGCCGACGCGGGTGGGTCCGAGCAGGCTCATGGACGGGCACGCTCGCCGTACCGGTGGTCCGCGTCCGACCAGGAAGCGACGGCCTGCCCAGGCCCCACCGAGACCTTTCCGCCGACCGCCTCATCGAACAGGAGAACGATGGCCACCGTACGTGTACTTGCCATCCCGGCCGTGGGCGCGAACGTCGAGCCTGCCACCGTCGAGCGCCGCGACCCGCGCCCGGACGACGTCGTCATCGACATCAGGTACGCGGGGATCTGCCACAGCGACATCCACCAGGCCAACGAGGACTGGGGCCCGGTGATCTTCCCGATGGTGCCCGGCCACGAGATCACCGGCGTCGTCGCGGCAGTCGGCGACGAGGTCACGGCGTTCGCGGTCGGTGACCGGGTGGGTGTCGGCTGTTTCGTCGACTCCTGCGGGACCTGTGAGCCGTGCGTGGCGGGCCTGGAGCAGTACTGCGTCGCCCATCCGGTGGCGACGTACAACGGCAGGGAGCGCGACGGCACGCCCACCTATGGCGGCTACAGCGAGCGGATCGTCGTGCGTGAGTCGTTCGTGCTGCGCATTCCGGACGCGCTGGCGCTGGACGCCGCCGCGCCGCTGCTGTGCGCGGGGATCACGACCTACTCGCCGCTGCGGCACTGGAAGGTCGGACCCGGCTCTCGGGTGGCCGTCGTCGGCCTGGGCGGGCTCGGGCACATGGGCGTGCAGCTCGCGCACGCGCTGGGCGCCGACGTCACCGTGCTGAGCCAGACGCTGGCCAAGGAGAAGGACGGCCTGCGCCTGGGCGCCGACCGCTACCGGGCGACCGGCGACCCGGCGACGTTCGACGAGCTGCGGGGAAGCCTCGACTTCATCCTGAACACGGTGTCGGCCAGCCTCGACCTGGACGCGTACCTGTCGCTGCTGCGCCTGGACGGGACGATGTGCAACGTCGGCGGCCCGGATGAGCCGCAGAACCACTTCGCCTACTCGCTGATCCAGACGCGGCGCAACCTCGCCGGCTCGAACGTCGGCGGCATCCGCGAGACCCAGGAGATGCTCGACTTCTGCGCCGAGCACGGCATCGCCGCCGAGATCGAGCTGATCGGCGCCGGCGACGTCAACATCGCCTACGAGCGGGTCCTGGCCAGCGACGTCCGCTACCGCTTCGTCATCGACATCGCCACGCTCACCTGAGTCGCCCGCCCGTCGGGCGCGCCTCCGCGGCCGACGGGCGAGCCATGGTGTCATCTCCCGAGCAGGCGGCGCAGCCAGAGCAGCCGGGCGTCCTTGGCCTCGCGGGCGAGGGCCGTCTGGGGGGCGAGCATGTCGAAGCCGTGGAAGCCGCCGGGCCAGACGTGCAGCTCGGCCTGCCCACCGGCCCGCCAGATGCCGCTCGCATAGGCGACGTCCTCGTCGCGGAAGGTCTCGGCCGAGCCGACGTCGACGTAGGCCGGCGGCAGCCCGGACAGGTCCGCCGCCCGGGCCGGCGCGGCATAGGGGGAGACGCCGGGCCCGCCGCGTGCGGAGCCGAGAAGCGCGCCCCACCCGGTCTCGTTGGCGGAGCGGTCCCAGACGCCGCGGCCGGTCATCTGGAACGCGGACGGGGTGTCGTTGCGGTCGTCGAGCATCGGGGACATGAGCACCTGGCCGGCGAGCGCGGGGCCGCCCCGGTCGCGGGCGAGCAGCGCCAGCGCGGCGGACAACCCGCCGCCGGCGGACAGGCCGGCGAGGACGAGGCGGTCGGGGTCGCCGCCGATCTCGCCGGCGTGGTCGGCGGTCCAGCGCAGGCCCGCGTAGCAGTCCTCGACCGGCGCCGGGTGCGGGTGCTCGGGCGCGAGCCGGTACTCGACCGAGACGGCCACCAGGCCCAACTGCTGGGCCCAGTCCAGGATGTTCGCCAGTCCCGTCCGGAAGTCCCCGACGATCATCCCGCCGCCGTGGGAGTGGTAGATCACGGGCTGGGCGGCCTCCGGGTCGGCGCCGGCCGCCTCGATGGTCGCCGGCGTCGGGCGGCAGACGAGCAACGCCACGTCCGGCGCCCCGGACGGGCCGGGCACGGACACCTCGCTGACCTCGAACGCCCCGTCCCTGGCCAGGTCCTCGTTCGTCAGGCCAGGGCCGACCCCGCCGTTGCCCCGTAGCCGCGGGATCATGTCCGGGGTGATCGCCGCGGGTAAGAACTCGGCGATCGACTCCACGATGGCGGCCATCTCCGCGTCGAACGGCGGCGGCGGGCCGACTGGCGCGGGCTCCGCGCCAGGCGCGGGGACGGGCGGCGTTGCGGTCGTCATGGCTGCTCCTCGGCTCCTCTGCTGCTCGCCGACACGGGTCGCGGCTGGTCTAGCAGCATCCATCCGCCGGCGCCGGGGCGCGACAAAACCAGGCAAGTGCCTTCGGCTGGGTCCGGACTGGCCCGCGGCTGTCTGTTCGGTCTGGGCGAACAGGCGGGGCGGGTCGACGAGGAACAATGGCGGGCTCCAGTGCCTTGAGTCGGTCAGTGTCAAGTTCCTTGGTCTTGGCGATGACTGGTCTGTTGACCGTGAGGGATGTGCTTCGTGACCCAGACTCGTGTGCTGCCTGTTCTGCCGCTCGACGACGCGGTCGTGCTGCCCGGCATGGTCGTTCCGCTCGCGCTCTCCGACGTCGAGACACGCGCCGCGGTGGACGCGGCCAGGGCGTCCGCCCAGTCGCGCTCTCCCGACAACGCCGGCTCCGCCGCCTCCGTGGGCTCCACCGCCTCGGCTGACGGCCGCAAGGCGCAGGTCCTGCTGACCCCGCGGCTGGACGGCAGGTACGCGCCGGTGGCCGCGCTCGGCGTCATCGAGCAGGTCGGCCGGCTTCCCGGTGGCGAGCCCGCCGTGGTCGTCCGCGCGGTGGCCCGCGCCCGGATCGGCACCGGCAGCACCGGTCCCGGCGCCGCGCTGTGGGTCGAGGCGACCGTTCTCGACGACGTCACGCCGGTGAACGGCAAGATCACCGACCTTGCCCGCGAGTACAAGGCGCTCGTCACCACCCTGCTGCAGCAGCGCGGCGCGTGGCAGGTCGTCGACTCGGTGACCTCGATCGAGGACCCGTCGGCGCTCGCCGACACCGCCGGCTACGCCCCGTACCTCACCGCGGCGCAGAAGCTGGAGCTGCTGGAGGCCGCCGACGTCGCCGCCCGGCTGGAGAAGGTCCTGGGCTGGACCAGGGAGCACCTGGCCGAGCTCGACGTCGCCGAGACCATCCGCAAGGACGTCCAGGAGGGCATGGACCGCCAGCAGCGCGAGTTCCTGCTGCGCCGCCAGCTGGAGGCCGTCCGCAAGGAGCTGCGCGAGCTGTCCGGCAAGGGCGGTGAAGGCGCCGCCGACGGCGACGAGCAGGACGACTACCGGGCCCGCGTCGAGGCGGCCGATCTGCCGGAGAAGGTCCGTGAGGCGGCCCTCAAGGAGGTCGACAAGCTGGAGCGGACCTCCGACCAGTCACCCGAGGGCGGCTGGATCCGGACCTGGCTGGACACCGTGCTCGACATCCCGTGGAACGAGCGCACCGAGGACTCCTTCGACATCGCCGGCGCCCGCGCGGTACTGGACGCCGACCACGCCGGCCTTGACGACGTCAAGGACCGGATCGTGGAGTACCTGGCCGTGCGCCGCCGGCGCGCGGACGCGGGGCTCGGGGTCGTCGGCGGGCGGCGCAGCGGCGCGGTGCTGGCACTGGCCGGCCCGCCAGGCGTCGGCAAGACCTCGCTCGGCGAGTCGGTCGCCCGCGCGATGGGGCGCAAGTTCGTCCGGGTCGCGCTCGGCGGCGTCCGCGACGAGGCCGAGATCCGCGGCCACCGGCGCACCTACGTCGGCGCGCTGCCCGGCCGGATCGTCCGGGCGATCCGCGAGGCCGGCACGATGAACCCGGTCGTGCTGCTCGACGAGGTCGACAAGCTGGGCGCCGACTACCGGGGCGACCCGACGGCCGCCCTGCTGGAGGTGCTCGACCCGGCGCAGAACCACACGTTCCGCGACCACTACCTCGAGGTCGAGCTGGACCTGTCCGACGTGCTGTTCCTCGCGACCGCCAACGTCGTCGAGGCGATTCCCGAGCCGCTGCTGGACCGCATGGAGCTGGTCCGGCTCGACGGGTACACCGAGGACGAGAAGGTCGTCATAGCCCGCGACCACCTGCTGCCGCGCCAGCTCGAGCGGGCCGGCTTCGCCGCCGCGGACGTGACGATCGACGACGGGGCGCTGCGGCTGCTCGCGGGGGAGTACACCCGCGAGGCGGGCGTGCGTGACCTGGAGCGCTCCATCGCCCGGGTGCTGCGCAAGATCGCCGCGAAGGTCGCGCTGGAGACGGCGCGCTCCGCCAGCCCCAGCCCCAGCGTCGGCGCCACCGTCGGCGCTGACGCCGCCGATGGTGGCGAGCCCGCGACGACGGACGTGCCGTCCGGGGGCGCGGCGGCGACGCCGGTGACGGTCGGTGCCGGCGACCTGGTCGACTACCTCGGCAGGCCGCGGCACACGCCCGAGTCGGCCGAGCGCACCGCGCTGCCCGGGGTGGCGACCGGGCTCGCGGTCACCGGCGCCGGGGGCGACGTGCTGTTCATCGAGGCGTCGCTGGCCGACAAGGAGACCGGCGCGACCGGCCTGACGCTTACCGGCCAGCTGGGCGACGTGATGAAGGAGTCGGCGCAGATCGCGCTGTCCTACCTGCGCTCGCGCGGCGCCGAGCTGGAGCTCCCGGTCGGGGATCTGGCGGAGCGGGGCATCCACGTCCACGTTCCGGCGGGCGCGGTGCCCAAGGACGGGCCGAGCGCCGGCGTCACGATGACCACGGCGCTGGCGTCCCTGCTCTCCGGCCGCCCGGTGCGCGCCGAGGTGGCGATGACCGGCGAGGTGTCGCTGACCGGCCGGGTGCTGCCGATCGGTGGCGTCAAGCAGAAGCTGCTGGCGGCCCACCGGGCCGGCCTCACCACCGTCCTGCTGCCGAGCCGCAACGGCCCGGACCTGGACGACGTGCCGGCGGCGGTGCGCGACGCGCTCACCGTCCACCTGGTGTCCGACGTCCGCGAGGTCCTCGACCTGGCCCTCGAGCCGGCCGCGGCGTTCGAGCGGGGCCGCGGCGCGATGGCCGCCGCCTAGCCGGCGCCGGCACCCGGTAGCTGACGGTCGGTAGCTGACGGCCGGTCGACGGACTCCTCGTCCGCCGACCGGCCGTTGGCGATGTGTTCGCCACCATGGTCCCGGCGCGTTCGCCTCGCGTCACGTCTCGTTCGCCAACGTCGCTTTTGGTGGACGGAAAATCACAGTGAGATGATGGGGCTATATTGGTGTCGGCAACATGGGACGGTGGGGGAGTGCTCGCTGACGCTGAGATGATCGCCTTTGTGCCGACGGTCGATCTCGACCGGGCGCTGGACTTCTATCAGGGGGTCCTCGGCCTCCGGCTGGTCGAGGAGACGCCGTCGGCGGTCGTGTTCCAGGCGGACGGCACGATGCTGCGGGTCAGCGCGGTGCGCGAGGTCGTGCCCCAGCCGTTCACGGCGCTCGGCTGGCGGGTTGACGATCTCGCCGACGCCGTGCGCTGGCTCACCGGCCGAGGTGTGCGGGTCAACCGCTATGACGGCCTCGATCAGGACCGCCTCGGCATCTGGACATCGCCGGACGGTGATCGAATCGTGTGGTTCAACGATCCCGACGGTCACACATTGTCGGTAACCCAGTTCTCCAGTTAACCCGGTTCTCCAGTTGTATGGAGCTGTCCGCCGGCGGCGACCGTCCAGAAGCAATTCTGTCGCCTCGGCGTCTTTGCCGGCCAGAATGGTCGAAGATCGCGCGGCGGGGCACCTGGACGAGTATTCGCCCCACCCGTTCAGCGGACGGAACGCGCGTATCCCGTGCGGGGCGCGGCGCCCGGCGGGCTCATCGGGACCGGCGGGGGGCCCACGGACGGGCGTAGCAGCTGCGCCGGCACGCCCGCCCAGACCTCGCTGTCGCCGATCCCGCGGATCACGGCCGCGCCCATGCCGATCATCGACCAGGAGCCGACCGTCAGCCCCTCGCGGATCGCGCAGCTCTGCCCCAGGTAGGCCCCGGCCCGCACCCGGACGGCGCCGGCGAGGGTCACCGACGCGCAGACGCTCACGTAGTCCTCGACGACGACGTCGTGGGCGAGCACCGCGTTCGGCATGATGGCGACGTGCCGGCCGACGGTCACGTCCGCGGTGAGCACGGCACCCGCGAGCAGCACCGACCCGGCCCCGACCGAGCAGGAGGGCGGCACCACGGCACGCGGGTGGATCACGTTGGTGTAGCGGTCGTCGCCGACGCCCATCTCCTCGAGCCGGTGCCGCAGCACGGCGCGCGAGCGCCCACGGCCAGGCCCGAGCAGCAGGCGGGCCCGCGGGTACTGGGCCACCCGGTCCAGGCCGCCGAGCACCTGGGCGCCGCCGATCGGTGCGCCCCACAGCGCCGGGTTGTCGTCGAGGAAGCCCACGACGTGGTGCTCACCGGACGCGCGAGCCGCCTCCGCCGCCTCCCGAGCCAGGCCACCGGCACCGACGATGAGCAGCGGGACTGGCCCGGCGGCGGTCATGCTGTCCTTTATACGGCCTTTCTCACCCGAAGGCGCCCCGGGGTATTCCGGCTGGGCATGGTGGACCGTCGTTCATCCCGGTCGAAGACCGTACGAACGTCACGGGGCGCCCCGGTATGGCTGCGCACGGAACATCCTCGTCGCCGGCCCACGCCCCGCCGGCGGTGAACCGGCGGGGGTGAGCTGGTGGCGGTGAAGCGGTGGCGGTGAAGCGGTGGGGTTCCGAAACGATCTCCCGCCGTTTTCCGCCTCTTTCCGCGCGGCCGCGGTCAGCTCGAGAACAACGTGTTGAAGAAGCCGCCGTGACCGCGGCGGCCGTGGCTGGACCCATGGCCGAACATGCCGTGCCCACCCTGACCGCTGTGGCCCCAGGCGGGCTGGCCGTAGGGCTGGGCGGGGTAGGGCTGCGCGGGCTGGCCGTAGGGCTGCGCGGCCGGCGGAGCGGGCGGGATCGGCGGGGCGGGCTGCGCCCACTGCGCCTCCAGTCGGGTCAGCGCCTCCAGCTCGCCGTAGTCGAGGAAGATGCCGCGGCAACCGTCGCACTGCTCGATCTGGACGCCGTTGCGGCTGTAGGTCCGCATCGCCGAGTGACACTTGGGGCACTGCATCGTCGGGTGGTTCACGTGTACCTACCCATCCTTGGGGCGGACTCGTCGGGCCCGTAGCCTACTGAGCCTTCATCCTCTACAGCGCTGTCAGATGTACGACTCGGGGGGTACAGCCTGGGCCGCGCCTCGTGCGGCGCCGCGCCGCACAGCGAGGTGCGTTGCGGTGCGGTGACCACGGCTACGACAGCATCCGGCGGCAGCAGGTGACGAACGCCTGGCCCAGCGGGTCCAGCCCGTCCGGATCGTCCGGCCCCGCAAGGGCGTCGGACCCGTCAGGGCCGACCCGCTCGTCACTGTCTGGCCCGATCTCACCGCCGCTCCCGCCGCTTCCGCCGGGGGATGTCGGCAGCGACGCGGTCAGGGCCCGGGCGGCGTACTCGACGACGAAGGTCCGCGCTGGCAGGTCGACGGCCGACCAGGGATCGCCGCTGGGCGGCAGCGCCGGGCCGCCGGCGGCCCGGTAGGCGTCGACGAACCGCGTCCACACCGCCGGCGGCAGCAGCCCGGCGGCGAACCAGGCCGCGGGCCTGGCCAGATCCCAGGCCGGGTCGCCGATCCCGAGGTCGTCGACGTCCACCAGCCGCCATCCGTCGGCGTCGGTCCTGACCAGCTGCCCGAGGTGCCAGTCGCCGTGGATCAGCGTGACCGGCCGGCCCGGCCGCGCGGTCATGACCACGTCCCGGTCCGGCAGCGCGCGGTAGGCAGCCAGCACCGCCGTCCGGGCCGAGCCGCCAGCGCCCGGGTCGCTTCCCGCCACGGCCGCGCCCCCGGTCGTGTCCGTGGCGTCGGCCTCGGGCTCCTTCGCTGGACGGCGGGTCGGCGCCTGACGCTCCAGTGCCCCGATCGCGGGCGCGAGCCGTCGGCGCGGGTGCGCGGCGAGGCCCGAGATGCCCGCGGGGCAGGGCGCGGTGTGCAGCCGGGCCAGCAGCGTGGCGGCCTGTTCCCACGGCGCGGCATCG
This sequence comes from Pseudofrankia saprophytica, assembly GCF_000235425.2. Taxonomy (NCBI): domain Bacteria; kingdom Bacillati; phylum Actinomycetota; class Actinomycetes; order Frankiales; family Frankiaceae; genus Pseudofrankia; species Pseudofrankia saprophytica. The sequence goes on from NZ_KI912266.1 coordinate 2,922,397, forward strand.
GCGTCGGCGGGCCCCAGCGCCAGGCCGAACGGCCAGGCGCTCACCCAGCGCCCGGCCACCTGGGCCGCGTAGCCGGCGAGCTCGGCGTCCGGGATGGGCAGCGGCGCGAGCAGGGCGGTGGTGAGGCACGGGTCGGCGGCGGCGAGCAGGCGGGCCGCGAGCGCGGCCGGGTCGACATTCGCCTGATGCGCCTTCAGCACCGCGCCCCCGCGCCGCACGACCAGCCGGTCGTGCCGCTCCGAGAGCACCTCGACCGCGCCGCCGTCTCCTGCCGCCGCCAGGCGCGCCGTGAGCGCGGCCATGCCGTCCAGAAGCGCCCCGGTACCAGTTCTCGGCTCCTGCGCGCCGACGGTCGTGGCAGCTCCCGTCCGTACCGGAACCGCCCGGGGCAACGCGTCATCCACCTGGCGATTCAACCAACCGCGATCGAACCAACCGTGAGTGCGGCGCGAATGTCCTCCCGGCGGGTGATCCCGAGCTTCCGGTTGACGCGGCCCAGGTGGTACTCGACGGTCCGTACCGACACGGCCAGCTGGTCGGCGATCTCCCGGTTCGTCAGGCCGTCGACGGCGAGCAGGGCGACCTGCCGCTCGCGCCCGCTCAGCGAGGCGGCGCCAGCGGGCCACGGCCGGGATCCGGCCTCGTCCGCCGGGCCGGAGCCCTCGCGACGGCCTCGCCGGTGCCCGCCTGGCGCGCCGCGGCGCCCACCGGCCGGGCCGTCGACGGGTGGACGGCGCGTCGGGCCGAGGGCGCCCGGCCGCTCGGGAAGGCCGATGCCTCCCGGGCTGGGCGTGGCGGGGACGCGGGCGCCGGCCGGGAGCAGCCCGGCGTGCTGGGCGCGCAGGACGGCGGTGAGCCGGTCGGAGGCGCCGAGCTTGCGGTGGATCGGCTTGGCGCCTCCGACCGGAGTGCCCGGAGTGCCCGAGTGCGTGAGCGCCCGGAGTGCCTGGAGCGATCGCGGCGGACTTCGTCGGCAACCGGGGCTTGCCAAGCGTCCTAACGCGATATATCGTGAGCGTGTCACTGAAACACTGGCCCGCTCCAGACAGGCAAACGCCGGGAGCGAGCTCGGTGCCCGTGGCACTCGCGGGAGGCGCCGGGCTCGGCCGGTGCGCCTGGTCGCGCCGATCGGACACCCGACGGACGCCCCCGCACCCCTACCTCCATCAGCGCGTATGCGCACACATTCCGCAAGGAGAAACACCATGAAGTTCGATCATCGTGATTGGCCCGAGCCTCGCTCGGAGGAGCACGGTCCGCGCGGCGGTGGCCGACGGCACCACGGCCCGTTCCGTCGCCACCACCACCAGGGGTTCGCCCACCACCCCGGTCCCGGCATGGGCCCGTTCCCCGGTCCCGGCATGGGTCCGTTCCCTGGCCCCGGCCTCGGAGTGTTCGGGGGCCCGCCGCCCCTGGGCCCGGTTCCCCCGGGCGGTCCGGTCCCCCCGGGCGGCCCGGGGCCGTGGGGACGACGGGGGCGCCCAGGCGGTGGCCGCGGCCGCGCCGGCCGCGGCGACGTCCGCGCCGCCGTGCTGCTGCTGCTCGCCGAGGCGGACGGCCCGATGCACGGTTACCAGCTGATGCAGGCGATCGCCGAACGCACCGGCGGTGCCTGGCAGCCCAGCCCCGGCGCCGTCTACCCGACGATCAGCCAGCTTGAGGACGAGGGCCTGGTCACCGTCACGGCCGAGGGCGGCCGGCGCCTGGTCACCCTCACCGAGGCCGGCCGGGAGCACGTCACCGCGAACCGCGGCACGCTCGGTGATCCGTTCGCCGGGTTCACTGCCCGCGCCGGCAGCGGCGCCAGCCTGCTCGGCCCGGCCCAGGAACTGCACGCCGCCATCTGGCAGGTCGCCAGGACCGGCGACGCGGACCAGGTCGCGGCCGCCAACAAGGTCCTCACCGAGGCCCGGCGCGCGCTGTACCTGATCCTCGCTGGCGAGCCCGCCGCCGAATCGACTGCCGAGTCGACCGACTCGGCCGCCGAGCCGGCGCCGCCGGCGGCATCCGCCCCGGATGACGCCACGCCCGCCGCCGAGTAGCTCGCGGCCGTCCAGCCCGCGCCCCTCTCCCGTCCGGCGAAGCCACGGAGGAGGGGCGCGGCCAGCTCAGCTCGCCGTCCGCGGCCGGGTCTGGCCGTTTAGCCAGCCCAGCGGCTAGGGTGGCCGGCGGCCGGCGGCCGGCGGCCAGTCGCCGGTGGCGTGCCGGCGCGGCCGGCGTGGACTCGGCCGCTCGTCAGCAGCTCTACAGCTTTTCTTAAGGCGCAGCCAAGACTCCGCCTCCATGCTGCATGGCGAGGCCCTTCTCACACCCGGTCGGTCGTCGCGTAGAGCTCCCTCCACGCGACGCCCGGCCGGGTCCCCCCACCAGCCCAGCCCGGCGCCAGCCCATCGAGGCTCGCGCGGCCGGTCTGCTACGCCGGGGGGCGGGCCGGACTTACCCCCGCGGACCCGCCTGAAGCGTGGACACATCCGGTAGTGACCGCCGTTTCGGCGGCACCGCGGTCCACACCGACGCCTTCACCGAGACTCGCCGGGCCATCCCGCGTCGAGCCATCCCGCGCCGGTCCCCGACCTAACCCGTTCTGACCGGCGGACCGCTCGGCGATCGGAGCGGGCGATCTCTCTAACGATTTACGAATTCTCCGGTTGTCGCGCCGTTCGACGGCCGCATGATCGAACAGGCCGGCGCCCGGAATCTTCCCGTTGGGGTCCCGTCGCGGCGTCCGGTTCGGCGGCGCGGTTTTCGAGATCGTGTGGCTGATTTGTCGCCCGGCTCCATCCTGGCCGCGCGATGGTCCACGGGTGGCCGCGGACGGTTTTGGCCGCGACGGGTGTGTAGACGGCCCACAACAAAGCAGCGCGCGACCGCCGGGCCGCGCGCTGCTCTGTCTGAGGTCGAGGGGTCGTCAGACGGGCTGAACCTTGTCAGCCTGCGGACCCTTCTGGCCCTGCACGATCTCGAACTGCACGTTCTGTCCCTCGTCAAGCGACTTGTAGCCGTCCGACTGAATCGCCGAGAAGTGGACGAACACGTCCGGACCGCCACCGTCCACGGAGATGAATCCGAAGCCCTTCTCCGCGTTGAACCACTTGACGGTACCCTGAGCCACGAGCGTTCTCCTTGCTACTTTCCCGGTAGACGTCCTTCGTCTCCCGGTCTCGCGCCAGCCGCGGACCGCTCCACGGCCGGCCGTTCCCGTTCGACGATGCATGACGTTCATACAGCGGAGAACCGGTAACACCACCACCCTACCCGCCGTCGGCGCTGGCAGTCTCACCACGGCGGAACCACGGTCCCTCTGTTTGCGCGGCCAGGACGCACGAAAACGGGGCAATCGGCTGTGCCCGTGGCCTACTTGGCGTCTCTGGGCAGGGCCGGTCGGACGGGGCTCAGAGCGGGGCGAGGACCACGACGGGGATTTCGCGGTCGGTCCACCCCTGGTACCGCGCGAAGTCGGCGTAGAGATCGACCAGCCGCGGCCACAGATCGGCGCGCTCCTCGGGCGAGGCGACCCGGGCGCGGACGGGGATGTCGCGCCAACCCTTCATGTGCACCCGCGTCTCCGGGTGGGCGACGAGGTTCAGGTACCACTGCGGGTTCCTCGGCAGCCCGCCCTGGGAGGCCACGACGACCAGGTCGTCACCGGATCTCAGGTACAGCAGGGGCGTGGTGAACATCTTTCCGGACCTGCGGCCGCGGTGCTGGAGAAGCAGCGTCGGCACCGGCCGGCGGAAACCTGCCCCGACCCGCCACTTGCCGCCGATGCGCCCATTGGTCATCCTGAAGATCTTCACCTGGGTCCTGGCCAGGTACTTGATGGCCTTGGCCGTCGTGGGGGAGTCCAGGCCGCTGGGGGCCTTCTCTGGCAGGGAGAAACGTGCCACCGAAGCTCCTGAAAGTGCCCGATCTACCGACCCGCTGATCTATCGGGGCTGAGGACCGGGGTAGTGGGCGGCTGTGGACCCTCCGAGGGGCATCGGGCTCATGCCGAGCTTGCGATGATCCCAGGAGCGAACGCGCTCGACATCGACGCGCACGGCTACACGCTTGTGGAGCATGAATTCCACCAGCGGCCGCGCCTCGTCGCTGTATGGGCCGTGGTACCGCTCCCAGACATTCACGCCCACGGCCCACAGCGCCTCGGGGTCGTCCACGATCTCGGCCCGCCCCTCCATCGAGACCCCACGCAGTGTGTCGTAGGTCAGGCCGTCCTCCAGCAGGACGGTGACCCGTGGGTCGCGGCGGATGTTGAGCGCCTTCTGCGCCTTGGCCTTGGTCTCGAACCACAGCACCCCGTCGAGGACGGCGAACCACATCGCGACGGCGTGCGGGTGGCCGGTCGGCCCGAGCGACACCAGCGTGGCCGTGCGCCGTGTCGCCACGTAGGCCGAGATCTCCTCGGCCGTCATCTCGATCTGGGATCGCTGGTTGGTGCCCACCCGTCCCTCTCCTGGTCCGCTGTCCGCTGTCGGCGGTGGGAAGTCGGGGGTCCGACCCAGGCCGGTCCGTCCGGCGTCGCCAGAGAATGCCACAGAGTGTGCTCAAGCCGCGCGACTATCCCGGATATCCCTGAATCGCGAGCACCACGGCGGCTTTGCGCGGAAAGGGAGAGTCGAGCAGATCACCACTCCCGATCCCGCCGCCATCGACTGGACCGGGCCTGTCTCAGGAGACGTAACGCAGCCGGAGCGCCTGGCGCGGGCAGGTGTCGGCGGCGCGGCGGGCGTGCGCGGCCAGCGGCGGTGGGACCGGGATGTCGCGGCTGGGACGCCCCGGGGGGCGCTCGCCGTCGCGGGCGGCGGCCGCGCGGGCGGCCTCCTCGCGCGAGATCGGATAGCCCCACCGGTCCTGGGCGAGCACCTCGGGCAGCAGCTCGGCGCACCAGCCGCGGCCGTCGCACGCCGTCCAGTCGACGGTGAGCAGCCAGCTCGACGGCGGCTTCACCGCCGGTCGCGGGCCATCGCCGTGCGCCTGCCTGTCGGGTGCCGAGTGCGTGGGCGCCTGCGAACCGGCTGACGGTTGTGGCAGTCGACTGGTCATCGCTGTGCCCTCCCTGCTGGTCGGGTGGATGTGGTGGCTCGAGACGGTGTCGGCGGTGGGGGGGGGGAGCGCGGCCATGCCAGGAACTACCCGTTTCGCGGCGCCGCAGCCCTTTCGATGACGACGATCACGCGGCCGAACCCGCGCAGCGGCCGGCGGCGTGGGCGGCCAGGTCGACGGCGAAGGCTCGCAGCGCCGTGCGGACGAGGCGGGCGGCGCCGTCGGGATGGCGACAGGCGCCCCGCCCGTCGACCAGTTCGGCGAGCTCGGCCGCCTGCCACGCCCAGTGGCCAGTCAGGCCGCCCGTGGCCGGCAGGCTGGGCATCGCGGCCATCGCTCCCATCGCGGCCAGGCCGGACATCGCGGCCGCCAGCTCCGGCAGGCCGTCACGGCACGGCCCGCACTGCCCCGCGCTCTGCCCGGCCAGGTAGCCGACGATCCTGGCCGTCTCCGCCAGCCCGCAGAGCCGCCCGGGCAACAGGTGGACGAGACCAGGCCCGGGACCGGCGCCCCAGGCCGCGAGCCCGGCCCGTGACATCGGGACCGCGTGCGCCCGGCCCGCCGGCAGCCAGCCGCCGCCGTAGCCGCCGACGCGGACCGCCCCCGGCTCCTCGGCCGGGCCGCCCGCGAGCCCGACGATCTCCCTGAGGGTGGCGCCGACCGGCACCTCGACCAGCCCCGGGGAGACGACCGCGCCGCTGACGGTGACGAGCATGGTGCCCGGGTCGTCGGGCGCGCCGGTGCTCCGGAACCAGGCCGCGCCGTACCGGGCGACGAGTGCCACGTGGGCGAGCGTCTCGGCGTTGAGCACGACGACCGGACGACGCAGCCGCCCGGATCGCCCGGACTGCCCGGACTGCCCCGCCCGGCCGGCGCCGCGTGGCGCGGGCGCGGCGAGCGGGACCCACTGGGGGAACGGCCTGGCCGCCTTCCCGCCGACCACGGCCGCCGCGGCGGCGGTCGCCTCGCCCGCGACGAACACCCCCGCCGGGGCCGCTCGGACGACGGGTGGGACACGGTCGAGTCGGGCGGCCCGCCGTTCGGCCAGAGCGCGGGTCACGGCATCGGCGGCTGGGCCTGGCTTGACGTAGACCCGGGTGTCGGCCGCCGCGACGGCCTCGGCGACCAGCGCCAGACCGTCCAGCACCAGATGGGGCGCCGCGGTCAGCAGCCAGGCGTCCTTGCGACTCTCCGGCTCGCCCTCGGCGGCGTTGGCGATCACCGTCACCGATCCACCCACCGCCTGCCCACCGCCTCCTCGCCCGGTGGCCGTCCCACCGTCGCGCGCGGCGGCCAGCTTGCGCCAGACGGGAAAGCCCGCGCCACCACGCCCGGTCAGGCCGGCGGCGCGTAGCTCATCGACGAGCGGGCCGGGACCGCCGCGCAACGGGACGGGGCCCAGCCGGGCAAGGTGCTCCTCGAGGCTCGCGGCGGCGGAGCCGAACAGGCGGGGCTCGTGACCCGGCCGCGCGGGAGATTCCGGCCCCGTGCAGGGCGGCGACCCGGCTGGGCGCGCCGCCCCTTCGGCCGCTCGCCCCGCCGCGGCGGCTCCCGGGCCCGAGGACGAGGCGGACATGACGTCCCCGTTCCGGCCGCGTCGCGGCAGTTGGGCGTCGTTCACGGGCGCCGCGGTCATCGGACCCCCTCCGCGCTGGCGGGGTGGCTCGGGCCTGGGCGCGGTGACGATCTGGCGACGTCCGGGGGAGCCGGTCTCTGGCTCGCCCTCCTGGCCGAAAGGCTCGCCCTGCCGGCCATCGGGAAGGACGTCGAGCATCGCCAGCCGACCGCGAGCAGTACGGCGGCGGCGCAGAGCACGGCGACGAGCAACTGCCAGCGGGTGCCGACGTCGCTGCCCGAGCCGAGCGAGTGCGCGAACGCCAGCGGCCAGGTGGCGTAGGCGGCCCAGTGCAGGGCCCGCCAGGCGCGCGCGCCGATCCGGTGGCGCAGCAGGCTCGTCACGACGAGCGCCACGAGCAGGTCGAGCGCGACCGTCCCGAGCCCCACCCACAGCGACCGGTAGTTGGCGCGGAACGGCAACACCACGTCAAGGGCGCCGATGTGGGCGTACGGGTCGGCGACCAGCGTCGTCACGTGGACGGCGAGCAGCGCCACTGCGAGCAGGCTCGCGTCGCGGTGCACCGTGGCCAGCGCGAACCCCGGCAGCCCGGCGGCCGGTCGCCCCGAGCGGGCCGTGATCCCCAGGACGACCGTCAGCGTCAGGACCAGCAGCAACGTCATCCCGGTGCCGCGGGCGGCGTACCAGAGCGCGTCGTTCGTCACCGCGCGTCGCCTTCCCACGCCGTGGCCGCCAGCGCCGCCGCTGCCAGCGCCGTGTCCGCCGTGTCCGCCGTGTCCGCCGTGTCCGCCGCGGTCGCCGTGACGGCGGCGATGGCGGTGGAGGTGCGATCGGGGGCGGAGGTGGGAGTGGGAGCCGGTGGGGCGGGTGGCCAGCCGGCGACGGCGTGGACGGAGCCGGCCGCGTCGACCAGCCGGGCGGGCAGGCCGGTCCGGCGCAGCCAGCCCACGGCCAGCTCGGCGCGGACGAGGGCGGCGGTGCTCGCGGTGTTCGCGGCGAGGCAGCTGCGCGCGGCGACGGTCACCGTCCGCCAGGTCACCGGGGCAGGCTGGCAGGTGCGCGGGTCCAGGATGTGGTGGAGCATCCGGCCGTCGCGTCGCCAGCGCCGGCCGATCGTGCTCGACGTGGCCAGCGCGCCGCCGGCGGCAAGCGTCACGGCGCAGGCCGGCTCGCCAGGGCGGTCCCGCACCTGGACGCGCCACCCGCCTGGCGGCGCGGCGCCGGCCGTCGCGATGTCGCCGCCGAGGCTGACGAGCGTGCCCACGCCGAGCCGACTCGCGACCAGAGCCGCGCACCGGTCCGCCGCGTGCGCCTTCGCGGTTGCGCCCAGGTCGAGCTGGACGCCGGCTGGCACCGTCAGGACGTCGCCGTCGAGAACGATCCGCCGCCACGCGGGCGCGAGCCGCATGACAGTGGCCGGCGTGCCGTCGACGCCGAGCGCGGCCGTGGCGATGGCGAGCGCGGCGCCCGAACTGCCCGAACTGCCCGAACTGCCCGAAGCGTGCGCGGCGCCGGCGCGCGAGGCCCCGGCGGGGCTGGGCATGACCGCGCCGCCGGGGGCGATCAGGGCGATGTCGCGGTCGTAGCCGAGCGCGGCGAGCGGGCCGCCGAGCGTCGGGTCGACGTCGCCGCCGCTGGCCTCGGCCGCCTTGAGCGCGGCCGCGACCAGCTCGGCGAACAGCGGGCTGACCCTGTGCGGCCGCCCACCGGCGGTCGCGACCTGGCTGAGTTCGGAGTCGTCGCGGAACCGGCTCGCCGCCGCGTCCACGGCCGCGAGCTCCTCCACGACGAGCAGCCGCGCCTCGTCGATCGCCGCGGGGTCGGTGACGACCACCCGTGCCGTCGTGCTCCACACCGCCCACTCGGCGGCGGCGTCCTCGGCGCGCATGTCAGCTCCCGCCCGAGCTGGCGTGGGAACCGCCCGTACCGCCGCCGGAGACCAGGCCGCCGCTGGACCCGTCGTCGAACGACCAGGTCGAGTCGCCGCTCCCGGACGAGGACCCGTCGTCCTGTGTGCCGCCGGTGGTCGTGTTGCCGTCCGTCTCGCTGCCGCCCGAACCGGCCGATGCGGCGGAGTGATCACGCGCCAGGACGCCGAACCCGATGACGGCGGCGGCGCTGACGGCGAACAGGCTTCTGGTCGCCCTCGCCGTGCGCCGGATCCCGTCGTCGCGGGATGGTCGGACACCGTTGTCACGGGTTGGCATGGTCCTGTCCCTCCGTCGGCCCTCGCCGCGATCGCCACCGTGAGCGACCGGCCTCGCCATGGTTGGCGTGGTCGGTGCGGGTGCAACGATCGCTGCATCACCGTCAGAGTGACCGCGAACCCTTGGAGCGGACTGAACGGACGCTGTGCGCAGGCCCGGAGGATGTGTCAGCGACCCGACTCCTCGACCAGGCTTTTCGTACACCGGTCGGCCATCCCACTAGCCGACGAGGATGACCTCCAGCGTGCGGGGCCCGTGCACCCCTTCGACCCGGTGGAGCTCGATGTCGCTGGTGGCGCTCGGCCCGCTGACCCAGGTCAGCGGGCGGGCCGCGGCGCCGGCGGCGCGCAGGCGGGCCAGGGCGTCCGGCACACCTGCGACCACCTGGTCGGCGCGCACGACCACCAGGTGGTAGTCGGGCACCAGGGACAGCGCCCGCCGGCCCTGCCCCGGGCCGCCGTCCAGCACGATCGTCCCGGTCTCGGCGATCGCGAGCGCGCAGCCGGTGAGCACCCCGTCGGTCGCGTCCAGCTCGGCGGCGGTCAGTGGCGGCTCGTCGTCGACCATCTCGATCCCGCGCGCCGCGGCGAGCCAGCCGGGTGGCAGACCCGGCGGGCGGACCAGTCGACGCGCGCCGCGCCCGGTCAGCGCGGCGGCGACGGCGGACGCGATGTTCCCGTCGGATGCGCCGTCCCCGTTGGGTATGCCGTCTCCGTCGAGGGCGCCGTCCCCGCCGGTCGCCGGGCCACCGGGCGAGACCTGCCCGGCCGAGACCCCACGGACGAGTGCGTGGTAGTCGGTGAGTCGGCTGGCCAGCAGCTCGAACAGCGCAGCTGGCGGCGCGTCCGCCGCCAGGCTCGGAGATCCTGCGCCAGCGGTCCGGTAGTCCCGGGTGACGGGAGGCGGGGCCGGCCGGTCGGCGAGCGCCGCGCGCACCCGGGCCAGGACCTCCGCCCGCGCGTCACCGGACGGCCGCGGCGGCAGCGGGTTCGTCGGACTCATCGCGGCGTCCCTTCGTCCAGCGTCCCCTCGTCCGCCGCGTCGGTCGCGTCCGGCGCTTTCGGACGGTCGGAGCCGGGCCGCTGACGCGACCAGCGGTCGCGGAAGCTCTCGGCCGGGGGGAGCGGCAGGTCGCGACTGACGGTCCAGGCGGCCAGCGGCGGTGGCAGCCGGCCGATCGCGCCGCGGCGGCGCCCGAGCAGCCGGCCGAGGCGGGCGGCGCGTAGGGCGCGTGCCCAGCGGTCCGGTTTCGCCATCGTCCAGGCGGCCGCGGCCATGACGGCCCGTTCGGGCTTCGGCGGGTGGCCGGCGCCTCGTCCGGTATCCACGACTTTGGCGCGCAGGTGGACCAGCATCGACGGTATGTCGATCGCGACGGGGCAGGCGTCCAGGCAGGCCCCACACAGCGTCGACGCGTAGGGCAGCGACGGGTTGTCGGCGACGCCGGCGAGCTGCGGCGACAGCACCGCGCCGATCGGGCCGGGGTAGACCGACCCATAGGCGTGGCCGCCGGTCCGCTCGTAGACCGGGCAGACGTTCAGGCAGGCCGCGCACCGGATGCAGCGCAGCGCCGCCCGCCCGGCCGGGTCCGCGAGCGTCGCCGTCCGGCCGTTGTCCAGCAGCACCAGATGGAACGCCTGCGGCCCGTCGCCGGGTGCCACCCCCGTCCACATCGAGGTGTAGGGATTCATCCGCTCGCCGGTCGCCGAGCGGGGCAGCAGCTGGAGGAAGACCTCCAGGTCGCGCCAGGTCGGGACGATCTTCTCCAGGCCCATCACGGTGATGAGCGTGTCGGGCAGCGTCAGGCACATCCGGCCGTTGCCCTCCGACTCGACGACCGCGAGCGTGCCCGTCTCGGCGACGGCGAAGTTCGCCCCGCTGATCGCGACCCGGGCGGACAGGAAACGCTCCCGCAGATGCCGGCGGGCGGCCTCGGCGAGCGCCCGGGGCTCGTCGGTCAGGCCGGGCGGCGCGGGGACGCCGCCGGAGGCGCCCATCTCCCGGACGAAGATGTCGCGGATCTCGGCGCGGTTGCGGTGGATCGCCGGGACGACGATGTGGCTGGGCCGGTCGTGGCCGAGCTGGACGATCAGCTCGGCGAGGTCGGTCTCCCAGGCGGCGACGCCGGCGTCGGCGAGCGCCTCGTTCAGGCCGATCTCCTGGGTCGCCATCGACTTGACCTTGACGACCTCGGTGGCGCCCGCCGCGTGGACGAGGTCGACGACGATCCGGTTGGCCTCGTTGGCGTCGCGCGCCCAGTGGACGACGCCGCCGCGCGCGGTGACCTGCTCCTCCAGCTGGACCAGGTAGTCGCCCAGGTTCGCGAGCACGTCGTCCTTGATCGCGGCACCGGCGGCCCGCAGTTGGTCCCAGTCGTCGAGCTCGGCGACGACGCGCGCCCGGCGCCCGCGGATCGTGCCCGTCGCCTTCCCCAGGTTGCGACGTAGCTGCGCGTCGCCGAGCGCCCGGCGGGCGGCCACCGGGAACGGCTCGTCGCCGCGCAGCATCCCGACCCCACGCGGCGCCGTCGGCGGCACCACCGCCGGCAGCCCCAGAAACGTCGCCGCGGATGCCCCCGTCGCCCCGCCCGACGCCGTCACGACATCCTCCCGCCAGCGAAGTGTGGCATCTCAGCGTGCCTATGGACCCGCTGAGATGCCACAGTCCCAACCTCAGGCGGCGAACTGTGGTGGATGAGCATGCCTATAGACACCTCCAGATGCCACACTTCGACGTTCGAACCTGGCGGGGATGGGAGGTCACCAGTCGGAGGACGGGCCGGGGTGTGCCCGGCCTACCAGCCCGCCCCGGTTCGCCTGTCCACGGCCCGCTCAGCCGTACACATTTGATCGCTGTGCGTGTCCAGCCCGGCCGGTGACCGCCCCGGCGGCCCCGAGGAGGCCGGTCGGCACCCGGCCGGATCATCGCGCGGCCCGCGTGGCGGATGACGCGGCCGGCGCGGCGACCCGCGACCCGGGGGTGGACGCAAGGATCTCGGCCAGGTGGACGGGGCGGACGCCGGCCCGGAGCCGGGACAGACCGCCACCGATGTGCATGAGGCACGACGAGTCGCCGGCGGTCACGACCTCCGCGCCGGTGGACAGCACATCCCGCATCTTGTCGGCGAGCATCGCCGTCGACGTGTCCGCGTTCTTCAGCGCGAACGTGCCGCCGAAGCCGCAGCACGCCTCGGCGGCGGGCAGCTCCACCAGCTCCAGGCCGGCGACGGCACGCAACAGCCGCGTCGGCGCGTCGCCGACCCGCAGCAGCCGCAGCGAGTGGCAGGTCGGGTGGTAGGTGACCCGGTGCGGGTAGTAGGCCCCGACGTCGGTCACGCCGAGCACGCCGACGAGGAACTCGGACAGCTCATAGGTGCGCGCCGCGAGGTCGGCGGCGGCCTCGGCCAGCGCCTCGTCGCCGGCGGCGGCCGCGAGTGTCGCGTACTGGTGGCGTACCGAGCCGACGCAGGACCCGCTCGGCGCGACGACCGCCTCGTATCCGTCGAACGCGCCGACGTGCCGCCGCACCAACGGCAGCGCCTCGCGGGCGTAGCCGGTGTTGATGTGCATCTGGCCGCAGCAGGTCTGCGCCAGCGGCAGGTCGACCTCGTGGCCGAGACGCTCCAGCACCCGCACGGTCGCGTCGCCGACGTCCGGGAACATCCCGTCGACGAGGCAGGTGACGAACAGGCCGATCCGCATCCGCTCAGCTCCCTCCGGTCGCTCCGGCGCCGCCGCGCCACGGCGTGCCTGGCACGAGGACCGTCCCGCTCCTCGTCGGTTCGTACCGCGTCGGCGGGGCCGTCGCACGGACCAGCGCGCGTAGCGCCGCCAGACTGACGTCATCGCCGCCCGCGCGCTGCCCGCCGAGGGCCCCGTGCGCGCGGGCCTGGACCAGCACGTTGCCGAGCGCGGTCGCCTCCGCCGGGCCGGCGAGCACCGGCAGGCCGAGCGCGTCCGCGGTCAGCTGGCACAGCGGCGCGTTGCGTGCCCCGCCGCCGACGAGGTGCACGACGTCGATGCGCCGGCCGGACAGGCGCTCGGCGGCGCGCACCGCCTGGGCGTATGCGGCGGCGAGGCTGTCCAGGACGCAGCGGACGATCTCGGCGGGGCCCCGCGGCTCGCGCTGCCCGGCGGCCCGGGCGGCGGCGGCGACCCGGGCAGGCATGTCGCCGGGTGGCAGGAACTCCGGGGCGTCGGGGTCGACCACAGGCCCGCCGGGCGGCAGAGCCGCGGCCTGGCCCAGCAGGTCGGCCAGCGCCCAGCGGTGCCCGGCCCGTTCCCACGTGCGTAGGCACTCCTGCAGGATCCACAGGCCCATCACGTTGTGCAGGTAGCGGGTCCGGCCGTCGACGCCCGCCTCGTTGGTGAACCGGGCGGCGCGGCTGTCCTCGGTGAGCACCGGCGCGTCCAGCTCGACGCCGACGAGCGACCAGGTGCCGCAGGAGATGTACGCCCAGTTCTCACCCTCGGCGGGGACGCCGACGACCGCGGAGGCGGTGTCGTGCGAGCCGACCGCCGTGACCGGCGTCCCGGCGGCGAGCCCGGTCTCCTCGGCCACCTCGGGGCGCAGCCCGCCAACGACGGTGCCCGGGGTGACCAGCGGGGGCAGGATCTCGGGCTGGATGCGGGCGAGCCGGGCGAGCGACGCCCACCACGTCCGGTCGCGCGCGCCGAGCAGGCCGGTGGTCGACGCGTTCGTCACCTCCGCGGCGCGCTGCCCGGTCAGCCAGTAGGCCAGCAGGTCGGGGATGAGCAGCAGTGTGGCCGCGGCGCCCAGCGGGCCCCGGCCGCCCGCGGACTCGACGGACTCGACGGACTCGGAGGCGAGCTGGTAGAGGGTGGTGAACGGCAGGAACTGCAGTCCGTTCGCCTGGTAGAGCGCCGCGGGGGAGGCCGCGGCGTGCACCGTGTCGAGAACCGTCTCGCCGGTCCGGGTGTCGCGGTAATGGTAGGGGAGGCCGAGCAGCCGGCCGGCGCCGTCGAGCAGCCCGTAGTCGACGGCCCAGGAGTCGACGCCGATGCTGCGCGGTTGGCCGTGCGCCTCGCCGAGGGCCCGCAGCCCGGTGAGCACCTCGAGGTAGAGGTGCCCGACGTCCCAGTGCAGGCCGTCGGGCAGCCGCAGCGGCGTGTTCGGGAACCGGTGTACCTCGGTCGCCTCCAGCCGGCCGGGGCCGACGTGCGCGGCGAGTACCCGCCCGCTGGAGGCCCCGAGATCGACGGCGGCGAAGAGGGTCATCGCAGGAAGGCGGCGGCGACGCCGGCGTCGACCGGGATGTGCAGGCCGGTGGTGTGGGACAGGTCGCCGGCGGTGAGGGCGAGGACGGCGTTCGCGACGTGCTCGGGCAGCACCTCGCGCTTGAGCAGGGTGCGCTGCGCGTAGTACGCGCCGAGCTCGGACTCCGGGACGCCGTAGACGGCGGCCCGCTTCGCGCCCCAGCCGCCGGCGAAGATGCCGGAGCCGCGGACGACGCCGTCGGGGTTGACGCCGTTGACGCGGATGCCGTGCTCGCCGAGCTCGGCGGCCAGCAGCCGGACCTGGTGGGCCTGGTCCGCCTTGGCCGCGCCGTAGGCGATGTTGTTCGGGCCGGCGAACACGCCGTTCTTGCTGGCGATGTAGACGATGTCGCCGCCCAGGCCCTGGCCGGTCATGATCCGGGCCGCCTCCCGGGCGACGAGGAACGACCCGCGGGCCATCACGTCGTGCTGCAGGTCCCAGTCGGCGGCGGTCGTCTCCAGCAGCGGCTTGGAGATCGACAGGCCGGCGTTGTTGACGACCAGGTCGACCCCGCCGAACGCGAGCGCCGCGGCGGCGAGCCCGGCGGCGACCTGCTGCTCGTCGGTCACGTCCGCGGCCACCGCGACCGCCCGGTCGGCGGGCCGCGCCGCCGCGGCGCCGATCTCGGCGGCGACCTTCTCGGCCGCGGCTCCGTCCCGGTCGGCCACCACCACGCAGGCGCCCTCGGCGGCCAGCCGCAGCGCGATCGCCCGGCCGATGCCGGAGCCGCCGCCGGTGACGAACGCGACCCGGCCGGCGAGCGGGCGCGGCTTCGGCATCCGGGCGAGCTTGGCCTCCTCCAGCGCCCAGTACTCGATCCGGAACTTCTCCGCCTCGTCGATCGGCGCGTAGGTCGAGACGGCCTCGGCGCCGCGCATCACGTTGATCGCGTTGACGTAGAACTCGCCGGCGACGCGGGCGGTCTGCTTGTCGGCGCCGAACGAGAACATGCCGACGCCGGGGACGAGCACGATCGCCGGGTCGGCGCCGCGCATCGGCGGGCTGTCGGGTGTGGCGTGCCGCTCGTAGTAGGCGCGGTAGTCGTCCCGGTAGGTGGCGTGCAGCGTGCGCAGGCGGTCGACGACGTCGTCGAGGGGCGCGTCGGGGGGCAGGTCGAGCACCAGTGGGCGGACCTTGGTGCGCAGGAAGTGGTCCGGGCAGGAGGTGCCGAGGGCGGCGAGGCGCGGGTGTTCGGCGTGCGCGAGGAAGTCGAGCACGGCGTCGTCGTCGGTGAAGTGCCCGACCATCCGCCGGTCCGTGGACGCGAGCCCCCGGATGACCGGGGCGAGGGCGGCCGCCCTGGCGTGCCGCTCGGCCGGCGGCAGTGGGCCGAAGCCGGCCAGCGGCGGGCCGAACGGCTCGGCCTTGCCGCGCTCGGCGAGGAACCGCGCCGCCGTCTGGATGATCTCCAGCGCGTTCGCCTCGGACTGGGCCGAGGTCGCGCCCCAGGCGGTGATGCCGTGCCCGCCGAGGATCACGCCGATGGCGTTCGGGTGCTCGCGGGCGACGGCGGCGATGTCGAGGCCGAGCTGGAAGCCAGGCCGCCGCCACGGTACCCACACGACCCGGTCGCCGAAGCACTCGGCGGTCAGCCGCTCCCCGTCGGCCGCGGTCGCGAGCGCGATCCCGGCGTCGGGGTGCAGGTGGTCGACGTGGGCGGCCTCGACCAGACCGTGCATGGCGGTGTCGATGGACGGGGCGGCGCCGCCGCGGCCGTGCAGGCAGAAGTCGAAGGCGGCGACCATCTCGTCCTCGCGGTCCTCGCCCGGGTAGACGTCGACGAGCGCGCGCAGCCGGTCCAGCCGCAGGACGGCGAGGCCGGCGGCGGTGAGGGTGCCGAGGTCACCGCCGGAGCCCTTGACCCAGAGCAGCTCGACGGGGCCGCCGGTGACCGGGTCGGTCGCCGTGCCCTTCGCCGACGTGTTGCCGCCGGCGTAGTTGGTGTTGCGGGGGTCCGCACCCAGCCGGTTCGACCGGCCGAGCAGCTCGCCGACCACCGTGGTGGCGTCCGTCCCGGCCGCGTGGCTGGCCGCGTGGCCGGTCCCGCTGGCCGCGGCCGGTCGTGCTGGCTGCTCGCTCATCGTTCCCCAAGTCCCTTCGTCTTCTGGCGGTTCTGGGTCTGGTTCTGGCGGGCCTGGATTCCGCGCCTCGGGCCGGTCACGTGCCGCCGCCGGGGCCGACGACGACGAGCTCGATGCCGAGCAGGTCGGCGACGGCGGCGAGGTCGGCGACGCGGTGGCCGGTGCCGAGCGCCCAGTGGTGGTCGACGCCGGTGGCCGACCAGGCGTCGACCCACTCGCCGGGGTCGCGCCCGAAGTCGACGCGCGACGTCGTGTTGCCGATCCGCAGCAGCGGCCCGTCGACGACCGTGCCCTCGGCGGCGACGAACCGGAACGTGCCGTCGCGCAGTTGGCCGAGGCCGAAGGCGGTCACCGGGCCGTGGGCGACGTCGAACTCGACGGACACGCCCCAGCCACGCTTGCCGTGGTAGGTCCCGAGCCCGCGCAGCAGTGGCCGCCGCGCGCTGATCGCCAGGTGCGCCGGGCCGTCGTGGCCCATCTCGACCACGCCGTCGCGGAAGTTCAGCGCCTGGATCTCGGTGAACGAGCCGCCGGCGCCGAGCCGGTCGAACATCAGCATGGCGAGGCTGGCGCGCAGCTCGTACTCGCCGCAGGCCGGGATGCCGCGGGCGGTGAGCAGCGACGCGCCGAGGATCAGCCCGGCGCCGACCCGCTCGTGCTTCTCGCCGTCGAGGCCGCGGTGGTAGTAGGCGAGCGAGTCGAGCGCGAAGTCGTCGACCAGCCGGTCGAGCGCGACGGAGACCCGGGCGCCCCAGCGCAGGTCGTCGCCCGCGACCGACTCGTCGAGGGTGAACACCTCGCGGGCGAGCGCGAGCCGGGCGTCGGTCTCGGCGTCGGTCACCTTCTCGACGCGGACGCGCAGATCGTCGATCTCCAGGATCTCGACGTGCCCGCCGAGCTGGGCGGAGACGAGCGTCGGGTCGGTGGCGACGTCCATCATCCCGGGGTAGAGGTGGCCGAGCAGGCCATGCCGGCCCGTGCGCAGCGCGGCCCGGACCCCGGCGGCGCGTACCCAGCGCTCGATCCGGCGCCAGGCCCGCTCGTCGGCGAGGTAGCCCGAGACGGACCGGAACTCGACGCCGCAGCGGCGGAACGCGTTCGCCATCTCGGGCAGCGGGCAGGCGCCGCAGTAGGCCAGCCAGTCGCCGGTGTCGAAGGTGTCGTGGTCCATCGCCTCGGTCGGCTGCAGGTTGAGCAGGAGGACCGGGGCCCCGGCGCGCTGCGCGATCGGGACCAGCATGCTCGCGGTCATGTAGGTGGTGAGGAAGCCGACGATCAGGTCGCAGTCCGCGGCCCGCAGCCGGTCGGCGGCGCGGGCGCCCTCCTGCGCGTCGGAGATGAAGCCGACGTCGACGACCTCGCAGTCGAGCGCGGACAGCCGGGCCGAGACCTCGCGCGCCGACTCCTGGAGCCTGGGCAGCAGCGCCGGGAACTGCGGCCAGTAGGCGCCGAGCCCGCCGGCCACCAGGCCCACCCTGGTCGGGCGGGGCGTGACCCGCGCCAGCCCCGCGTCCGTGGATGACATGGTCAGGCACCCCAGCCGGCCTGCTGGCCGCCCGCGCGCTCGGCGATGATCCGCTCGGCGTAGCCGGAGCGGCGGTAGGCGGCGGTCGGGTCGGGGTCGAGGCCCGCGTCGGCGCGCAGCTCGGCGAGCAGCGGGCGGACGTCGGTGTTGTAGGCGTCCATCAGGATGGCGTTCGAGCCGAGGACGTCACCGGCCCGCTGGGCGGCGCGCAGCGCGTCCCGGTCGACGAGCAGCGCCTTAGCGGTCGCCTCCTGGACGTTCATCACCGAGCGGAGCACCGCGGGAATCTTCGGCTCGATGTTGTGGCACTGGTCGAGCATGAACGCGATGCCACCCGCGAGGGCGTCGGCGCGGACGATCTCGTACATGATGCGGAACAGCTGGAACGGGTCCGCCGAGCCGACCATCAGGTCGTCGTCGGCGTAGAACCGCGAGTTGAAGTCGAACGCGCCAAGCCGGCCGGCGCGCAGCAGGAACGCGACGATGAACTCGATGTTGGTGCCCGGCGCGTGGTGGCCCGTGTCGATGCAGACGGCCGCCTTCGGCCCGAGCTCGACGCAGTGCGCGTAGGAGGTGCCCCAGTCGGGGACGTCGGTGGCGTAGAACGCGGGCTCGAACAGCTTGTACTCGAGCAGCATCCGCTGCCCCGCGCCGAGCCGGTCGTAGACCTCGCGCAGCGCCTCGGCGAGCCGGTCCTGGCGGTCGCGCAGGTCGTCCTGGCCGGGGTAGTTCAGACCGTCGGAGAACCACAGCTTCAGGTCGTTCGAGCCGGTGGCGTCCATGATGTCGACGCATTCCAGCAGGTGCTTGACCGCCTTGCGGCGGATGCGCGGCTCCGGGTTGGTGACGCTGCCCAGCATGAAGTCCGGGTCCTGGAAGACGTTGGAGTTGATGGCGCCGATCCGGACGCCCTGGTCGCGGGCATAGGCGGCGAGCCCGGCGTAGTCGTCGACCCGGTCCCAGGGGATGTGCAGGGCCACGCTGGGCGCGGTCCCGGTGAACCGGTGCACCTGCGCGGCGTCCGAGATCTTCTCGAACGGGGTCCTGGGCACGCCCTGCTGCGGGAACACCTTGAACCTGGTCCCGGAGTTGCCGTAGGCCCATGACGGGGTCTCGATCTGCAGCGAACGCAGGCCTGTCTTCACGACATCCGTCGGGTTCGCCATCGTCATCACGCTCCTTGAGGTCCGGCGCCGCCGGGGCGCTGTGGGTGGCGCCGCGGACGTCGGCGGGAAAGCGACCCGGGTTGGTCGGTTGGGTCTGTCCGGGAGGGCGGGCCGGGTCGGGCCGAGCCGGGCCGAGCCGGGCGGGCGCACCGAAAGCCACCGATGCGGGCGCGGGTGCGGTACCGCCAGGCAGGCCGGACAGAAGAGGGAGGGGAAAGGGGGAGGGGGTCAATCGAGGTGGAAGACCTCGGCGAGCGGTCGCATGGCCTCGTCGGGCCCGCGGCCGTCGATGCCGGTGAAGAAGTCGGCCATCTCCTTCTGCCAGCGTGCGTTCACCTCGGTCGCGGCCATCGCCGCCTGGGCGGCGGCCAGGTTCGGCGACTCGACGTACCCGATGAGCAGCCCGTCGTCGCGCAGGAAGAGCGAGTAGTTGTGCCAGCCTGCCGCCCGCAGCGCGTCGAGCATCTCCGGCCAGACGGCCCGATGGCGCTCGGCATACTCGGCCAGGCGGTCCGGCCGAACCCGCAGGGTGAAGCAGTACCGTCGCACCGCGATCTTCCCCTCCGATGTCCCGTTCAGGCTGGTTCGCACCCCCCGGCAATGCCGGTAGTGCCGGTGACTCCGGTAGTGCCGGTTGTCGTGTCGCCGGTCCCTACCGTCGCGTCGGGCGCGTCCGCCGCGACGGTCCCGGCCCCCGCGACGGACGCGCCCGACGCGACGGGAACGCCGCGGCGAGGCCGGCCCGCCGGCCGCCCGGGTGGGGCGACCGGCGTGCCGGACGTGCTCAGAAGTCGAACTTGTCGATGTTGTCGGCGTCGAAGACCGTCGGCGGGCCGAGGACGATCTCGCCGTCCTTGCCGATCGTGTACTTGCCGAGCTTGCCGGCGGTGAACGTCTCGCCCTCGGCGCCGGTGATCTGGCCGGAGGCCAGCGCGACGCCCGCGTAGGCCGCCAGGTAGCCGATGTCGGCCGGGTTCCACAGCGCGAACTGCTTCACGGTGCCGTCCTTGACGTACTCGCGCATCTGGTTCGGGGTGCCGAGACCGGTGACGACGACCTTGCCCTTGTAGCTGGAGCTGCTCACGTACCGGGCGGTGGCCGCGATGCCGACGGTGGTCGGCGAGACGATCGCCTTCAGGTTCGGGTACGACTGCAGCAGGCCCTGCGCCTGCTGGAACGACGTCTGGTCGTCGTCGTTGCCGTAGGCGATCTTCACCAGCTTCAGGCCGCTGTACTCCGGCTTGGCCAGCTCGGTCTTCATGACGTCGATCCAGGCGTTCTGGTTCGTCGCGTTCGGGGTGGCCGACAGGATCGCGATGTCACCCTGGCCGCCGACCAGGTCGCTGGTCATCTTCACCAGGCCCTCGCCGATGCCCTGCGTCGTCGCCTGGTTGATGAACACGTCGCGGCAGTCCTTCGCCGCGTCCGAGTCGAAGGCGACGATCTTGATGCCGGCCGCGGACGCCTGCTTCAGCGACGGGCAGACGGCGTTCGGGTCGTTCGCCGCGATGCCGATGACGTCCTGCTGCTGCTGGATCAGCGTGTTGATGTAGCTGACCTGCGACGACGCGGACGCGTCGTTCGGCCCCACCAGCTTGTACTCGCCCTTGAGGTCGCCGAGCGCAGCCTTGCCGCCGCTGACCTCGATGTCGCTGTAGGGGTTGTTGAGCTGCTTCGGCAGGAACGCCATCTTCACGCCGGTCTTCAGCGTCGCGTTCGGGTTGGCGGACGCCGCGGTACCGCCCGAGGTGGCAGCGCCGGCGGTCGCCGTGTCGTCCTTCGACGTGCCGCCGCAGGCCGTCAGGCCGACGGTCAGCGCGACTAAGGCCGCGGCGGGCAGCAGGAGTTTTCTGGATCTGTGTGGCTGCATGGCTGGGGATCCCTTTCGGAGTGGCCGCCAGGCGGTGGTGGGTGATGGAGAAGCGGCGGTCGGGCGACCCGGCGGTCAGGAACCGGGCAGCGGAGGGGAGAGGGCGCTCGACCCGCGGCGCCGGGCGCGGGAGACCGCGGCCCTGGTCCGGCGGATGAGGTTCGGGACGAGCACCGACACGATGAGCAGCGCGCCGGTGACGACGTTCAGGGACTCGTTCGAGACGTCCGACAGGCGCATGGCGTTCTGCAGCGCCGCCAGCAGTACGACCCCGCCGAGCACCCCGGGCAGGGTGCCGCGGCCGCCGAAGATCGAGACCCCGCCGAGCAGGACGGCGGCGACGACCGCGAGCTCCAGACCGGAGCCGTTGTCGGCGCGGGCGCTGGAGTAGCGCAGCGTCCACAGCACCCCGGCGAGCCCCGCGACCGCGCCGGTCACGACGTAGAGCCAGAACTTCAGCCGACCGACGCGGATCCCGGCGAACCGGGCCGCCTGCTCGCTGGCCCCGGCGGCGAAGGCCCAGCGGCCCACCGGCGTCGCGTGCAGCACGACGGCGAACACCACCGCCAGCGCCGCCAGCGGGATCAGGACGTTCGGCACCGCGGAGCCGCCGATCGTGCCCGTGACCCAGGTCGTGTAACCGCCCGGGAAGTCGGCGACGGCGGTGTCGCCGAGGACGACGAGCGCCAGCCCGCGGAAGAGCGCCAGCGTGCCGATCGTCACGGCCAGCGACGGCAGCCGGAACACCGTCACGAACAGGCCGTTCACCGCGCCCAGCACCGCCCCGAGCACGACGCACAGCGGGATGATCGTCTCGATGGTCAACCCGTGGTTCCACAGGCTGCCCATCACGGCGCTGGACAGGCCCAGCGTGCTGGCCACCGACAGGTCGATCTCACCGGTCACGATCACGAACGTCATCGGCAGCGCGATCAGCGCGATCGGCAGCAGGTCGAGGACGAGGAACGTGAAGTTGCGCGACGTCCCGAAGTTCTCGACCGACGCGGAGGCGACGACGATGACGAGGACCGCGAGCACGATGACGCCGACGTCCCAGCTCGCGAGCCGTCCCAGCTGCGCTCGCCGTCCTGGCTGCGCTGCCCGTCCCAGCTGCGCTGCCCGTCCTGGCTGCGCTGCCCGGCCCGCGGCCGGCTGGTCGCTGTCAGCGGACATGGGATCCCCTCTTCTTCAGCGCCGCCGCGACCCGCGCGGCGATCAGCCGGTCGATCCCGATCGCGAGCAGGATCAGCGCGCCGACGATGGCCTGCTGCCAGAACTGGTCGACGCCGAGCACGGGCAGCGCGCTGCCGATCGTCGTGAGCAGCAGCGCCCCGAGCGCCGCGCCCCACACCGAGCCGCTGCCACCGAAGATCGCGACACCGCCGACGACGACCGCCGCGACGACGTTCAGCTCGTAGCCGTTGCCCGCCGCGGCGTCGACCGTGCCGAACCGGGCGGCGAACAGTACGCCGGCCAGGCCCGCGAGGGTGCCGCTGGCGAGGAAGGCGGCCAGGGTGCGCCGGCCCACCGGGATGCCGGCGAGCCGTGCCCCGTCCGGGCTCGACCCGAGCGCGTAGAGCTGGCGCCCGGCCGGGTAGGACCGCAGCACGATGCCGGCGACGACGAGCACGGCGACCGCGATCAGCACCAGGTACGGCACGCCGAGCACGGTCGCGGTGCCGAACTTCAGGAAGCCGTCCGGCAGCTCGTCGGCGTTGATCTGGCTGCCGCCCGCCCACAGGTAGGCGACCCCGCGGTACGCGTACAGCGTCCCGAGCGTCACCACCAGCGCAGGCACGTTGCCGAACCGGACGAGCAGGCCGTTGACCAGGCCACAGCCCGCGCCGACCGCGATCCCGACCAGGACCGCCACGATGATCGGCACGCCGGGGTGGTCCATCAGCAGCGTCCCGGCGGCGAACGCCGACAGGCCGAGCACCGAGCCGACCGACAGGTCGATGTTGCGGGTGATGACGACGATCGTCTGGCCGACCGCGAGCACGCCCAGGATGGCGGAGCCGAGCAGGATGTCGCGGATCGACTGCGAGTGCACGAAGCTGGGATGGCCGACGGCCGTCACGAGGACGAGCAACGCCAGCGCCAGCACGATGCTGATCTCGCGCGCCCGCAGCACCCGCTGCAGCACGGACGTCCGCGTGGGCACCGCGCGCGCCGGCGCCGTGCGGACGGGGCCCTCGACGACGGAGTCCTCGACGGTGGTCACAGCGCGACCTCCACGTCCTGCTCGGCCGGCTTGCCATCGGTGGGCCGGCCCCCCGCGGATGCCTTGCCGTCGATGGCCTTGCCTTCCGCGGATGCCTTGCCGTCGGCGGCGTTGCCTTCCGCGGGCGCTTCGCCGTCGACGGCCGTGGGCGTCGTCCCGGTCGCCGCGGATCCCGGCCGTCGCTGGCCGACCGCCGCGAACATGACGGACTCCTCGGTGGCGTCGGCGCGGTCCAGTTCGGCGACCAGCCGGCCCTCCCGCATCACCAGCACCCGGTCGGCCAGGCCCAGCACCTCGGGAAGCTCGGACGAGACCATCAGGACAGCGACGCCGTCCTCGGCGAGGCCCGAGATCAGCCGGTGGACCTCGGCCTTCGTCCCGACGTCGATGCCGCGGGTCGGCTCGTCCACGATCAGGACGCGGGGCAGGGTCGCGAGCCACTTGGCGAGCACGACCTTCTGCTGGTTGCCGCCCGACAGGGTCGACACCGTGTCGGCCAGCCGGCCGTACTTCGTCTGCAGCCGGGCCGTCCACTCGGCGGCCGCGCGCCGCTCGGAGCCGCCGAAGAGCAGCCCAAGGCGGGCGAGCGCCCCGGAGCGCGGCAGCGTGACGTTGCGGGCGATCGAGGCGTCCATGACGAGGCCCTGCAACCGCCGGTCCTCCGGCACGAGCGCGAGCCCCGCGGTCATCGCCGCGCGTGGCGACCCGGCGCGCAGCTGGCGGCCGTGGACGCGGACGGTACCCGCGTCGCGCGGGTCGACGCCGAAGACCGCCTGCGCGACCTCGGAGCGCCCGGAGCCGACCAGGCCGGCGAGCGCGACGATCTCGCCGGCGCGCACCTGGAAGGAGACATCCCGGAAGACGCCGTCGCGGCGCAGGCCGTCGACCTCCAGCACGACGTCGCCCGGCGTCGCCGACCGCTGCGGGTAGAGCGTCGACAGGTCGCGGCCGACCATCCGGCGGACCAGGTCGTCGACGGTGAGGCCGGCGAGCGGGTCCGTCGAGACGTGCCGGCCGTCGCGCATGACGGTCACCCGCTGGCACAGCGCGGTGATCTCCTCGAACCGATGCGAGATGAACAGGACCGCCGCGCCTCGGTCGCGTAGCGAACGGGCGACGGTGAAGAGGCGCTCGACCTCGACGGTGGACAGGGCGGCCGTCGGCTCGTCCATGACGAGTACCCGCGCGTCGGCGGACAGCGCCTTGGCGATCTCGACGAGCTGCTGGTCGGCGATGGAAAGGCCGCGCGCCGGCCGGGCCGGGTCGATGGCGACGGCGAGCCGCTCGAACAAGGCCTCCGCGTCCCGGACCATGCGCGTGCGGTCGATCGCGCGGAACCGGCCGCGAGGCGGGTTGGCCATCGCGATGTTCTCGGCGACGGAGAGGTCGGGGAAGAGGGTGGGCTCCTGGTAGATCACCGCGATGCCGGCCGCTCGGGCGTCGGCGGGGGAGCTCAGTGCGAGCGGGGCGCCGTCCAGCTCGATCGCGCCGGTGTCGGGGCGGTGCACCCCGGCGAGCATCTTGACGATCGTGGACTTGCCGGCGCCGTTCTCGCCGACCAGCGCGTGCGCCTCGCCGGCGTAGAGCGGGAACGAGACGTCGCGGACCGCGGCGACCGCCCCGAAGGACTTGGAGACGTCGCGCACCGCTAACAGCGGCGCCTGCTCTGCGGACATCTCACCCCTTCAATGAAAGGTTTCAATGAGCGTGACCAGCGCAACGTAGCCGCGCGTCCCGAACGGTGTCAAGGTCCAGGTTCGGGCCCGGTTGGGCGCTTCGGTTGCGTTGTCGCAGCGGACCGTCGGTACTATCCGCTGGTCGGGCGGCGCGCTTCGACGCCTCGCCCGCCCGGTACGGCCAGCTCGGTTCGTCGACTGGCTCGGGTCAGCTGTCCGGATCAGTTGGCGCGGTTCGGCTGGCACGTTTCAAGGGTCGGGAGCGGTGTGGACGACGGCGAGCAGGCACCACCCGCGGCCGGGGCCGAGCGCCCCCACCGGGCGGCCGCCGTGCCCGCGCAGCCCGCTCCTCGAGACGCGGACGGCGCTGCCGATCGGGCCGCGGACGTCAGCCGCGCGGCCGGTGCGAGCCGGACGGCGGATGCCGGCCCGGCCGCAGGCGCGGGCCGCGCGACGGATGCGGGCTCCGTCTCGGGTGCCGGCCGGCCGGCCGGCACGGCCCGGCCTGGGGATGTGCGCCGGCCCGGTGGTGCGGGCCGGGCCACGGCGGTGAGCCGTGCCGCCGGCATCAAGGAGGTCGCGGCGGCGGCGGCGGTGTCGCTCGGCACGGTCTCCAACGTCCTGAACCGGCCGCAGCTGGTCAGCCCCCGGACCCGGGCCCGGGTCGAGCGGGCGATGGAGGAGCTCGGCTTCGTCCGCAACGAGTCCGCGCGGGCTCTGCGCGCTGGCAGCAGCCGAATCCTCGCGTACGTCATGCTCGACCCGTCGAACCCGTTCTTCACCGATGTCGCCACCGGGATCGAGGAGGTCGCCGAGGCCGCGGACCTGTCGGTGTTCCTGTGCAACAGTGGCGAGGACGCGGACCGCGAGGCCCGCTACCTGGACCTGCTTCTCGAACAGCGCGTCCAGGGCGTGCTCATCACCCCGGTCGACGCGGCGAACGAGCGGCTGCGCACCCTGCCCGCCCGCGGTACCCCCGTCGTGCTCGTCGACCGCGTCGCCGGCGCCGGCGAGGGCTGCTCGGTGTCCGTCGACGACGTCCTCGGCGGTGAGCTCGCCGCCACCCACCTGCTCGAACGCGGCCACGAGCGCATCGCGTTCATCGGCGGCCCCGACACCCTCAGCCAGGTCCGCGACCGGCGCGCTGGCGCGCTACGCGCCCTGGAACACGCCGGCCTGCCGCCGGACCGGCTGACCGTGCTCGCGACCGGCGCGCTCACCGTCGCCGAGGGCCGGGGCGCCGCCGAACGACTCGTCGGCCTGCCCGCCGCCCGCCGCCCCACCGCCGCGTTCTGCGCGAACGACCTGGTCGCGCTCGGCCTGCTGCAGATGTGCGTGCGCCTCGGCGTCGCCGTCCCCGGCGACTGCGCGATCGTCGGTTACGACGACATCGACTTCGCCGCGGCCGCCGCCGTCCCGCTGACGTCGGTCCGCCAGCCCCGCCACCTCCTCGGCCGCACCGCCGCCGAGCTTCTGCTGGACGAGGCCAACAACCCCGCCCACGAGCACCAGGCCGTCCAGTTCACCCCCGAACTGGTAGCCCGCGCCTCGACCGTCGGCTGACCGCGGCCTGGGTCAGCCGGCTGACCGGGGGCGGCGCGTCGTCCGGGACCGGCGTACCCGCCGGCGCGCGAGCGCTGGTCCGGGGCGAGACGGCACAGCAAGAGAGGGGCCTCCAGGGAGGACCCTGGAGACCCCTCGTCGTACCTGAGGTGAACCCTCTCGACCGGTGCGGCAGACCAGTGGGTCCGCGCTCCCGGTCACCTGAACCTGCGGGTCATGGGATCACCCGAAGCTGCGGAGCTGGGCCGAACCGATCGTCGGCCGGTTGATGGTGAACGCCTTGGTGAAGGTCCCGTCGTCACAGACGATCCTGGCGTTCGCCCGGATTCCGTTGGGGGGGATCTGGTTGAAGGTGACGCTGTAGCTGCCGCTCTCGGGGTCGGGAAGCGCGTTCTTCGTCTCGAAGCCGGTGGAGATGGTCAGCCGATTCGCGGGGTCGGTGCTCGGGCACAACGCGGTACCGAAGACGGTGACCTGGGGGCTCTGCGGAAGGGCGTGGGCCGGTGCGGCCACGGTCACGGCAGCCGCGACACCGACGGAGGCGGCGAGTACACGGGCGGTTCGACGCATCATCATCTACGAGTCCTTTCCTGACGTGTTTCGCTCGTCGATCGCGGTTCACCTCATGCACATGACCCAAGGGTTACCCGGAGTAATGCTGCGCGATATCTTTTTCGGGACCACTGTCGGTCATTTCTTGCCTGAGGTTTGGGTGACGACTGCGGTGGCCAGCGCGGAACGTCCGTCATCGACCCGTCGGTGACGCGACGGATGGTGCGGTGACGGAATATGTCGGGCGGGCCCTTCGCCGTCATTCCGGTTTCGTGGTGGCCCGACGACGCCGTCGCTGAACTGGTTCTCGCGGATGCGCGCTGGCCTGTGAACAGGCGCTGGCCGACGCCTGCGCCCGGGTCGCCCCGCCGCGCCCTCCGGGCGACATTGTCCCGGGAGTCCTGGCCCGACGTAAGTTTGATCAGCGGTTCTGCACCCGGATCCGAACTGGCGATGGCCCGTAGTTCGGATTCCGGTGCAGGCCTGGCGATCTTCTGAGGTGAAGGTGGCCGCCAGGCGGCGGGTCAGGGGAGGCGGGTGGTGGCGAGTTCGCCGAGGTGGCGGGCGGCGTCGGGTGGGGCGCCCGCGCCGATCGTGATGAACAGGTAGTTCTTGTCCTTCAGGACATACATGTCCTGAATGTTGGCGCCCGTCGTGCAGACATAGGCCCGGTAGCGGACGGTGTCGGCGTGTTCGAGCTGGCCGTCGCACCGCGGGTCGTCCGGCCAGACGAGGGCCATGGGCACCTCGGCATCGGTGTGCTTGGCCCAGGTCGCGGTCCAGACGGTGGCCCAGCCCTTCGGGGACTGGTACGTGCAGCCGAGGACCTCGTGGTCCGCCTCGGACGGGAACTCGTGCCCCTGGACGAAATCCGAGCCGGCGGCGGCGCTGACCTCGGCCGCGGTGAGCAGCGAGCACGGCGGAACGGCCGCCAGCCTCGATCCGGCAGAGCCGCAGCCGGTGGCGAAAAGCAGCACCATCGCCAGTCCCACCGTCGCCACCGACCGCATTACCGTGGCCCCGCTCATGGCGCGATCATGGCGAACCGTCGCCTCCGTGTGCGGGCTTGTCCTGATCCCGACACCCCGACCGTGGGCCCGGGACGCGAACGCGCAGGTGGTCGATGTGGATGGGCCCGGGTGTGGCTCGCGCCGCATCAGGGCGTCGTCGGTTGTCGAGGGGCGGCGGGTCGGGCTGAATGAGGCGCCATGAGGACGTTGGTGCGGGGTGGGGTCGTGCTGCCGATGGCGCCGAGACGGGCGCTGCTGCAGCCGGGGTCGGTGCTGTTCGACGGGACGGAGATCCTCGCCGTCGGGACGGTGGAGGAGGTCGACGCCGACCCGCGGGCGGCCGGGCCCGGGGTCGAGGTGATCGACGCGGCGGGGTTCGCCGTGCTGCCGGGGCTGCACAACTGCCACCTGCACTCCGGCCTGTTGCGTGGGACGGCCGAAGGGCTCGCCCTGTTCGACTGGCTGCAGACCTACGTCGACCCGGCCCACCGGGCCCTCACGCCCGAGATCGCCGAGGCGGCGAGCTGGCTGTGCTACGCCGAGGCGGTCCGCTCCGGCACCACCTCGGTCATGGACATGTGGCGTTTCCTCGACGGCTCGGCGCGCGTCGCCGGGGAACTCGGCATCAGGGCCACGCTCGTGCCGTACGTCGCCGACGAGGAGGGATATGACTACTTCGAGTCGATCGACTCGACCCGCGCGCTGCTCGCCGCGCACCGCTCGTCCTTCGGCGGCCGGGTTCGCTCCTGGGTCGGGCTGGAGCACCTCTTCTACTGCACCAAGCGCGCCTTCGCCGACGCGGCGGCGCTCGCCGCCGAGTACGACACCGGTCTGCACGTGCACTCCAGCGAGAGCCGCTGGGAGGTCGAGGAGTCGCTGCGCCGTTATGGCCACCGCCCGCTGGCGGAGATCGCCCGGCGCGGCGCGCTCGCGGACGGCCGGGCGGTCGTCGCGCACTGCGTATGGCTCGACGACGCCGAGATCGAACTGATCGCCTCGACCGGTACCCGGGTCGCCCACTGCCCGGCGTCGAACATGAAGCTCGCCTCCGGCGCGGCGCCCGTCCCGAAGCTGTGGTCCGCCGGAGTCACCGTCGGCATCGGCAGCGACGGGGAGAAGGAGAACAACAACCTTGATCTTCTCGAAGAGGTGAAGATGGCGTCGCTGCTGCAGAAGCTCGTCGCCCTCGACCCGACCGCAGGCGACCCGTGGGACATCCTGGCCATGGCCACGATCGAGGGCGCCCGCTGCCTCGGCCTCGCCGACGTCACCGGCAGCCTCGAACCCGGCAAGCGCGCCGACCTCATCACCGTCGACCTGCGCAAGCTGCACACCACGCCGCTGCTGTCCGGACCGGACGCCAACGTCGCGGCGCATCTGGTCTTCTCATCGTCCGGCCAGGACGTCGACAGCGTCTGGGTCGACGGCCGCCGCCTGCTCGCGGCCGGTGAGCTGCTGACCTGCGACGAGACCGCCGTCCGCGCCCGCGCCCAGTCCGCCGCGGAGGAACTGTTCGCCCGCCGCGCCGCCCTCACTCCCCGTTAGTAGCGTGCCCTACAGCGAAGGCCTGCCCTACC
Source organism: Pseudofrankia saprophytica (assembly GCF_000235425.2). Lineage (NCBI taxonomy): Bacteria > Bacillati > Actinomycetota > Actinomycetes > Frankiales > Frankiaceae > Pseudofrankia > Pseudofrankia saprophytica. Next base: position 2,951,744 of record NZ_KI912266.1, read on the forward strand.
ACGGAGGGGTCAGAGCGCGGCGGCCGCGGCCCGGGCGACCGCCTGGTCGTCGTCGGTCGTGCCGCCACTGACCCCGACCGCGCCGACGACGAGCCCGTCGCGTATCAGCGGGACGCCGCCGACGGGCCGCGCGGACCGTCCGCGGCCGCTGACGCCGTCGAACCGGTCGTCGTCGACGGCGGCCTGGTCGCGAACGGCGTCCGCCCGGTAGCCGTTCTCATGGCGGCCGCCCTTCTCGTACCCGCCGCCTTCCTCATACTCGCGATACTCGCGCTCGTCGTATCCGCCCTCGTCCTGCCCACTCCCGCGGTGCCCGTCCCCGTCAGGCCGGTCCGAACGGAATCCGTCGGAGCGGAATCCGTCGGAGCGGTAGCGGCCCGGGTGGTAGCCGTTGTCGGCGCGGTCGGATCCGCCGAAGCGGGACACGCCGGCCGCGGCGAGGTCACGTGCCCGTTCCTCGGCCGGCCGGGTGCGGCCAGCGCGCGCGGTGACCGCCTTGTTGATGGACACGTCGACGCTGCCGACCCAGGCACCGTCCATCCGCACGTGCGACACGAGGTTGCCGCCATCGTCGACGACGGCGATGTTCATCGGCTGGCCGAGTTCGCGCGCTCGCCGCTCGCCCGCCGAGATGACCCGGCGTGCGTCGGACAGTGACAAGGTCACAGTCCCCCCTCACCTTCCACTGACGGGTCTCGTCGCCCCGTCGGCGCCGCCCCCGTGCGTTGCTGTGAACCTGGGCGGTTTGCCCGTCGCCGACGCTAGATCCGTCGGCGCCGCCGGGCGCCGTTCGCCACGTGGCACACCTGTCGCCCTGCTGGTGGCGGCGGTGTGTTGGTGGTCGGGGAGGGTGCGGTGGCCGTGGAGGGTGCGGTGGCCGTGGGGGAGGACGCCACAGCCACCGCGGGTGTTCGGCCGCCGGTTGGGCCGCCCGGTGGCCGGGCCACCAGACCGCCCGGTCAGGACGCCGGCGGGGCGAAGAACTCCAGCGCGATGTCGTCCGGGTCCTTGATGGCGAGGCCGGAGCCGTAGTGCGCGTCGACGATGCCGCCGTGCTTGATGTCGAGCCGCTCCAGCCGGTCGCACCAGGCCTCCAGCTCGGCGCGGTCCGCGCAGCCGAACGCGACGTGGTCGAGGCCGACCCGCCGCGGGCTGAACTCGCCCGCCACGGTGCCCTCGGGGAAGTGGTGCAGGCCGAACAGCTGCCCGCCGTCCAGGGCGAAGACGACGTGGCGGAACGGACCGGTGTCCTCGTCGAGCACCGGCTCGGCGCCGAACAGGCGGGTGTACCAGGGGACGCTGGTCTCGAGGTCGGTCACCGTGACAGCGACGTGCGTGACCGCGGGGAAAGACGTCATCGGACGTCTCCTCTCTTGAATCTCGTCTGAATCTCGTCGAGGGATCTCGTCGGGTCGTTCCGGTGTGGAGTACGGGAACCGGACGTCGCTGAAGCTAGGGACGGTCTCTTCCGCCAGGCTTCTTCCTGCCTGTCGCGGCCGTGACCGTGCCGGGGAAGATCCAGAGAAGGCGCGCGTATGTCGGCCCGCGCGGGCGGTTTTGGTGGAAGACGCCGGTCGGCGGCGGGGAAGGTGTCGGGAAGGCGACCGCCACGGCGGTTTTACGGTGGGTCCGACGGCCCTGCCTCGGCCGACAATCGTCGTCATGACACTCGCTGAGCGGGAACCGGTCGTCTCGGCGCGGCCCGAGGTGGAGATCCGGCTGCTCGGCGGCTTCGAGGTGACGCTGCGGGCCGGCCTGGACGGCGGCGACCGGCGGCGTGTCGAGGTGCTGCCCGAGGAGGTCTGGCGCCGGCGGCAGGCCGCGGCGCTGGTGAAGCTGCTGGCGCTCGCGCCGGGGCGGCGGCTGCACCGGGAGCGGGTGCTCGACGCGCTCTGGCCCGACGTTCCCGTCGACGAGGCGGCGCCCCGGCTGCACAAGGCGGCGCACTACGCCCGCCGCGCACTGCGTGACCCGGAGGGCATCCTCCTGCGCGGCGAGGTCGTCACGCTCTGCCCCGACCGGGACGTGACCATCGACGTCCGGATCTTCGAGAACCTGGCCGAGCAGGCCCTAGGCCCGGCCGGCGGGCCTGGCACGACGGAGCCGTCGCCGGCGGCGCGGGCGGCGGACGCCTACGGCGGGCCACTGCTGCCGGATGACCTGTACGAGCCGTGGACGCAGGCCGACCGCGACCGGCTCCGGCTGCTCTACCTGCGGCTGCTGCGCGCCGCCGGCCGCTGGGAGCGGGTGCTCGCGGAGGACCCGGCGGACGAGGAGGCCCACCTGACGCTGATGCGCGGGTACATCGCCCGGGGTGAGCGGCATGCGGCGCTGCGCCAGTTCGAGCGGATGGACAGGGCGCTGCGCCGCGAACTTGGCTTCGGCCCAGGGCCCGACGCCCTCGCGCTGCGGGCCGCCGCCCTGGTCGACCCGCCACTGCCACCGTCGCCAGCCTCCGCGCCGCCGCCACCACCTGCGGTCGCCGCCGCGGCGGCGCGTCCACCCGCCGGCGAGCGGACCGACGGACGGCAGGAGAGTGCCAGGGTTGGCAGGCTGGCTTCTTCGATCCCTCGTGACCGCGCGGCGGCCGCGGACGCGGACGGCCTGGTCGGGCGGGACGCTGAGCTGCGGCTGGTCGAGCGGGTGCTTGCCCGTGCCGGCGTCGAGAGCCTCGGCAGTGGCAGTGGCAGTGGCAGTGGCAGTGACAGCGGTGCCGGCGGCGGCGCGAGTGCGTCGGCGGGCGTCGCCAGTGGTCGAGCGGGCGGCGCGGCGGTGCTGGTCAGCGGCCCGGCGGGCGTCGGCAAGTCGGCGCTGCTCGACGCCGTGGCCCGCCGCGCCGCGGCGGCGGGCTGGCAGGTGGGCGTGGGCACGGCGGCGGCGGTCGAAGGCGGCTGGCCTTACGCGCCGGTCCTGGAGGCGCTCGCCGATCTGTGCCGCCGCCGCCCGGCGTTGCTCGGTGGGATCGACGAGCGTTTCCGCTCCGAGCTGGAGCGCGCCATGTCCGGCCGCGACCTGGACTGGCCTGGTGCCGGCGGGCACCAGCGGCTGTTCATCGCCGCCGCGGAGCTTCTGCGCGCCGCGGCCGAGGGCACCGACCTCGCCGCCACCGACCTCGCCACCGCCAACCCCGCCGCTTCCAACCCCGCCGCTTCCAACCCCGCCGGCGCCGCTCACCCCACCGGACCCGCCGCGTCCGGCACCCGCCCGGGCGCGCTGCTCGTCGTCGACGACCTGCAGGACGCTGACGACGCCAGCCTGCGGCTGGTGCACTACCTGGCCCGCTCGCTCGCGGGACGGCCGGTCGTGCTGCTGCTCGGCCACCGTCCGGTCGCCACCGGCCCGGCAGCCCTCGCCGAGATCCGCGCGAGCCTGCTCGCCCGGGAGGCCGCCGTCGCCGTCGACCTCGGCCCGCTCGACCGGGCGGCCACCGCCGCGCTCGTCACCCGAGAGTCGGCACTTGCCGGCCCGCTGGTCGAACGGATCTGGGAGGCGTCGGGCGGCGTGGCGTCCACGGCCCTCCAGCTCGCCCGGAGAGCGGCGCTCGACCCGGAGGGTCCGCTGACCCTGATCCTCGACGCCTCGGTGATCGCCGGCCTCGCGCCCGCTACGCGCGATCTGCTGCGCCTGCTCGCCGTCGCTGGCGCCTCGTTCGACACGGACGAGTTCGTCGCCCTGTCCGGCCGCCCCGAGCCCGACGCGTACGTACTGCTCGACGACCTGCTCGACCGCGGGGTTCTCGACCGGACCGAGGGCGGCTTCCGGTTCCGCCATCAGCAGGTCCGCGATGGGCTGCTCGCCGAACTGGCGGCGCACCGGCTGCGGATGGCGCACCGTGAGGTGGCCGACCGGCTCGCCGCGGCGGCCGGTTCGCCCGGCCGAGTCGGACACCACCTGGTCCAGGCAGGGGAGCGCGCCCGCGCCGTGCCGTACGTGGTGCGCGCCGCCGAGACGAAGGCCGCGCTCGGGGCCTACCGGGACGCGCTCAACCAGCTCGACGAGGTCCGCGAGCACGCCACCGGCACCGACGCCGTGGCGCTCGCGACGCTGCGCGCGGACCTGCTGGTCGCGCTCGCCGACCCGGGCGCCCCGGACGCCTACCGGGCGGCGATCGTGCTCTGCTCGCCGGTCGATGCCCGGGTACCGCGCGCCCGCCTCGCCCGTGCCCTGCTCGTGGCCGGTGACCTCGACGGAGCCGCCGCCGCGCTCGACGGGCTGGAGCCGGACGGTGGTCCCGCCGACCTGGCGATCCTGCTGGGACGGGGACACCTCGCCTACTTCCGGGGCGACATCGACGCAGCCGCCGCGATCGCCGACGAGGGCGGTCGTCGGTTCGTGTCCACCCCGACGACCCGGTTCGGCTTCGACCTCGTCAGCCTGCGGGGACTCGTCTCACACAGTCGCGGCGAGTACTTCGCGCAGCTGACCGAGGACCTGCGGCACAGCAGCCGCCTGCCGGCGCTCGCGACGACCTTCTTCGACGCCCACCTGTGCGTCGCCGAGATCATGCTCTACGGGCCGACGCCCTACGCCGAGGTGATCAGCATCGCGGATCGGCTGGCCGAGGCGGCCGAGCAGACGGGCGCGGCCAGAGGGCTGGCGTTCGCCGCCTGCCTCGCCGGAGAGGCGAGGCTGCTCGGCGGCGACCTCGAACGGGCCGAGCGGCGGCTCGCCGAGGCGGTCGACCTGCACCGTCACATCGGGGCGACGTCGGGTGAGGCGCACTCGTTGCAGCGGCTCGCCGAGGCGCGGCTCGCGCGTGGCGACGCCGCCGGCGCCAACCGCCTGCTGCTGCGCGCCCTGCCGCTGGCCCGCTGGTCGCCGATCGCCGCCCACCTGCTGCACCGCATCCACGGAACGCTGATCGCGGCCGCGCCGGACACCGCGGCCGCCGAGGTCGCGCTCACCAGGGTGGAGGAGACGCTCGGCGTCGAGGACGGCTGCCTGTTCTGCTCGGTGACCTCGGCGGTGCCGGCGACCATCGCGTCCGCCCGGTCGGGCGACCTGGCCCGCGCGCACCGCCACCTCGCCGTGGCGCGCTCGTCGGCCGCGCTGTGGGACGGTACGGCGTGGCAGGCCGCGACGCAGGAGGCCGAGGCATACGTCGCCCGCCTGGAGGGTGACACGGAACGGGCCGGAGCGCTGTTCGTCGCCGCCGGCCGGCTGTTCGACTACGTCGGCCACCCGCTCGACGCCGCCCGCTGCTACGGCGCGCTCACCGCCGCCGAGGCCGGCCTCAACCAGATCGGTGGCAACATCGTCCGCTGAGTGTCCGCGCGCCGACGCAGGGTGGAGGGCCACCGACCGGAAACTGTCGGCCAGCTGTCGGAAAAGGTGTCGGCTACGCGCAGGGCATGTCAGCCGGGCGTCGAACAGGAGACGGGACACCCTCGGACGGGATTTCATGACGATGCGCCCCAACGCCGAGGCGCACCGGAAAGAAATCCTTCGCGGCCACGGCCGCGGGGCTAGCCACAGAAAGCAGGGGAGCTCAATGACGCGCTCATTTCCGTCCGTGTCCCGGATCGGTGGCGTGCTCCGCGGCCTGACCCACTCCGACGCCGCCGCCCACGGCGCCACCAGCGGCGAGGGCGACGTCCCGGACTGGCTGGTCGCCTCGATGGCGCCGGGCAGGCGAGGCGAGGCCGGTTCCTCCGTGGACCGTTCCTTCTCGCTCCCGCCGCGGCTCGGGGTCTTCTTCTGACCGGATGACGAAGGCGCGGCAATCAGGCTGCGTTTCCCAGAAGATCGGCCGGCACCGATCCTCTGGGGACCCGGCGGCGACAATGGTGTCGACCGCACCGCCGGAGGCCTGAGGAAGCATCAGGGGGGCCGCACCTACGACGACAAAGGCCGGCAGCCAGGCTGCCGGCCTTTGTCGTTTTCGCGCTTGTCGCGCTCGCGATATCCCGCGGGCCGGCCTATCCGGCCTCGCGGGTTGTTCTCACCGGCCCCACCGTCAGGTGGGGGACCGGGTCGTGCGCCGCGCGCGGACCGCCCTCGCCGCGTGGGTCGCCCTCACCGCGCCATGGGCGGGCGAGCGCCAACAGGGACGCCACCGAGCACAGCAGCGCGGCCAGCATGATGACCGCCATCGGGGTGGCACTGGTGGAGCCGAACAGGCCGACGAGCGGGGCGGCGACCGCGCCGAACGCGAACTGGGTGCCACCCTGCAGCGCGGCCGCGGCGCCGGCGTTCTCCCGGCCGAGCGTCTGGCCGAGGCTGATGCTCGCCGGGAACATGCCGCCGATCCCGGCCTGGACGACGACCAGGCTGACCCACGTCCCGGCCATGCTCGCGCCGACGGTTGCCAGCAGCAGGGCCTGCAGGACGGCGCCCCCCGCGGCCACCGCCACGGCCCCGGACAGCAGCGTGGTCAGCCGGACCCGGCGCGACAGCCGGCCGAACAGCGAGTTGGCGGCGAGCATCGACGCGGCGTTCGTCGCGAACACGAGGCTGTACATCGCCGCCGACGTCCCGTAGACGCGCTCGAAGACGAAGCTCGATCCGGAGATGTAGGTGAACATCGCGCCGGTCGCGAACGCGCTGGTGAGCACGTAGCCGACGAACGCGCGGCGGCGCAGCAGCCGACCCATCGACGCGAACGTCCCGCCCAGGCCGCCCGCGTGCCGGCGCCGCGGCGGCAGCGACTCGGGCACCGCGAACACCACCGTCGCGACGAGCAGCACGCCGATCACCGCGAGCACCACGAACACGGTCCGCCAGCCGGACAGGGTGAGCACCAGGCTGCCGATCAGCGGGGCGACCACCGGCGCGACGCCGAGCACCATCGCCAGCAGCGCGAAGTAGCGTGGCAGGTCGGGCCCGTGGAACCGGTCGGTGACGACGGCCCGGCTGAGCACCATCCCGGCCGAGGCGGCGAGACCCTGCAGGAAGCGGGCGGCGTCCAGCGTCGCGATGTTCGGCGCCAGCGCGCAGACCACCGACAGCACCGCGAACAGCGACGTGCCGACGAGCAGCGGCCGGCGCCGGCCGATCTTGTCGGACAGCGGGCCGACGAACAGCTGCCCGAGGACGATGCCGGCGAAGAACGTCGTCATCGACAGCTGCACCGCCGAGTCGCTCGCGTGCAGCGACGAGCCCAGGTCCGGGAACCCGGGGATGTACATGTCGGTACCCAACGGGGCGAACGCCGTCAGCGCCCCGAGCGCGACGATGAGTGGCCCGGTCCGCCCGGCCCCGGCCTGTCCGGCCGGGGCGGGGCTGGCCGGGGAAGACCGCGCGACAGGGAGAATCCTCCGCGGCGCGGCATCCGCGTCGGGGGCGCGAGGGTCGTCGCCGATTACCATGCCGCAAAGGGTAGAATATGGTCTACCGGTTAACAATCCTCCGGGGGAGCCTGATGGCCGCCACCTCGTCCCCGCGCGAGCGGTGGGCCGCCGCCCGGCCCGACCTCGACACCTCCCCGATGGAGGTGATCGCGCTGCTCAAGCACGTGCAGGCGCTGCGGGACCTCGCACTCGAGCCGCTCTACGACGGCGCCCCCGCCACCGCGCCCGAGGTCGACGTCCTGATCCACCTGCGCCACGCCGAGCAGCCCGTTATCGCCCGCCGCCTCGCGGAGCGGATGCGCTGCTCCCGCGCCGCGATCAGCAAGACGCTGGCGAGACTCGAAGGCCGCGGCTACGTCGAACGCCAGCCCAGCCCGACCGACCGGCGAGCGGCGCTGATCACGATCTCGCCCGCCGGGGCCGCGGTCGTCGACGCGATCTTCCCCCGGCAGCTCGCGATCGAGGCCGAGCTGCTCGCCGGCCTCGGCCCCGACCGCGCCCGCGTCGTCGAGGCGCTCACCCTCCTCCTCGACACCGTCTCCGGCCGCGTCGCCGCCAACGCCGCCGCGCCCTGACCCGCACCGCGAGGCCCGGACCGCGAGGCCCGGCCGCGGGCGTCAGATTCTGGCCCAGGCCTCGGTGAGGACGGAGTGCAGGATGGACTCCATCTCGTCGAAGTGGCTCTGCTCGCAGATCAGTGGCGGGGAGAGCTGGACGACGGGGTCGCCGCGGTCGTCGGCACGGCAGTACAGGCCGGCCTCGTAGAGCGCGCCGGACAGGAACCCGCGCAGCAGCCGCTCGGACTCGTCCGCGGTGAAGCTCTCCTTCGTCGTCTTGTCCTTGACCAGCTCGATGCCGTAGAAGAAACCGTCGCCGCGGATGTCGCCGACGATCGGCAGGTCGGACAGCTTCTCCAGGGTGGCGCGGAACGCGGCGGCGTTGCGGTCGACGTGGCCGACGAGGTCCTCACGCTCGAAGATGTCCAGGTTCGCCATCGCCACGGCCGCCGACACCGGGTGGCCGCCGAAGGTGTAGCCGTGGGCGAAGGACTCGGTGCCACGAAGGAACGGCTCGACGAGCCGGTCGCTCACGATCATCGCGCCGAGTGGCGCGTAGCCGGAGGTCAGGCCCTTCGCGCAGGTGATGATGTCCGGCTGGTAGCCGTAGCGCTGCGCCCCGAACATCGCGCCGGTCCGGCCGAAGCCGCAGATCACCTCGTCGGAGACGAGCAGCACGTCGTATTCGTCGCAGATCTCGCGGACCCGCTGGAAGTACCCGGGCGGCGGCGGGAAGCAGCCACCGGCGTTCTGCACCGGCTCCAGGAAGACGGCCGCGACCGTGTCCGGCCCCTCCTGTTCGATCGCGACGGCGATCTGCTCGGCGGCCCAACGGCCGAACGCGACCAGGTCATCGCCATGCTCAGGTGCCCGGTAGAAGTTCGTGTTCGGGACGCGGAAGCCGCCGGGCACCAGCGGTTCGAACATCTGCTTGAGCGACGGGATGCCGGTGATCGCGAGCGCTCCCTGGGTGGTGCCGTGGTAGGCGGTGGTGCGGCTGATCACCTTGTGCTTGAGCGGCTTGCCGACGAGCTTGAAGTACTGCTTGGCGAGCTTCCAGGCCGACTCGACGGCCTCGCCGCCGCCGGTGGTGAAGAAGATCCGGTTCAGGTCGCCCGGGGCGAGGCCCGCGACCCGCTCGGCGAGTTCGATGGCGCTCGGGTGCGCGTGCGCCCAGATCGGGAAGAAGGCCAGCTGCTCGGACTGCTTGCGGGCGGCCTCCGCGAGCTCGGCGCGGCCGTGGCCGACCTGGACGACGAAGAGCCCCGCGAGCCCGTCGAGCACCCGGTGGCCCTGGGCGTCCCAGATATAGGGGCCTTCCCCGCGCACGATGACGGGCAGTTCGCCGGCGGTGACCGAGGACAGTCGGGTGAAGTGCGGCCACAGGTGGGCCGCGGCCGACCGGGCGAGCGAGTCGGTGGAGGGGGTGAGGTCGGTCGGGGCTGTCACGGCTGTCCTTCCGCCTGGCCGGCAGGGGTCACCGACGTTACGCCATAAGATCCGTCTCATCATACGGTTATCGCGGAACAGAGGTGACCTTACGAGTGTTTCCGCAGCGTATGATCGACATGGCAACGGTTCCCGCATTGCATCCCCGTGTCGCGCGGACCGCGGCCTGGTGAACCGAGCCGCGTCGGCGTGGCGCTGTTACAAGGGAGCCCAGCTGTGAGGATCGCGATTCCCCGCGAGGTCAAGAACCGCGAGTACCGGGTGGCCGCCACCCCCGCGGGCGTCCACGAGCTGACCCGGCACGGCCACGACGTGTTCGTCGAGGCCGGCGCCGGCACCGGCTCGATGATCACCGATACCGAGTACGCCGCCGCCGGCGCGAAGATCGTCGAGGGTGCCGACGCGACGTGGGCCGTGGGCGACCTGGTCCTCAAGGTCAAGGAACCGGTCGAGGAGGAGTACCACCGGCTGCGCCCCGGCCTGGTGCTGTTCACCTACCTGCACCTGGCCGCGTCGCTGCCCTGTACCCGGGCACTGCTGGACGCACGGGTCACCGCGGTCGGCTACGAGACCGTCGAGCTCACGGACCGGTCGCTGCCGCTGCTCGCGCCCATGTCGGAGGTGGCTGGCCGGCTCGCGCCGCAGGTGGGCGCCCAGGCGCTGCTCGCGGCCGCCGGCGGGCGTGGGGTGCTGCTCGGCGGGGTCCCGGGTGTCGACCCGGGCAGGGTCGTCGTCATCGGTGCGGGTGTGGCCGGGCTCAACGCGACGTCGATCGCGGCCGGCCTGCGCGCGGACGTGACCCTGCTCGACCGCGACCTGGGCCGGCTGCGTGCCGCCGACGCCCGCTTCGAGGGCCGGGTGCGCACCGTCGCCTCCAACGCCTACGAGATCGAGCGGGCGGTGCTCGACGCCGACCTGGTGATCGGCGCGGTGCTGATCCCGGGGACGCGGGCACCGAAACTGGTCACGAACGCGATGGTCGCCCGGATGAGGCCCGGCGCGGTGCTCGTCGACATCTCCGTCGACCAGGGCGGCTGCTTCGAGGACACCCACCCGACGACGCACGACGATCCGACCTATAAGGTGCACGACGCCGTCTTCTACTGCGTCGCGAACATGCCCGGCGCCGTCCCGCGCACCTCCACCCACGCGCTGACGAACGCCACCCTGCCCTACGCGGTGGCCCTCGCCGACCACGGCTGGCGCGGTGCCATGCGCCTCGATCCGGCCCTGTCTCGCGGCCTCAACACCCATGCCGGCGAGGTCACCTGTGCGCCGGTGGCCGAGGCCCATGGCCTCCCCGGCGTTCCCGTCGCCGCCGTGCTCGCCGCCGAAAGCTGACGAACGAGTTCGAACGATGCCAGCTGCCGACAAGCCGCCGACCGGTTGGCGACCGGTCGGCAGCTTGTCGGCGACCGGTCGCCGACTGGTCGTCGACCGGTTGTGGATCAACGAATGAGAACTGGAGGTAGTACCCGGGTACCGCTCCTGGTACTGTTCGGCCCGCCGGGCGCGAGTCGTGTCCGGGGGGCTGGTCGCCGAGAGGGGTGGTCGCCGTGCCGGCAGAGCGTCTGTTGCCGTCCGACGAGGCGCGGGAGCTGGTCGCGCTCGCCGCGGACATCTGCGCCAAGGAAATCGAGCCGCGCATCGCGCGGGACGAGGCCGAGGCGCACTTCCCACGCGAGGTGTTCACGACCCTCGGGCAGGCCGGGCTGCTGAGCCTGCCGTACCCGGAAAGGTTCGGCGGCGGCGAGCAGCCGTTCGAGGTGTACCTCCAGGTCCTGGAGGAGATCGCCTACCGGTCGGCGTCCGTCGCCGTCGGCGTCAGCGTGCACGCGCTCTCCTGCTATCCGCTGGCAAACTTCGGCACCGACACCCAGCGCGAGGAACACCTGGCGCGCCTGCTCTCCGGCGACCTGCTCGGCGCCTACTGCCTGTCCGAGCCGCACGCCGGCTCCGACCCGGCGGCGCTGAAGACCACGGCCACCCCGCCGACCGAGACCGGCGGCGACTATGTCCTTTCCGGCACCAAGGCCTGGGTGACGCACGGCGGCGTCGCCGACTTCTACACCGTGTTCGCCCGCACCGGCGAAGGCCGCGGCGGGATCTCCTGCTTCCTCGTCGACGCGGACACCCCGGGCATGACTCCGCACACGCCCGAACGCAAGATGGGTCTCACCGCGTCCCCGACCACCCAGATCGGTTTCGAGAACGCGGCCGTGCCGGCGAGCCGGCTGATCGGCTCCGAGGGCCAGGGACTCACCATCGCGCTGTCGGCGCTGGACTCCGGCCGGCTCGGGATCGCGGCTGCGGCGACGGGCCTCGCCCAGCGCGCACTCGACGACGCCGTTGTCTACGCCAAGGAGCGAGAGGCGTTTGGCAGGCCCATCATCGACCACCAGGGCCTGGGTTTCCTGCTCGCGGACATGGCGGCGGACGTCGAGTCGGCCAGGGCGACGACCCTCGCCGCGGCCCGGCTGCGCGACGCCGGCCGGCCGTTCTCCAGAGCGGCGAGCATCGCGAAACTCGTCGCCACCGACGCGGCGATGAAGGTCACCGAAGACGCCGTCCAGGTTCTCGGCGGCGCCGGCTACACCAAGGACTACCCGGTAGAGCGCTACATGCGCGAAGCCAAGGTCATGCAAATATTCGAGGGAACCAATCAGATCCAGCGGCTGGTGATCAGCCGGCACCTGGCGAAGGCCTGATCAGGGGCTGTTTCCGCAGGTCACAGGCCCCAGTCGGGGTCTGGTGGGGCGTCGGGTAGCTCGGGGCTCATGTCCGGCTGGGTCCGGTTGAGAGCGGCTGTGTCCGGCGGTCTGTGGCTGAGCTGTGGCTGGGAGCGATCTTCGTTTGGGGGCGCCGGTTGGTCGGTGGTGTCGTCGGCGGCTGCCAGGGCGTCGTCGATCCGCCGGCGGGCGATCTCGTCCTGGCCGGCGATGCACTTGGCGTAGACCATCAGGAGGACGCGGACGGAGTGCCCGGCCCATTCGGCGGCCTGGGTGATGGGGACGCCGGCGTTGAGCCAGCCGGAGACCGCGGCGTGGCGGAGGTCGTAGGGGCGGCGGGCGAGTGGTGAGGCCGCTTCGGCCGGGGTGAGGGCGGCGGCGCGGGCGTCGCGCCAGACCGGGAGATAACGGCTCGCCTTTACCGGTCCGTCGAGGCCGGATCGGAACAGCCGTCCGTCGGCGGTGGTGCCGAACGTGTCGAGGTGGCGCCGCAGGATGGCGACGAGTCGTGGGTTCAGCGGAACTGGTCGAGTTTCGCCTTTCGCGCGGTGTTTGAGTTCCCGTGGCTGGCGGGGAGCGTCCGGGGTGTCAGACCAGCGGGGTGAGATCTCGGGATTGTTGCCGGAGAGAAGTACCTCGCCCCAGCCGGAGGTAGGCAGTGTCAGCTGGTCGAGGCGTAGTTCCTGGAGTTCACCGGGTCGCAGGGCGGCGTGGTAGATCGTGGCGTAGAAGGCCTCGAGTTCGGGTGCCCGTTCGGCGACGGCGGCGAACAGGCGGTGTGCCTGGGCGGGATTGACGACGACGCGGCGATCGATGGCGACCAGTGTGCGTGGCGCCTTCCAGCCGAGGCTGTCGAGTGGGTTGCTGTCTAGATCACCGCGCTCGACGGCGTATTTGATCGCCATGCCGAAGACCTGGCGGCGGCGAGTGATGGTGTTCGCGGCTGCGGGATTGCCGTTCATGCGTCGAGACAGCGCCGCGTTGGCTGCGCGGATGATGTCGGGATCGGCGAGGTCCGTGATGGGTCGGCTATGGCGTTCCATCCAGTCGATCACTGTCGACCACGTCGCGGGTGGCGTGGCGTCGCGTCGTCGGCCCGCCCGGTCGGTGACGGTGCGGGCACCGGTGTTGAACGTCCAGCCGGACAGGGCTTCGCGAGCGAGTTCGGCGAGTTCGGTGGGCATGGGCGCGTCGAAGAGGGCGCCTGTGACTGCGCCGAGTGCCTCGGCGATCGACCGTCGACTTCCCGGAGCCTGTCGCTCGTCCCATTTCGCGTCACAGAAACTGCGGGCTACCTCAAGCCATGTTCGTGGCGGCGGCGGGGGTGGTGCCGCGGCGTGCTGAGCGAGCGCCTCGCGTATGGGGAGTCCGGTCGCGATGTCGAACGCCTCGCCCTTGTTCACAGCGGTCAAGATCTCGGCTCGCCGAGACTCGGCTGCTCTCTTGGTCGGAAAGGTGTGGGTGTTCGCGGTCGGGCGCCCCGCCACCCACCAGCGTGCTTGCCAGCTGGATCGGGTCTTGCCTTTCATCTCGCGTAGCGCCCAGACCCGAACATCGAACGAGGTCTGTCGGGCCTCGTCGGCCTCACCGGTTCCGTCGAAGGCGGCGTTCATGTGGCTGGGTCTCGGGTGAGGCCGTCGAGCCAGGTGTTCAGGTCGTCACGGGCGACCCGGGTCTGCCCGTTGGGCAGTTTGATGGTCTTGGGGCCGGTGCCTTTGCGTTGCCAGGCGTGCCAGGTCGATCGTGGCAGTGGGCCGTCGGGTCCGCCGAGTTCGGTGAGGACCTGGTCGAGGGTGAGCAGGATCCGCTGGTCGGTGCGGGGTGTCGCTTTGATGGCCCGGCTGTTCCGCGTTGGTCTACTCGGCTGCCGCTGCTGGTCTTGGTGGCGCTGTTCAGGTCCTACCGGAGCTGCGAAAGGGGCCGATCTGCTTCCCGGGGTTGGTGGTGTCCGGTGCGCCGGTTGGCCGTGCCCGTTCGCCGGGGCGGTGGATGGCGGCGCTCCGAGGGAAGTCTTGTCCGCCCGGTGCGGTGAGGTATGCATAGCGTTGGACCGTCGGCGGTCATGGCATCCCCGCTGTCACCGTGAACTACATCGCTGGTGACACCGCGCCGGACCAATGCATCAGACCCCAGGCCGGGACGACATCCGCACCCGCACCGCGGATGGCATCTCCGCCACGGTCGATGCAGTCCCGATGGTGCTGGAGCGCGAAAGCCGACCCCACGACCGGAGGATTATGAGTCTTCTGCCCTGACCGGCTGGGCTACTGCCGTCGGCTGACGCAGGCTTCCGGCTGCTGCCGATTTGTGCTGCGGTGTCTGGTGATTGGCTGTGGAACAGGCTCGCTCGATCCTTGCTCGTGCCGGCCGGTGTCGGTTCGTACCGTCGTCTGTGCCGCAGGTCGTCACAGGTTTGTCACCGGCCGAGCATCGTGTTGACACATCGCGCCGACGTCACTGAGGGTTACCGTCCGCCATGCTGCAGACGCTCGAAATCGTAGTGGATATTCCACGCGCTGGCGGCCTGTAGTTTCCGGCATCGGTGCCTCAAGGCCGTTGACCAGCTGTCCGATCCGGCCCTGCGGACCGCCCGACTACCTCGCCCTGTGACAACTAGGCGAACCGGCTCCGGCGCGGTCAGCGCAGCGGCGACCGCTCGTGCCATGACGCCGTGGGCGCGAGGACAGACCAAGCTGTGCGGCCGCGGGCTCTCGCGTTTTGCTCTGAATGTGCCGATATGTCCGGCTGTTTAGGAAAGCGCAGGCTTGGCTGTCGGACTCCGTCCGATGTGCGATCGGGTTGGTGACGTTCTGGGGCCTTGCTGTCAGACTGTGTGGGTATGGCCTTGCGCACGGGGGTGCCGGCGGTGCCGATCAGCTCTGTCCCGCGGCCGGGTGCGTTCGCCAAGCGAGATTTTTTCGTCTCGCACGCCGGTCCGGATTCGGACTGGGCGGAGTGGATCGCCAAGACGCTGGTGGACGCCGGGTACAGCGTCGAATTGGACGTGTGGGACTGGGCTGCAGGGACGAACTTCGTCGCGGCGATGGAGCGGGCGTTGGACGGCGCCCGGCGGATGATCGCGGTGATGAGCCCGGCGTACTTTGAGCGGACCTGGACACGGGTGGAACGCTTTGCGGCGTTCGCCGTCGCGGCGGAATCCGACGGATTTCTTGTACCCGTGCTGGTCGCCACATGCGAAGAAGTGCCGCGGTTGTTTCACCCGCTCATTTGGATCGAACTGGTCGGGTTGACCGAGCCTGCGGCCCGGGTCAAGCTGCTGGATGGGGTGGCGCCTGCGGGACGGAAAGCGACGACGGGACAGATCACCTTCCCGGGAGCAGCAGCGTTCCCAGGCGGACTGACCGCAGTACGGAACCTCCCGGCGAGGAATCTGTTCTTTACGGGTCGGCAGCCTCATCTGGAACGATTGGCGGGGCGGCTGTCCGAGGACGGTGGTACCGGCCGCGTCGCGATCTCGGCAGTACGTGGGGTAGGCGGCGTGGGCAAGAGCCAGCTCGCTTTGGAATACGCCTGGCGGCATGCCGATGCCTACCCCACGGCGATCTGGTGGCTCAATGCTGAGGACCCTGCCGGGTTAGCCGCAGGGATGCTCGAACTCGCCGTGGCCTTCGCATTGGTGACTGACGGCGGACCGCGAGCCGTCCGACGTCGGGTTGGTGCCGAGCTGGGCCGCCGCGGTGATTTCCTTCTGATCTACGACAACGTCGAGGACCTCGACCTGCTGGAAGATCTACCTGCAGGGGGTCACATCCTGCTTACTACCCGCCTTCCCACGGTTGCAGAGCAGATGCCAACGCTGTCTCTAGAGGTATTCCCTCGGTCTGAGGCTGTCCAGCTGCTGCGGCGGCGGGTTCCGGATCTGTCCGCCGCGGACGCCGACCGCCTCGCGGTCGCCGTCGGCGACCTGCCCTTGGCGGTCGCCCAAGCCGGTGCCTACCTCGCCGACACAGGTACTACTCCAACGGCCTATCTCACCGAACTCGCCGCCAGACAGGAGGTGAACGAGCCAGACGGCCTGCGGTCAACCGTCACCACGGCGCTGGTGGAGCTAGCCGACCGCGACCCAGCCGCGCTCGGCCTGCTCCGCCAGCTCGCCTACCTCGCCCCCGAGCCCATCCCGTTGACCGCGCACGCCACCGCCGAGGCAAACACCTCCGTCGGCGGGCTGGCCGTTGCCGACCCGGCCACCACCAGCGAAATCATCGACGCCATCACCCGACTCGACCTTGCGCGCCGCTCCGGAACGCACCTGCTCCTCCACCGTCGCGTACGCACCCTCATCGCCGACACCATCCCCGCCGACCGTCGACGATCGGTGCTCACAAGAACCCTGCGCATGATGGCCACCTCCCATCCCGGCGACCCCGTAATCCCAGCCCACTGGGCCGCCTACGCCGATCTCACTCCGCACGTCACCGCCCTGTCCGACCTTCTTCACGACCCGCAGATGTCCGAACCCCCGGGCTTCCGGCGCCTCCTGCTCGACGTATGCCGCTACCTCTCCAGCAGCGGCCAGTACCAGCAAGCCCATCAGCTCGCCTCTCGCACCCGGACGCGCTGGACCACGGCCCTCGGCCCCGACCATCCCGACACCCTGAGCTCAGCAAGCAACGTCGCCATCGATCTCGCCGCGCTCGGAGATAACCAGGCGGCACGGGCGTTGGACGAGGACACGTTGACCCGCCGCCGCCGCGTCCTCGGCGACGACAATCCCGAAACCCTGCGCTCGGCGCACGGCCTGTCGATCCGACTGGCCGCGCTCGGCGACCTACACGCAGCACGGACGCTTACGGAAGACACCCACACCCGCCTACACCGCCTACTCGGCCCAGACGACCCCGACACCCTGCGCTCCGCCAACAGCCTTGCCATCCGGCTTGCCGCACTCGGGGAACTCAAGGCGGCGCGAACGCTGGACGAAGACACCTTGACCCGCCGCCGCCGCGCCCTCGGCGACGACCATCCCGAAACGCTCACCTCCGCATCCAATCTGGCTATCCGCCTGGCCGCGCTCGGAGAGATTCAGGCGGCACGGATCCTGGACGAGGACACGTTGCAACGTCGCCGCCGAGTCTTCGGCGATAGTCATCCCGAAACCCTGCGCTCGGCGAACAACCTCGCTGTCCGCCTCGCAGCGCTCGGAGAGCTACAGGCAGCACGCGCGCTCGCCGAGGACACGTTGACCCGTCGACGACGCGTCCTTGGCGATAACCATCCCGAAACCCTGCGCTCGGCGAACAACCTCGCTGTCCGCCTCGCAGCGCTCGGAGAGCTAGAAGCAGCACGCGCCTTGAACGAGGACACCCTGACTCGCCGCCGCCGACTCCTCGGCGACGACCACCCCGACACCCTCACCTCAGCGCATTTCCTCGCCACAGACCTCGCCGCACTCGGCCAACTCCAAGCAGCGCACACCTTGAACGAGGACACCCTGACACGGCGCCGCCGACTCCTCGGCGAGGACCACCCTGACACCCTCACCTCAGCGAACAGCCTCGCCAGCGACCTCTCCGCACTCGGCGAACATCAAGCAGCACAGACACTGGCCGAAGACACCCTGACCCGTCGCCGGCGCATCCTCGGAGATGACCACCCAGACACTCACCAAAGCGAGCAGCTTCTACGAGAGGTGCAAGAGCATGGTCGCCGTCCCGCAGACCGTTGAGAACCAGCCACGTCCCTGCAGATCATCGAACACCTGATACGGAGTCCTCGCCGCAAGGCGGTACAGGCGGTCGGCCGCCCGACCAGATGGCCGAGACAAGATCGCAAACGAGGCCACCGCTCACGCTCTCCCTCGCCGACCTGTTCCACGGCTAGGCCT
This sequence comes from Pseudofrankia saprophytica, assembly GCF_000235425.2. Taxonomy (NCBI): domain Bacteria; kingdom Bacillati; phylum Actinomycetota; class Actinomycetes; order Frankiales; family Frankiaceae; genus Pseudofrankia; species Pseudofrankia saprophytica. The sequence goes on from NZ_KI912266.1 coordinate 2,969,613, forward strand.
ATTGCACCGGCCGGGACCATGATCTTCTCGGCGACCACAGCATGATCATCCAGGTGAAGCGTAGCCCGTCTGAGGCCGCGCATTGGCCGCGGCCGGGCTTTGAGCCTCCGTGGTCCGACTCGGTCGGATTGTTCTGCTGGTCATCGGCTGGGGTCTGGCGGAGCACGACGGCAAGCGGTCTCCAGCGGAGGGGATTAAGAGTTACGGAAAGTAACTGTCGTTCGGTGTCGGGGTGGACCGGGTGATGCCGCGGTGTCAATAGCCACAGGAGTCTCCACGGTCTACCCGTAACGCCTGGTGTCGGTGCGTGACGGCTCCTACTTGCGCGTCCGCACCCACCTCGCACCCACAATGATCTTGATGGTGAATTCATTTCGATAGGACACGCAACAGCCGCGACACGCAGGTGGTCGAACGTGACACCGGAAGTGGTCCGGTCGGTCGTCGGGTGAGATGCCACGTCGATTGGATAACAGCGACGCCGCAGGGGCGACGGCTGCGGACCTTGGTGTGGCGCCGCTGCCCCGTGCCGCCTGGTTCACTGGAGACGTGACGAGCAGTCCCAGGCCGACGGCGCAGGAGATGCCCCCTGAAGACGCGCGACCTGTGGACCCGGCATTGGTCGTCTACCTGTTCGCTCCGCTCGGAGGACCGGGCGCCCAGACCGCTTACGAATACCTCCGGGTCGTCTGGGAAGCCTGCCGTTCAAAGCTGCACATGGACCGGCCTATCAAGAAGTTGAGCGCCGGGAGCACCCTGCCTGGCAGCCTTACGGGCCTTGAGACTGTGACTGGCCTCCCGCCGACGGGCAGCGTGTTGGCCGCGCAGGCCGGCAGGGACCCCGAGGCTGGCCGCGGTGAAGCGCTCCTGCGGCTGCACCATGAGATGATCAGCCTGGCGGTTCGCCTAGGGCCGCCGGTGCAGGAACACGACTGGCGTTACCTCGATGCGCGATGGGCCACCGTCGGTGGTCCACCGCCGCCCGCCGTGGACGATGCTCTGCTGGGCAGGGCCTACGTCTATCTCGGGCACACCGGTATCCTGGACGGTCCGGCCGCGGTGGCGCGGCGCCTGCTGCCGTCGCTGCCGGCCGTGGCATCCGACGACTGGGCCGACCGTGGCGCCGCAACCCGCTCGGGCCACGTCGTCTGGGAGTTTGCCGACTTCCCGGACGCACGGGTGACGCGCCAGATTGTCGCGGTGGCGGCCCGCGGTCGCGACACGGCGCTGAGCGCCTGGCTGTGGTCGCGGGGTACCGCTGACATGACGCCCTTCGGCTACTACCTGTTGCAGACGGCGAAGATCCGGTACCTCGCCCGGTTGTGGGACGACGGACGCCGAGTCAGGGCGACCCGGATCGCCCTGGACGCGACCATCGTCGAGTTGTCCCGTCTGCTGGCCGAATTGGCTGAGCCCAGTGTCGACGGGAATCGACTAGACGACCGTAGGGCTCGGGCGCGCGATCTGCGGCTGCGCTCGCAAGCGGCGGTGGCGGCGTTGGCCGTGCAGTCCGCTGAGATCGGTCTTCTCGTCCACGCTGTCGACATCGCGGCGTCCAACGCGCGGGAAGCGCTCAACGCTGAGGCGCCGATCGAGCCGTCCGTCGGCCTGTTTGGCGATGACGCGGCCCTGTCCGCCCTGTTCAGCTGCCGCCTCGCTGACGAGCGGCAATACGCCGAACGGTCGGCAGCCACGGCGCGCGAGGTCGAAGGCTTGGCGGCGGTCGCACTGGGTCCGCTGGCAGCGACACCGGACACCCCGTCCACGACCCCGGCGCCCCGGGAGCCGCGTCGGCTGACCGATGAGGATCGTGATGCGCTGGTTAGCGCCTTGGCGCAGGTCTTCCACCAGCCTGATGCGGCGCTCCAAGTTCTGGAAGATGCTGGGCTAAGCCCCGCGCTGCAAGCACTGACCGGCGTCCTCGGAGCACTCACCGCTTGGCGGAAGAACGTCACCGAGCTTGAGAACGGCCTGGTGCGCGACCCCCACGGCCAGCTCGTCCGTGCCGCCCTCGTGCGCTATCCCCACAACGGGATGTTCCGGACAGCCGCGCGCCGCCTTGGAATCCCCATCGTCGACTAGACAGGACCACGGCGGGCCCGGCCTCGCAGCCCAACGCACCCCGACCATCCGCCGTGGATATCGTCTCACCCATGGGTTCATCGCCGGTACCGGCTGACAACCGCGAGCAGGCGTTGCTCACGCTGAGCCTCGCACGGCGCTGGCGGTTGTCCGCAGAGCAGTGGGACGAAGTCAACAAGACGCTCACCGAGCTTTGGAAGGCGCTGCGCGCGGGCAACCCAGCCGCCTTCGCCGAAGCGGCCGACGACCTGCTCTTCTTCGGGCCTCCCCGGGAGGTCACCGATGTCGACGGCACGGTAGTGGAGCCCGCGCCCGGCAAGATCCAAGAACGACTCAATACGCTGATCCACACGCTCACCGACCCGTCGGCGAGCCTCGCACCCTCCGACAGTCGTCATCCAGACCGAACCAAGCCCTAGCCAGCGCGACTACGACAGATGCTGGACACTTTGCGAGACGGATTTCGTCGGCCGCCGATTCCTGCATTGCGGCGGGCCATATAGCGTCATCTCGACTCCGGCACGGTCCACAGACTGCTCACGACCGTGTCGAGCACACTTGCCCGCCGAGGAACTGAAGCGCCATGATCGGTGCTTCGCGGCCGGACTTGCGCCCAGGGGACGGTCCCGTGATCGGTTCTGGATCGCGACGGCATGTCGATCATGCGGGATCGCGGGGCAGAACCGCCACAGCGGGCCGCCCCGTCGCAGCCCGACGTGCCGCTCCGGGTAGAGCGGACGGGAGGGAACAGACCAGGTAAGGTCAAAGCCGAGTTGTCGGACGGCCGGGGGGCGTCGATGTGCAGGGCTGGTTCGGAACACACGCCACGTGGCTGAGACGGTCGGCGTACCTCGCCGTTGCAGCCCAGTTCTGTTTTTTCTCCGCGCTGAGCCTGGCCGGGTGGGGCGCCAACGGCGGAAATCCGGATCCGCCTAAAATGGAGCGGCTCGGCCCACCACCAGGACTTGCGCAGGTGTGCCAAGACCTGCGCGGGTTGACCTTTCCCGTCGAGAACGGAAACCGCGACGTCGTCGCTGTCGGAGCGTTTGCCGGCTCGTTTGAGACCTGGGCCCCGGAAGCTGGCTCCGACGTGTCAGGGACGGCGCTGCTCGACTTCCTGAGGCCGTCGTCGGACATCGCCCTGTTCGTCGTTCCGGTGGTAGCACTCGCTCAACGTCCACTCGACGTGCGCGTAGCGGGCGCATTCTCCAGGCTGACGGTGGTCGAGATCGACGAGCCGGGGCATTACGCAGTCATGTCTGCGACCGTGGCGGGCGACGCGTGGTCGGCCTTCGACTCGTCGTTGGTCTGGGCAAACCGGGCCATGGCCGTTCCCGTCGACGAACCCCTGCTGGTCGTCAGCGGCGACCCGACGAAACAGTCGTCGGCGGGCTTCGTGCTGACATTCGGCCGGCGGGAGGCGGCATCGACCGGTGGCGAGATCGAAGGAATGGTGACCGGCCCGGCACTCGGCACACCGGTCGCCTCCTTCGACGGTGAACTGGTCGGCTTTGTCGAGGTGGCCGGCGGCTCCATGACGCGGTTCGTCGCGGCCGGGCGAGTCGCCTCGACGCTGTTGGCGGTGGGCAGCGCACACGCGCCCGCCACGGCCAGCACGGCGACGCTCGGCGCCTCGGTCGTCACGACGGAGGTGGCCCGGCTGGGTGGAACCTATGACGGTCGGGCCGTCGGGGCACTCGTCGGGGGCCTCGTTGCGCAAGGCCCGGCGCAGCACTCTGGACTGCGGTCCGGCGATGTCGTCGTCGGTTACGACGACGAGCCGATTCCCTCATCGAGCGCGCTCGTCGCCGCGGTCCGCGCCGACAGCATCAACAGCACACATACCCTGTCCGTCGTGAGCCTGTCGGGAACCACCCGTTCGGTCACCGTCGAGCTTGGAGCACGTCGTTAGCCAGTCATTACTTCGGCGGTCGGTCAGTGGCCACCTGAGAATCAGGTTCACTGGCCCGGTCGAAACGCGTACGGCACGTGCCGGGCTCGCGATCGGTATCGTCGCCGCGGCCGTCCTTGCCCTGCCCGTCCGCGTGCTGTCGACCGGTGCGGGCTGGGTCGACGGGGGAACCGGAAACCACCTCGTCCCGACGGCGTCCTTTGCGGTGGGCCTAACCTGCCTGACAGCGGCGATCTGGGCGGCTGCCCGCGCCGTGACCGACACGTCAGTCGAGCGCGCCAGCCTCGTCGCCCTCGGGTTGACGAGCGCGGCGCCGTTCGGCGCGGTGACCCGGGAATTGCTCCAGGTGTCGGCCCTGCATCGATTCTATCTCTCGGCCGGCTCCGGCGGATTCCTCGCCGCCTACTGGGGCCTGGCCCTGCTCGCCGTCGCGACCCTGAGCTTCTGCCTGCCGCTCATGGTCGTGGCCGCGAATCTCGTCCCCCGCAGATTCAGCAGCGCCCGCGGTCGGCGGAGTATCACGGCGCTTTCCCACCGCCGCGGCTACCTCCTGGCTCCCATGATCGGCGCCGCCCTGCTCATCACGATGTGCGCCGTCGTGCCCGAGTCTCTCGGCGCGACGATGGGGTATTCGGCACCCGGCGCGAACGGCTCGCGAATCGGCGTCACCAACGATGTCCTTAACGAGGCCGTCTGGAACTCGTTCGCCCGGCTGGCATTTCTGCCGCTGCTCGTCGGAGTGTGGGAGGGCATGGAGTCGGCGCGTGCCTGCTTGCTGCTGTCGGGCCCTTTTGGCCTCCGGCGGCTGGTGGACACGGTCGCTAGCAGGGGCAGCACCCGAGAAGGCGGCGGAGGCGGACCTGGTGGCACCCGCGTACTCGCCGGCGCCGCGACCTTCGGGGCCTGCGTCGCCGCCGCTGCGACCCACGTGCCGCTCTCGCTACTGCTCGGGGCCGCTGCGGTGATCGGTGTCGTGGTCTACGCGACCGCGGGTCTCACGCCGCGACTCGCGGCGATCCCGTCGCCGCGCAACGCTGGAACACGCTGGAACGTGTCGGCCGCCTGGCAGGCCACTTCCCCCATCGCGCTGGTGCTGTTGGTCCTCGCGGCCCCGGTGGCGGTACCTCTTGGGTTGGACCTGTGGCGCGGGCTGGAGGCGCCGTTCCGCCTGCCGTCCGACGCCCTGCACTATGTCTATTTCTGGCGCGAACCCGGCCACATGCAGGTACCTTCGGTGACGCCCGGCGGAGTCTTCGGCCATGGCATGTGGCAGGTCGTACAGTGGTCCCTCGCTCTCGCCGTCGTTCTCGCCGTTCTAGCTGCCACCATTCGGCTGTCAGAACACCGACAACCGTCGATCCTGACGCCCACTTTCTGGTTGCTGGTTCGCGTCGCCGTGATCGCGTTGGCGTTCATACCGATCATGAACGCGGCGGCCCGACCAGCCACCGCGTGGATACTGGGTGCCTTCGCCGCCCCCGCCATGCTGGTCGCGCTACGGCTGCGCGCCGATGCCGGAGCTCACGCCGCGCGGCTCGCTGTCGCATCCTTCGCTCTCCTCGGAGCCTGGTCATACCTCATGTGGCAGTACGACTCGCTGCCGTCGTCCGCGGTACTCGCAGCGACCGTACTTTGGCGTTTCGTCTTCAACGCCGGCGAACTTAATGAGATCGAGGACGGGCCCACCCAGTTCCGCCGCATCTGCGCCTTCGCGGCCATCGCGTTCCTCGGACTGGGATTGCTGTTGCTCGACCATGGAGGCGTCAGCGGTGTGTTCGCCACGGACCGGTTCTCCGAAGTCGCCAGCCAGGTCGCGGTGAGCGTCGTCGCGCCGGTCTGGCTGGCGCACCTCGTCCTATTGCAAACTTCACTCGCACCGCGACGAGCTCCGGAACCCACCAGGCGGGCCGGCGCCGAGACACGGTCGGCGTGACCGCGGCCGGAAGGCGCGACGAGCTTCTCGGGCGACTGGAAGAACGGCTGGCCCGGTTCGTCGCCGACCACGACCCGGCACGGCTACTTGACCCGATGGTGGGCGTCGAGGTCACCGCCCTGCTGAAGTCGGTGCCTGATCCGAGGATCGACGTGCCCTTGATGCACGCCGTCGGGCAGGTGATGTGGCACAGGCATCTCCTGGCTGGTGCGGGCGCCGACGAGTCCACCTTCGCCGGCGCGGTCGCCGTGTTCTCGCACGTTTACCCCACCCGCCCGCACCTCGTTCCGGACCCGATCCGGAAGGTCCTCGACGACAGCCGGTCCATCCCGCCGGACGGGCCTGCGGCATGGGCGTTCCAGGCGGCCTCGCTACTGCAGGAATCGCTGCGCGATGGAGGAGTCGAATCTCTGGACACCGCCATCCAGCTGCTACGGAGGGCGCTGCACCGCACGGCCCAAGCGGATCCGAACCGGCTCGATTACCTGACAAATCTTAGGACGGCACTATCGACTCACCACTTCCGAACAGGGAACCTCGCCGACCTCGACGCGGCGGTCGACGCCGCGCATCAGGCTGTGGCGGCCGCACCACCGGGGCACGCCGATCGATCGAGTCACCTGTCCCACCTCGCCGCCATAGCCGTCAGGCGATACGAGATGACGGGCAGCACAATCGACATCGCTGTGGCGGTTGACGCGGCCGGACAGGCAGTAGCAACGGCGCCGGCCAACGACCCGAATCGGCACTGGCACCTGTCCGAACTGGGCCTCGCTGTGTTGGCTCGCCATCGTCGCACCGGCGTGGCCGACGACCTCGAACTCGCGATCAGCACGCTCAGGAACGCCGTCGCGGCCGCCCCCGTTGGCGGGCCCAGCTGGACCGGCGGACTGTCCAATCTGTCGATGGCGTTGCGCAACCGCCACGAGCGAACGGGAAACCTTGTCGATCTCGACGACGCCATTGTCGCGGCCGCACAGGCGGTCAAGGCCATCGACCCTGCGGGGCCCGGCCGTCGCACTGCCTTGACGAACCTCGGCGTCGCACTGCGCGCACGGTTTGAGGTCATCGGCGATCCCGACGATCTGGACGGTGCGATCGATGCCGCTGAGCAGGCTCTTGAGGACATCGCCGACGGGCATCCGTCGCGAGGCGGGTACCTGGCGAATCTCGGCGCGGCACTGCGCGAGCGCTACGAGCGCAGCGGGAACACCGACGACCTCGACGCCGCCGTGGCGGCTGGTCGCAGTTGCGTGGCCACGACGGTGGCCGGCGACGCCCGGCGGCTCGGATTCCTCACCAACTTCGGCGCCAGCCTGCGGGTGCGCGCTGAACGGACAGGGAATCTTTTAGATCTTGAAGAGGCCGTCGCTATCGGACGTGCCTCGGTCACCGAGACCCCGGACGGCCATCCCGACCGCCCTCGCCAACTCTCGAACCTCGCTGGCAGTCTCAATGCCCGCTTCAATCGGACCGGGGACGGGACCGACCTCGATGAAGCGGTCGACGCGTTCCGCGAGGCGGTCTACGCGACGCCGCCTGACCAGCCGGCCGCGGCCGGATACCGGTCCAATCTCGCGGGATCCCTGCGTTCACGGTTCGGTCGGACCGGCCGTCTCACCGACCTTGACGAGGCGATCGACGCTGCGCGTGCAGCGGTCAATGCCACGCCGGACGGGCACGAGAACCGCGCCCGATGTCTGGCTCTCGTCGGTGACGTCCTGCTGGCCCGCTTCCACCGAACGGAGCAGCTGCCCGACATCGATGAGGCAGCCGCAGTTGTCCGGTCGGCGATCGCGGCCGCCCCGGCGGGTCGCACCGCCCGTGCCTCATACCAGAGTGACCTCTGCAATGTCCTGCTGAGGCGGTTCCGGTTCACTTGGGAGGCGGACGACCTCGACGCGGCCATCGTCTCCGGCTCCGCTGCGGTCAACGTCACGGCGCCAGACAACCCGGCCCGCTCCAACTATTTGCACATTCTGGCTACCGCATTGCGAACTCGCTTCGAACGCGGCGGTGACCAGGAGGACCTCGAAGCGGCGATCGACGCAGGTCGCCGCGCCGTCGAGTCGGATGTGGCCTCGCCCCGGGTACGTGCGTTCGCCGCGCGACACTGGGCCTCGACGGCCGCCAGCGTCGGACGCTGGCCGGAGGCGATGGCGGCCTACGAGGCCGCGGTGGACCTGTTGACATATGTCGCGGGTCGCGGCCTCCACCAAACCGACCAGGAACACCAGCTCTCCTGGCTCACCGGCATCGCCTCGGACGCCGCAGCTGTGTGCCTGCGGGCGGGCCGCCCTGACCGGGCTGTCGAACTGTGGGAACACAGCCGCGGCATCATTCTCGGTCAGGCGCTGGACCTCCAGACCGATCTCACTGCGCTGGCCGAACATTCGCCGGCCTTGGCTGAACGTTTCGCCACCGCACGCGACGCGCTCGACCCGAGCCGTGCCCCGGTCACCAGCACCGCGTCACGCCGCGCGGATGCCGACCGCCGGCGGCAGGCAGCCGACGTGTTCGAGAAGGTACTTGCGGAAATCCGCCGGACGGCGGGGTTCGCACGCTTCCTCAGGCCGCCGTCGCTCACCGACCTGCTGTCGGCGGTCGGAGACCACCCGCTGATCGTTGTCATGGTGTCGGAACTCGGTTCGTACGCTCTGATCTTGAAGAACGGGAGTCCGCCGGAACCGGTCGAGCTGCCGAACGTCAACCCCGACGAGGTTCTGCGGCGCGCGTCCGCACTGATCGACGGGCCGCGCGGTGCCACCCGGTCTCTAGACCGGGCGGCGGCCGAGGAGCAGCTCTCCGACACGCTGAGCTGGCTGTGGACGGAGATCGTGTACCCCGTCCTCGACCGGCTCGGCATTGCCGCCCCGCCGCCGCCGGATCGCCCTTGGCCGCGGCTGCGCTGGTGCGCTTCGGGCCTGCTGTCATTCCTACCGCTGCACGCTGCCGGCCTCCACGGGACCCGCTCCGTGCCGTCCTCGGCGACTCTGCTCGACCGGGCTATCTCCTCCTACGTTCCAACCATTCGAGCATTGGGCCATGCCGCCCGACCTCAACAGTCCGGCTCACAGCGGGCCGCGGCCAGGAAAGGCGGGCGGCTGGTCGTCGTCGCGATGCAACACACCCCTCACCGCGCCGAACTGCCCTCCGCGGCACGTGAGGCAGCGGCGCTGGCAAAGCGGTTCCCAGGCCAGGTCAAGCTGTTCGCCGACACCGACGCCACCCGCGAAGCAGTGCTCGCCGCGCTGCCGTCAGCGCGGTGGGCGCATTTCGCCTGCCACGGTTCGTTCGACCTCGGCGATCCGTCGAGCAGCGGACTCTTGCTGAACGACCACGCCCTCACCGTGCTCGACCTGACCCGGCTCCGACTCGACGCAGATCTGGCATTCCTCTCGGCCTGCTCGACCGCCTTGCCTGGCGGCCGGACACCCGACGAGGCAATTCACCTGGTCACGGCACTCCAACTGGTCGGCTACCGGAACGTGGTCGGGACGCTCTGGCCTATTAACGACCAGATCTCCGCCAGCGTCGCTGATCACGTCTACGCCGCACTCGAAGCCGGTGCCGAAATGGCCGCGGCGGTCCACCAAGCAACACGCGCGCTACGGGAGGCCCACCGGAATCGACCAACCGCGTGGGCAGCTCACATCCACGCTGGCGCCTGACCTCTCCTGCGCCCCGACTCTCACGTCCCCTGAGCACGGTGCCGACCACAAGCCAGAAGATCGCCCCTTGACTGTTAGAGCCGTGGGATGTCTATGCGCCAGTGTGGATGTGCGCTGCCCAGGCTGACGGCCGGTCGCGGAGGCTGTCGCGCATCCGGCGGGTCACGGTGTGAACGGCCGCCCCGATGTCACTCGTCATCGCGATGGCCTCGTAGATCTCGTCTGCCACGACCGGTGTGTCGGCGATCGGCCACAGCGTGGCGATGACGTGCCGGTAACCAGCGAGCTGGCACGCCGAGGCTAGGTGGATCGCCTCGTCGGCGAGCCTGTCGCCTGGCCGAGCTGTCGAGCAGGCTGACAGGAACGCGAGCTCCGGCGCCGCGAGGCGCAGTCGGGCGAGGTCCACGACGGTGAGTGGTCGCGTCTCGTGGTCGGCGAGCAGTAGCCGACTAGCCGACGGGTCCGCGATGTCGGTGTGGCCGTGGCAGGCAAAGTGCGCCCACCGCGCGCTCGTAAGCGCAGTCAGAACCGCGTCCCGCGTGGCTCTCGCACCGACGAGGACACGAAGGCGGCCGCGGAAATGCTGGCCGACCAAGTCGGCCTCGGCTCCGGTGCCCGGCAACGACGACGCGCCGGGGGTTTCAGGCATGGCCACCACCAGCGCCTCGCCTTCGTCGAGGCGCGCAGCACTGGCACGGCTGGTTCGGCCAGCACGACGAGTCTCGGCCAAGACCCGAACGGTGGGGGTGTACGAGGAGACCGCCCGGTCGATCACCGCTTCCGAGCTCGGTCCATGCTGCGTAGCGTGGCGTCCGGCCGCGTGCACCGGCAGGAATGACAGTAGGCCGGACAGACACCACCACACCCGCGGCCACGGCTCGCCGTCCTGAGGTGGATCGGTGATCCCGAGCCGCTCCAGTACTGGACCCGCGATCACGTCCCAGAGCCAGTCCAGGGTGTCCGAAAGATCCTCGCCGAGCGGTGCGGAGCTGCCGGCAGCCGTATCGACGATTCGGAGGACTCGCTCGCGCACCTCCTCTTGCGTCAAGCCCTCCAACGGCAGTGCGTCTATCTTTCCGTCCGCTGTGAGGATCAGTGCGTGGGCGCCGAACTGGGACACGGTGACCGCGACGACCGGCCCTTGCTCGGCCGCGACAGCAAGCTCCGACACAGTCAGCGGCCGAAGAAATGTCCCGAAACCGGGCATAGATCGAACTTCATCGACGATTCGTTCGAATCCAGCGGCTGCCTCGCGTCGCAGGGCGAGCGACCAGCGGGCCATCTCGGCACCGTCCATCAGCGAGGATCCGTCAGCGCTCATCGACCCCGCCAACGTAGCGGGGTCGGCTCGGTCGATCTCGTCCCGCAACGCGACGAACTGGGACGCCAGGTCGGGATGACGCTCTTGCAGCGCGGTGAGGTCGGTTCGGGTGTCCAGGGCCTGGCCCAGCAGCACTCCGCGGCCCTGGTCAAGCAGTTCGAACGCGCGGGTGACCAGGCCGGCGCGCAGGCAACACCCCGCAGCCTCCGATGCGAGACCGCCCAATTCACCGAGCAAGAACTCCTGGTCCGAGCGATCGAGGCCGCGCGCGGCGACCCGCGCCGTCAACTCCACCCCCGCGCCGAACCCAGCAGCCGCATCTGACCAACGGTTCCGGTTTGCCGCCGCCAACCCCCAGGCCACCGCCGCCGACAACCGAATGATCGCCGACGCGGTGGCCATTCCGGCCGCCTCACGGTGCGCGTCGATCGCGGCGTCCAGGTCCGCCTGGTTGCCAGTTTCCGCGAACCGTAGTTCCAGGTTGGACCCGAGATTGAACAACGCAGTGGCACGGTTGGGGTGGTCGGCCGGGACGGCGGCAATCACCTGTCGGTCGACGAGAATGGCCTCGTCCAACGACGTCATGTTCCGGTCGTGTTCGAACCTCGCGGTCAGGGCGACGCCGAGATTGGTCAACGCCACGATCCGGTCGGGGTGATCTTTCGGTAGCGCGGCTACCGCAGTCCGGGCAGTTTCTGCCGCGGCAACCAGGTCTGCCGCATCGGCAGACTCATGGAACCGAGTGGTCAACGCCGCGGACAGGGCGGCCAGCACCTTGGGGCGCTCGGGATGGTCGTCCGGTATTCCGACTAGTGCGGCCCGGCCGGCGTCGATCGCCGCGTCGATGTCTACCGCTTGGGCGGTACGTTCGTATCGACTGACTAGTGCTTGAGTCAGGTTGACCAATACCAGGACGCGGCTGGGGTGCTCCGCGGGCAGGCTGGCGAGCGACTGGTCGCTGGCCGCTATCGCGGCGTCGAGGTCGGACAGGCTGTTGACCTGTCGAAAGCGACTCAGTAGAGCATTCGCGAGGTTGGCCAGCCAGAACGGGCGCTGCGGATGGTCGGGCTCTGTCGCGGCCACCGCCGTGTACCCGGCGTCGACCGCAGCGTCTAGATCGGCGAGGTTACCGAAGCGTGCAAACCGCATCCCCAAGACAAGATTGAGGTTCGAACTCACTTGAGCGCGTGCATGGTGGTTTGCCGGTAGGGTCTCCGCCGCCCGCCGCACGGCATCGACCGCGCGCTCAAGGTCCGCGACGCTGCCTGTCCATTGAAACCTGGTCATGAGCATCTCGCCCAAGCTGGCTTGCACGGTCGCGTACTCGGCGTGAGTGGCCGGCGCCGCGGTGGCCGCGCCACCGGCTGCCGCTACTGCGTCGTCGATGTCGGCTGCGTCCCCGACTCGCCTGAAGCGGTAGTGCAGCGCCTCGGCGAGGGCCAGGAGCACCTCTGGCTGACTGGCATGGCCGGGTGGCAGCGCGGCTGACCCCTCGCGAGCCAAGTCCACCGCGCTGTCGAGGTCGCCTACGTCGTCGGCTCGCACGCCTCTCGACGTCAGCACGCTGGCCTGACCAGCGAGTAGAAGAGGCCATCCCGGATGGTTGCGAGGAATGGCGCGGAGGGCTTGCCACCCGATCTCAACTGCTCTGTCGAGGACGTCCTCGGTGCCGGTTTCACGGAACTGGAAGCGCAACGTTTCGGCCAGGCTCATCAGCACTATCGGCCAGTCTGGATCGGACTCCTGTGTCACGGCGGCTGCGTGTTCGCCGGCTGCCACGGCTCGGCGCAGATCGTCCTGGTCGCCGGTCTGTTGGAAGCGCAGCACGAGTATGCCCGCCAGCCCCGCCAGCGTCGCACCGTAGCCAGGTTCGTCTTCCGGTGTCTTGGCGAACGCCTGCAAGCCGGCGTCCACCGCATAATTGAGGTCGGTGAGGTCTCCGGTACTCCGAGAGCGCATCGCGAGAGTGGAGCTAATACTTAGCCAGAGTGCACCGCTCTCGTCATCCGGCGTTACTTCGAGTGCCTTCCAGGCGGCGTTCAGCGCCCTTCCCAGATCTTCCGCGTCACCGGTCACCTGGGATCTCAGCAATAGGGCGTTATGAAGTTCGGTCGCCGTGCCGGCGTAGCTTGGACTGTCTACCGGCAATAACGCTATCGCTGTATTGGCGGCCTCCACCGCAACGTTGAGGTCGGCAAAGTCGCCCGCGTACAGGTAGCGTGCCCGCATTCCCGGAGCCAAACCGGCCAGCAGAATCGTCCGGCCGGGATGGTCGACCGGCAACGCCGTCATCGCCGTCACGGCGGCGGTAAGAGCCGCATCGACGCCGGCCAGACCGTCGGTCTCCACCCGCAGGCAGGCGTCCATGACTGCCGTCGATTTCGACTCTGCGTCCAGCCTGATGAGATTTTCGAGGCTGGCCAGCACGGCGATCCGGTCCGGATGGTCCACCGGAAGCCCGGCTACCGAATGGAGCCCGGTCTGCACTGAGAACGCGACCGAGGCGTCCAGATCGGCGGTGTCGCCGGTCCGCTCGTAGCGTACGTGGGAGAAATGGGCAAGAGTGGAGAGCACTTGGCCGCGACCAGGGTGGCCTGTCGGCGTGACAGCCATCGCCGCGTTCGCCGCGTCTATCAGGGCGTCCAGGTCGTCGACGCCGTCGGACTGGGCGAACTGAGTCCGCAGGCCGGCGAGTTGACTGATGAGGAAGGTGGCCTGGTCGGGCCAGCCTGCTGGTGCGCTCACAATGTCCCCCGTTTGCTGTCTAGCCGATGGTTCATGCGCCAGATTCCGTGCGTACAGGACGCCGGCCCCACGGCGAACGACCCCGAACGAGCTTAGCGCCATTTGGTCACGCGGCGACGCTCAAAAGCATAGCTGTACAGGCTCCGAGTGGCTTAGCGCCGGTTTCGGAGTGAGCTTTTTAGGCGGCGTAGGCAGATGATCGTGCAGGCGAGGGTGAGTAGTACCTGGTGGATGTCGGCGCGGCGTTCTCACCGAGTGCGCAGCCGGCGGAACTGGTGCAGCCAGTCGATGGTGCGTTCCACGGGCCAGCGTTGCCGGGCCAGGCCGGAGCCGTGTGGCGCTCGTCGGCGGGCGATGATCGGCGTGATCTGCCAGCAGGTGAGCTTGCGGCGGTAGGCGTCGTGGTCGTAGCCCCAGTCGGCGAGCAGACAGCGCGGACGGTGTCGGGGCCGGCCGGGGCGGCCCCGGATGGGCGGGATCGCCTCGATCAGCGGGATCAGCTGGGTGACGTCGCTGCCGTGCTCGCCGGTGATGGACACCGCCAGCGGTGTCCTGCCGGCGTCGACGATCAGGTGGTGTTTGGAGCCGAGGTGGCCGCGGTTGACCGGGCTCGGACCGTCGCGGTCCCCCTTTGAAGGCGTGCACATGGGAGGAGTCCACCAGCGCCCGGTGCAGGTCGAGGCGGCCCGCGGCATTGAGGCACAGGGAGGTGGTGCGCGTCCACTGGCCATACCCGCCCCGGCGTCGAGGTCGCCGACTCGATGGTTCGCAACGGCGCAACTGGTCCTCCGGCTAGCCCAAGAAACGCCCATTGGGGCTACCTGCGACTCTCCGCGGGATACCGCAAGCTGCTGGTCCAGGTATCGGGCGCCTCGGTCCGACCATCCTGCACCGATGCGCCGTCGGACCGACACCTCGCCACGGCGGCGGGCCAAGCTGGTCGCAGTTCCTGCGCAGCCCAAGCCCACAATCGGCTGGCCTCCGAGTTCCCCACCATCGGCGCCGTCACACCCGCCAGGCTGTACATGCTGTTCTACATCGACTCGACTGCCGATGAGCAGCGCGTGGTGGCACGGCTCAGCGCCGGGTTTCTGGGTCCGCATGGCCTCCGGGCGGCGAGGCAAGGTCGAGGGAGGGCTCGCTAAGGATGTGGATCAAGGTGTTCAGGCGTTCGCGGATTTTCGGTGGAGCCGGCTCGCCTACGGGGCCGTCTACGTCGCTGACGTTCCGATTCGGGCCAAGGAACATCAGGTTGGCAGCGGCCTCGCCGAAGGCGGCGAGGTCTCCGGTGCGCAGCGCGTCGAGGAGGCGGGCGAGCACCTCGGCGACCTCGTCCCACTGGTCAGCGGGCAGCCGCCAGCGGGAGGCCAAGCGCAGTGTCTGCAGGGCCTGGTCGCGCCGCTTGGCAGGCATCGGCGATGTCGAATTGTCGCTGTCCCCCATAGACCAGGACAATAGCGATGCCAGGTTGGGAGGTCATCGCACCTTCGGGGCGTGCCCGGACGCGCCAACGACGGTTGGGGATACTCAGCGAACGGGATCCCGAGGCTCGCTGCGGCGCCCTGGTACGGGTCCGGGCATGGTGGGAGCCGAGATGGGGGCGCTGGCTGCTCGCTCAGTGTCATCGGACCAGCGGGGAGCTGGCGTTCTACGTCTGTTTCGGGCCTCAGCGCACCAGCCTGGCCGGGCTCGCACGGGTGGCCGGTGCCCGCTGACCGATCGAGGAATGCTTCCAACAGGCAAAACAGACCTGAGGCCAGGACGACTACCAGGTCCAGCCACGAACTTGACCCAATCCTTGACGGCTTCGTCCGACCAAGCCTAGGGCGTCGCTGCGGGCTGGCAGCGCGAGCCAGCCGAACACCCACGCCATGATCAGCTGGACTAGCCGCACCACCATGATTACGATCATGCGCCACGGCATCCGGAGACGAAGTCGCAGGTCAGCAGTCGGAACCCGAGTTCTGGTGCGGCATGGGCACGCAGCGAGCCTGACTCAAGCGCTCAGCTGATCACAGAGGTGTGAGGGGTGGACTACTCGGACTCCTGCGCGAGCCGTCATCGCGGCAGGTGCTGTGGAGAGAAGAACGGTGACGTTGCATGCGTCATCGCCTCGATGGGTTAGTCTGGGCTGGTCGGCATACACCTCGGATGAGTCGGCGAAGCCTACGGGGGCTCAAGGTGGCGGTTAATTCTGGTGTGCCCGCATGGACGGTAGCGTCACAGAGTGGGAGTAATCGGGTAGCGCATTCGGGCGGTCGTGGCCGTCCGAAGACAGCAGCGGTGCGCGGCGGGTGGAGAACGGGCCGCTCACGTGGACCAGGGCACAGCAATGCCACGTGAACTGGCGGAACTCGCCAGCTACGCCGAGCTGAACACACTCGTCGGGCTAGACGGAGTCAAGCGCGAGATCCGTTCTCTGCTGACGACGATGAACTACTTTCAACTGGCCACCCGGCGCGGGTACAAGGTCGGTTTCGAGGCGCAGCATCTGGTGTTCGCTGGGCCGCCGGGCACGGGTAAGACTACCGTGGCCAGAATTTTCGCCCGCCTGCTGGCTGAAATGGGGGTCGTTCAGCGCGCGGTGCCAGTGGAGGTGTCCTCTGACTCCTTGGTGGGCGAGCATGCCGGATCGGGTACCAGGCGGCTCGTCGAAGCGTTCGAGAAGGCACAGGGTGGCGTCCTGTTCCTCGACGAGATCCAGAGCCTGGCTCCGGATCCGTCGGGGCATGCCGGGTTCGGCTATGAGATCATCAACGCGTTGGTGAAACTGATGGAAGACCGGCGCCGAGACGTCCTGGTCATCGTGGCCGGATACTCGAGTGATCTGAGCAAGGTCTTCGCGATGAATCCTGGCCTCAGTACGCGGTTTACCCGCACCATCACGTTCCCTTCGTTCAGGCCAGAAGAACTTGCCCGCATTGTCGAGAAACTGGCTTCCGATGCTGGGTTCGTGCTTGGACCAGGGACAGCCGATGCAGTGCGCCACTACTTTCAAAGGGGCCACGGTCGGCGGACACCAGGTAACGGTCGCGCCGCGCGCACACTCCTTGAGGCGATGCAGGGCCGGCTGGTCGGCCGGGTGATGTCCGAGGTTGATGCCGGCCGCGACGTTCCTTTGAACGAGATGCGGCCAGAGGATCTTGATGTCGAGCTCGGCCGGTCCGGGCTGGCAGTAGGCCGCCGTGCCCCCGACGAGGCGCACTTCGCGCGGGTCAGCGCCGAGTTGACCGCACTGCCGGGCCTGCGGCCCGTGAAGGAGGAGGTCGCCCGCCTGCAGGCCAGAGCCGCGTTCGCTGTCCGGCGTCAGGCGAATGGGCAATCTAGCTGCATGGAGAGCTGGCACCTGGTGTTCACCGGCGCATCTGGCACGGGCAAGACGATGTGTGCCCGTCTTTATGGCGAACTGCTCGCCGCGTTGGGGATGCTCGCGCAGGGCCAGCTGGTGGAAGTGACCCGGACTGACCTGGTCGGACAATGGGTCGGGCAGACCGCCCAGCGTACCCGTGACGCCTTCGAACGGGCCCGCGGCGGTGTGTTGTTCATCGACCAGGCCGATATCTTGGCACCGCATCAGGCGTCCGGTTCTGACTTTGGCCACGAGTCGGTCAACACCATCGTAAAGCTGATGGAGGACCTCGGCGACGAGCTGGTCGTCATCGCTGCCGGCCGACCCGACCGGATGAAAACATTTCTGTCAAACAACCCCGCGCTGGCTGACCGTTTCTCCCGGACCGTCCGCTTTCCGGACTATACGGCGGAGGAACTCGTCGCGATCTTCCAGAGGCTGGCAGCCGATAGCCAGTTCAAAATCGATCCCGCGGTATTGACGGCGCTGCTGGCTCGATTCGTACTCCCAGGCGTTGGCGGCCGAGCGGCGAATGCACGACACGTCCAGCGGACGCTGTCTGAGATGGTGGATAGCGTCGCGCTCCGGGCCGCAGCCGACGGCGAGAACGTCGACATCGGCCTGCTGACGGTCGCCGATCTTCCCGAAGAACCCATGGTGTCCGGGCTGTCCCGCCCAGCCGCATCCGCCGGTGGCACAGCTTCTGACGAGGTGACTACTGGGACAGGGGCTGCCAAGGGCATACCTTCACCCGCCCGTGGTGGCTCCGCCGACAGATCAGCACGATCCGATAGTGCAGCTCCTCGGGACACACACCCCAGCCCCGCAGCAAGTGGACCACCTCGCGCGGTACCGGATCCGGGTCCTGCGGCCCGCCCCGCTCCGGGGAGGTGGGACTTCAACGGTCCGGGCGGTGCGGTGCCCAAGCCATGGTGAGCGACGTGCCAGCCCAGCCGAACGAAGACACCACGGAGACCAGAACGCAACCGACAGAGGACGGGAACGCAGACAGCCACCTTGATGCAGGCGCGGTCGCGGACTCTGATGCGGACCAGACAGCAAGACCGAGCCTTGTCGACGCGCTCGTGGCGTTTGTGACGTCGCCAAGCTGGCGGGCTGCCCAGGAACTGCTTGACGAAAATCCAGGATTGCTGTCCGCAGACGCCGCCGCGTTGCTGACCGCGCAGGCCGCACTGTTCCGCGACGATGACCCGGCACGCGCGACGAGCCTGGACGAACACCGCGAACTGCTGAACCGCTGCACGGCGGTCGGCGTGGCAGCGGCCTTCGCCGAGAAGCATGCGACCGCTGAGGGTGCCACCATGGAGCCTCCGTCCGGCGCTCCTGCTGAGATCGATGTGCTCGATGACGTTCCCCTCACGCCCACGGTCGAGGACGCACTCGCGCTTGCTGCGGCGGAACGCCTCTCCAACCAGCCAATCGACACAGCAATGCTGCTGGCGGCGTTGTCTCGGATGGACGTGGTTGGGGAGTGGGATCGGCTGCGCCTGCATACACGCGCCCCAGTTGACCTGCCCGGTTTGGGGCTGAGCGATCAGGATGCCGACCCTGGCGGGCGGTGGAAGGGGGTGCCGCTTTCCGGAACGCTTGTCGCGGCCATACGGACGGCCGAAAGGCAGGCCGGCGAGGCCGGTCTACTGCCTGTCCCAGTCGGTCTGCTCGCAGTCGGGCTGGTCGCCGATGACAGGTCGGCAGCGGCCCGCGGCCTGCTCGCCGAGGGCGACCTCGACCATCCGGCGCTGATCGCGTTGCTGGCCGAGACGCTCAGAGTGCCGGAGGACTTGGCCTTCCCGGACCCGGACCCGGACGCGGAGGTCGAGGCCGCGCGCGTGGCCGTTGAGATGGCGCCGCTCGGGCATCCCGACCGGGCAGCGTTTTTGCACGAGTTCAGCTACGCGCTGGCCGTGCGGTTCGATCGGCAGGGGCGGGCTGACGACATGGACTCCGCCGTCGACGCCGCGCTGGCCGCGGTCGACGCTGCCGCGGCCAGCGACCCTGACATCGGTCAGTATCAGCGGACGCTCGGGCACCTCCTGGCCTGCCGGTTCGACCAGCGGGGGCGGCCGGCGGATCTCGACGTGGCCCTGGAGGCGGCTCGCGCGGCGGTCGACGCGATCGATGCCGACGACCCGGATCGTGCCGCGGTGCTGTCGAGCCTCGGAACCTACCTGAGCGTCCGGTATGAACGCGTCGGCGATCTGGAGGACCTGGACCTCGCGATCGACGCCACGAGATCCGCATTGGACGCCACGTCGGACGACGATCCGGATCGGTTTCTGCGCCTGCTCAACCTCGGTGAGTGTCTCGGCTATCGGCTCCAACGCACCGGAGCGCCGGGCGACCTGGCGGCGTTCAGGGTCGCGTCCGCCGCGGTCCGCTCGGAACTAGGGGCACTGCCGGACGGCCATCCGGCCACAGATTTGCTGCCGGCCTGGGACGCGGCGGCGGCCGCTCTCCAAGGCCTCGAGGCCGACCGGTTGGACATGCGTGATCCTGAGTTCGAAGCGGTGCTCCACAACGCTGTGACGACGGTGGGTGCCGTGGCCGGGGATGCGGCCGTGGTCGGGTTGGCCGGCGCGACCCGCATGGTGGGCTTCGCGCGGACTGGTGACGTGGACGACCTGGGGACGGCGATCGAGTCGGTGCGCGGCGCGCTGGCCGAGCTGTCGGATGACGACCCCGCCGAAAACGCGAACCGTGCGCTGATGCTCGCGAACCTCGCGGGCATGCTGCAGGTCCGCTTCGCCGAGACCGGTGCCATGACCGACCTCGAGGAAGCAGTCGACGCGACACGGACAGTGCTTGCCTCGGCCTGGACCACGCACGGCATCCGTGACCTGCTCGAGGCGGGGTTCGCCGAGCTGCTGAAGGTCCGGTTCGAGCACACCGGGGACCAGGCGGATCTGGACGCGGCGATCGCCGCCGGGTTGGGGTCCCTGCGGCGGGTGGCGGCCAGGAGGTCCGCGGACGACGCCTTCGCCCGCGCGGTGGTGGGCGAGGTCGATGCGATCGCCGACGCCCACGAACACGCCGCCACCGGCGATCCGGACGCCCTCAGGTCAGGCATCGAGGCTCTCCACCGGATAGCCGGTCTTCTTCCGGACTTCGCCGAACGCGGTGCGCTTCTCACCCAGTGGGACGGCCTCGTCCAGGACCTCGACGTGGTGGAGAGTGATGACGAGGAGGCTATACGGCGGGTAGCCCAACGCCTGACGGAACAGCTTCCGGCGGGATCAATCCTCCAGGAGCAGACATCGGCGCGGCTGGCCGCGGCCGAGGCGTTCCTCAGGTACGAGGAGACCGAAGGCCCCACTGATCTCGAGGCCGCCATCGACGCGCTGCGGACAGCCCTGGCCCTGGGCCCGGCCGGCCATCCAACGCATTGCCTGCTGGAAGGCGAACTAGGCACGGCACTGCTGGCGCGATTCGAACGCGGCGGCGACCGGGCTGACCTGGACCAAGCCGTCTCGGCTGCCCGGCGAGCGGTGACCCTCGGCCGGGACGAGGCTGTCGAGCACCGTCTCGCACTGCTCACCCTCAACAGGGCACTGACGAGGCGATACGAGACAAGCGGCGACATGCAAGATCTGGAGGACGCGATCGTCGCGGGCGAGGCGGCCCTCGCCGCGACGCCGGACGGCGACCCGCGCCGGGGCATCGCCCTCAACAACCTCGGCACCACCCTGCTCGCCCGATACCAGCACACGGAAGATCCCGACGATATGTCCAGGGCGTTCGACATCTGCCACGCCGCGGTCGTCGCCATGCCGCCGGATCATCCTGACCGTGCCATAGCGCTGACCAACAAGGCAACCGCGCTGACGTTCCGCTACCAGCGGTTCGGTGATCCGGCTGACCTGGACGCCGCGGTCGCCTCCGGCCAGCAGGCTCTCGACAGCGTTCCGCCTGGACATCGCCACCATGCCGGGGTCGCGAACACGCTCGGCACCGCGCTGCGGCTCCGGGGCGAACACACCGGCCGGCGCGAGGACCTGGACGCCGCCGTCGAGCTCGGGCGCACCGCCGCCTCGGCGACGCCTCCGAACCACTCCGGCGACGCAGGGAACGGCGCCGTGCTGATCGGCCTCAGCGGTGCGTTGATCGCTCGGTACCAACAGTCCGGTGACCTGGCTGACATCGACGCGGCGATCGATGCCAGCCGGCGCGCGGCGGCCGCGACGAGCGACTCGCCCGCGCGGACCGTGACGCTGAGTAATCTAGCGACGGCGCTGGCTGCGCGGTTCGAGCGGACGGGCGAGACGGACGACGCGGACGCGGCGGTCGACACGTTCCGCACCGCGCTGTCCGCGACCTCGAACGACCGCGCTACCCGCCTCGACCTGTTGACGAGCCTGGCGACGACGTTGACCGCCAGGTTCACCCGAACCGGTCATCTGGCCGACCTGGAGGCGGGGATCGAGTCCGCCCAGGAGGCGGTGGACAGGACGCCCGAAGACCATCCCGACCTGGGTAGGCGCCTCTCCGTGCTCAGCTCCGCGCTGACCACCCGGCTCAACCACACCGGCGACCTGGTCGACGCCGACGCGGCGGCCGAGGCGGGTCGGGCGGCGCTCGCCCGGATACCTCCTGACAGCCCCTTGCGCCCCAAACTGCTGTCCAATCTGGGCGCGGGCCTGATCGGCCAATACCAGCGATCCGGCGACCCGGTCGACCTGGACGCGGCGATCGAGATTGGACGAGAGGCGATCCAGGTCACCCCGTCTGATCACCCTGACCTGCCAGCAGGGCTCGCGAACGTGGCAGCCATGTTGGCCCTTCGCTTCGAACAGCTGGGCGACCTCGCCGACCTGAACGCCGCGATAGCGATGGCCAGGCGGGCTGTCGCGGTCGCTCCGCTGGAGCATCCTGGGCGCGTCAGCGCGTTGTCCAATCTGGGGAGCATGCTCGTCATACGGTTCGAGCGGCTCAACGACATGGCCGACCTCGACGAGGCTGTCGAAGCCCTTGAGGCTGTGCTGGTCGCCACCCCGGCCAGCAGCCCCAGCCGCGCTGGCGTTCTGGCAGCGTTGACCGCGGCCTTGCGGGCTCGGTTCGCGTGGACAGGCGAGCCGGCAGACCTGGATCGCTCGATCAAGGCGGCCGAGGCGGCACTGGACAGCCCGCTGAGCTATCGGTATCGCTTCGTGGCGCTGAGCGCGATGGCCGGCGCTCTGCTGGCCCGGGCTCACCACACTGGCGAGCCGGCAGACCTGGACGCGGCGATCGAGGCGGGACGGCAGGCTGCCGCTGCCACACGACCAGACGACCCGGGCCGAGTCGTTTCCTTGATCTCCCTCGCTAATGCGCTGCATGTGCGGTCCATCCGGACGGGGCAGCTAGCAGACGTAGACGGCGCGATCGACGCGCTGCGCCAAGCCCAAACCGCCCTGCCCACCGATCATCCTGAACGCAGTCAACTTCTGCTCGTCCTCAGCGGGTCGCTGATGACGCGATTCGACCGCACCCAGCAGTCGGCCGACGCCGACGCCGCGGTCGAGGCCGGTCAACAGGCGGCCTCCGCGCTGCCTGCCGACCACCCCCTCCTGCCCATGGCGGAACTCCACCTGGCCAACCTCCTGATCACCGTTCTGGACAGAAGTCGAGAATCCGATACACCTCACCGCGCGGTCGAAATGTGCCGGAAAGCTGTCACAGCGCTACCAGCCGGACATGCGCATCGCGGTATGGCCGAGATCGTCCTCGCCCGGGCACTGGCTTTCCGTGCGCTTCGTACTGAACGGCTCGAGGACTACGACGAGGCGCTCGAGGCGCTACGCGCGATCACAGAGGCCGCAGCCGAACACGACGCCCAGACGGCGACCGCCCACCTCATCTTCGCCGCGACCCTGCAGTCCCGGTTCGACAAGTTCGGCGACACTGTCGACCTGATGGCCGCCGCCGAGGCATACCGCGAGACAGCGGCGGCCACGGCCGTATCACCGCGACTGCGTGCGCAAGCCGGGCGGCTCTGTGCCCGGTTGTACGCCGACGCCGCGCAGTGGTCGGACGCCGCTGACAGCTTCGACAAGGCGGTCGAACTGGTCGGCCTCGCCACCGCACGCGGACTGAACAGACGCGACCAGGAACACCTGCTCGGACAACTCGCGGGCGGCCTCGGCAGCGCGGCGGCCGCCTGCCACGTGCGGGCGGGCCGGCCAACCCGTGCGCTCGAACTGCTCGACCAGGCTCGCGGCGTGCTGATTAGCCAGGCCCTGGACACCCGCACTGACCTGGCCAACCTCACACACCGCCACCCACACCTGGCAAGCCGGTTCACTGAACTCGCCGACGCGCTCGACCATGACGTCGACGCCGCAGCGCTCCTGACGTTCGAAGTTCCGGAACCTGGCAGAGTCTCGGCGCTCGACCCCGTTGAGGCAGCCCGATGGGCCGCAGAACATCGACGGCGGACCGCCGCCGCCTTCGACGAATTGATCAGTCATGTTCGACGGTTGCCCGGCTTCGAGGACTTTCTGAGGCCGCCAGGCGTCGACTCACTCGCCGCGGCCGCCGCTGACGGCCCGGTCGTGTCCGTCGCCGTCTCCCAGTTCGGCTCGTACGCCTTGATCCTCACCGCGGACGGGTCGGTCAACGCCGTCGCACTGGACGGCCTGACCCCGGAGGCGATTCTTCATCGGGTGCCACCTGTACCCGATGGCGGGGCCAGGGCCCCGGAGGCCGAGAAACAGCTCGTTGACACCCTTGGCTGGCTGTGGGAGGTACTCGCCGCCCCCGTGCTGGAACAGCTTGGTATTTTGGGGTTGCCTCCGGCGGGTCAACCGTTGCCACGAATCCGGTGGTGTCTCTCGGGTCTGCTGTCATTCCTGCCAGTGCAAGCAGCTGGCCACCACCAGACCCGCAGCGATCCGGTCCCAAATACCCTGGTCGACAGAGCCATTTCGTCGTTCACGCCAACCGTTCGCGCGCTCGCGCATGCCCAATTAGCACTGTTCCGCCCTACTGTGGACGCGCCACCCACAGACTCCAGCGGCGGCGACATGCTGGTCATCGCGATGCCCCACACCCCGGGCGTGTCCGATCTGCCTGGGGCGGGCATAGAGACCGATCTCATCAGTCGGCGGTTTCCCGGCCGGGTCAAAATTCTCGCCGCCGAACAAGCGACTCGCGACGCGGTGCTGACCGCGCTGCCGCGCGCGCGGTGGGCGCATTTCGCCTGCCACGGCCAGGCAGATCTGGACGACCCATCGGCGAGCCGGCTGCTGCTGGACGACCATCTAGACCAGCCGCTCACTGTCATGGATCTGGCGCGGTTGCGGCTCACAAATGCGGAGCTGGCCTTCCTGTCTGCCTGCTCCACGGCACGTCCCGGAGGCCGGCTGGCCGACGAGGTGATCCACCTGGCCTCGGCCTTTCAGCTCGCCGGCTACCAGCACGTCATCGGCACGCTCTGGCCCATTCCGGATACCCCATCCATGGCCAACGACATCTACGCGGCGATTGCCGCAGACGGCGACATGGCCGCCGCAGTGCACATCGCAATGCTCCGCGCCCGCGCCCGCGCCCCCCATCGGCCGTCCTGGTGGGCCGCGTACGTGCACAGCGGCGGCTGATTGCGGTCGCCAGGGTCCCTCCGTACTCGGCAGCGAGGAGCTTGACGCCGTGCGCGGCAGAGACCGAACCGAAGACCGGTGTCGCCGTCGCCGCGCCGACTCCCAGGTGATCGGAAAGGGGGGGCAGGCCCTGTACCGTGCCGGTACTTGAATCGGGAAGACGACCTACGGTTTTGCTGCCCGGTCAGACAGCGCAAATGCGCCTATCTCGCCCGATGATTATCGGGCGGGCCGAGGGGATCGCAAGATCAGCGCCGGACCCTGGAGGCGCCGACGCGGTGACCGAGCTTGAGCAGCTCGCCCTGGATCCTCCTGTATCTCCAGGTCCTGTTTTCGGTCGCGAACCGCTCGATGAGCGCGGGCACCTCTGGAGCGATCTGTGGTCGACCGGTCCGGTTCGGGTGGGTCCACTTCCTGGTGACCAGGCGGCGGTGCCAACGTAGAACGGTGCCAGGGGTGGTCAGCCGGTGCAGTCGTAGTCTTCGCGGCAGGAGTCGGATCAGCGCGGCGAGCACGGCCCGGTCCGCCCAGTCCCATCTCGGCCGTGGCTGGGTGCTGCGCAGTACCGCGATCTCGTGCCGAAGCACGAGCAGCTCGATGTTCTTCGACGCTGACGACCGGCAGAGCAGCACGAGCCAGCCACACAGCCGGACGAAGATCAGATAGAGCAGGCGTACGGACACAGGTGACCATCATGCCGACGGCCGGGCTGTCGCATCGGCCCAGCTCACGGGACCAGTCCGACTTGTGGCACCCCACAGGCAGAACAACCGGACCGAGTCCGGTCACAGCAGGCTCAAGGCCAGGCTACGATCCATACGCGGCTGAAACGGCTGCGCTCCGCTCAGACGGTCAGCAGCGGACACGCCTTGTCCAAAACATTCGCCGCGGCCACTACGACCTCGCCATCGGCACCAATCCGCAGCTGCGGCTATCGGTCGCGTCCACCGAGCTTGCCGCGGCGGTCTGATCCTCGAGCTGGCCAGGACCTCCGCGGGCTCCAAGCTCTCCCAAATGCAACAGACCGGCTCGGGCAATGTTCAACGGATCGGCCCGGACACATACGATATCGCGATCGGTGCGGCGGTAATTCGGTCGCGACGAAGCCTAGACAACGTGAGGACGGCCGTGGACTCGACATCACGTGCTGCGAGCGATACGCGGCGAACGGTAGACGAGCGGGAGTTGCTGTCGCGGGCCGGTCTCGCTCGGTTCGTTCTCGCGGCGGGGCTGGTGTCGTTCGCGTCGTGGCTGACGATCTGGTGTGCGGTCGGCACAGCGATCGCCACCGCGCTGATCCTGATTCTGATTTACTGTTGCTGGCGCACTGCGGCAACCGCTGTAACGCTCCCCGGGGTTTCGCAGGTTCCGCGGTCGTCGACGTGGCGCCTCCGGAACTACGCGCAGCCCGTGCGATTCTTGTGGGTTCTGCTTGCCGTCGCCGCGATGCTGGTAACCGCCCTCGTCTACCGCGAACTGCTCGGTGGAACGTTCATTCTGGTCGTGGCCGTTTGCGGAATCCTGCTCACGTCGCTCCTAATCGCCGGGGGCTTCGAGAGCCCGTTGCCCTCGGCCGTCTCCGAGGCCAGGCGCCGCGACTGGAGACGGCTACTCGAAAGTGGCACACGGCGCCGCGTCGTCCGCAGGTGCAGTGTCGTGGCGGCGGTAAGCGCGTTCGCGTTCGCCCTGATGGCCCGAGTGCTCGTGTTGACGGCACGCCAGCGATTGGAGCAGGGCGTCCGCCCCGGAGCCAGTCGAATCTACTACGACGCGGTGGCGATCACGCGGTGGCTCGACGACGCACTCACTGGCGCGCCGGCCGGCTCGGTCCTGCAACGTTGGGCCTGGCCGGCACTGGTGAGCGGATTTGTCTTCGCCGGCAGTCTCCTGGCGTCGACGGCATTCCTACTCGCTGCCCGAGCGGTCCTGTCCCGTTCCGCTGGCCTCCATACCCGCACGCCGGAGAATCTGCGCTCAAGGCCTGAAAGTGCGGCCCCGAGCGTCAGCTCGGAGGCGCGTGGGAAAAACGAGGCGTACTTCGGACTCTGGCCGATGGTCCGGGCTTGGAGAGGCACGGCTCTTTTCAACAGTTCGATAGCAACCGGAGACAGCGCCCACTTGGACAGGGCAATAGTCCTGCTACGACGGTCGTCCGGGGTGCCGCCTGCCGGCCATCCTGACAGGGCTATGTTCCAGTCCTACCTCGGCGCCGCCTTGCGCCTCCGGTTCGAGCGGACCGCCAGGCAGCCGGACCTCGACGAAGCGATCAGCATCGGCCGAGAGGCGGTGGCAGCCGAGGTCGCCGACCTGAAAGCCCGAGCCAGGCACCTTTCGAACCTCGGCATTTCCCTCCAGACGCAGGCAGAGCAGACGGGAGTGCAAGCCGACCTCGACGAGGCGATCGCTGTCGGCCGGGAGGCCGTTGCAGCCGTATCCGCCGACCACCAGGAACAGGCCATGTACCAGTCGAACCTCGGCGGAGCGCTGCGTGTCCGGTTCGACTGGACCGGGCAGCTGGCCGACCTCAATGAGGCGATCAGCAACTGCCGCGCCGCGGCAGCGACGCCGACGGAACACACCTACGGGGCGATGTACAGGAGCAACCTCGGCCTCCTTCTTCGTATCCGGTTCGACCGGACCGGAGCGCAGGCAGACCTCGACGACGCGATCGCCGCGGGCCGGGATGCTGTGGAGACCGCCGGGGTCGACCACCCGGACTGCCCGATGTACTTGTCGAACCTCGCTACGACCCTCCAGACGTGGTTCGAGACGACGGGCGACCTCAGCGCGATGGACGAGGCGGTCAACCTGGACCGCGCTGCGGTCGCCGCCACGTCCCGCGACCACACCAACAGGGCGATGTACCTGGCGAGCCTCGGCCTCGGCCTGCGTGTCCGCTACGACCGGACCGGACTGCTGCAGGACCTCAACGAGGCGATCGTCGTCGGGCGGAGAGCAGCCGCGGCCACCCCTGCCGACCATCCGGACCGCGCCGGGCGGCTGACCTACCTCGGTGCCGCGCTGATCACGCGGCTTGAGGTATCCCGCCGGCAGCCCGACCTCGACGAAGCGATCGCCGTGTACAGGGACGCAGTTAAGGTAGCCACTGCCCCGCCGCGCACGCGCGCGGCGGCGGCACGGGCTTGGGGCCACGTCGCCGCCAGCGAACAACGGTGGCAGTCGGCCGCCGCCGGTTTCGAAGCCGCGGTCGAGCTGCTCGACCGGCTCGCGCCGCGCAGTCTCGCCCGCGACGATCAGGAACACATCCTCGACGAAGTGGAGGGCTTGGCAGCCGACGCGGCGGCCTGCTTCGTGCAAGCCGGACAGCCAGGGCGTGCGCTGGAGCTGTTCGAACAAAGCCGGGGAGTGCTGTTGAGTCAGGCCCTGGACACACGGACCGACCTCACGGTCCTCACCGAGAAGCACCCGCAGCTGGCGGAGCGGTTCATCGCGCTACGCGACAAGGTGAACGAACCGGCCGACAGGTTCGCCTCCGTCGCGGCAGGAAACGGCGGGCAGTACTCGCCCAGTGCCGAGCGGCGTATGGCGACAGTCGCAGCATTCGACCGGCTGGTTGGCGAGATCCGTGAACTTCCGGAGTTCCGCTCGTTCCTCAAGCCAACGCCGATTCAGGATCTGCTTCCGCTGGCGTCCGCGGGGCCGGTCGTCGTCGTCGCCGTCTCCGAGTACGGTTCGTACGCGCTGGCCCTGACCCTCACCGGCGTCGATCCGCTGCCGCTGACGTCCTTGGCGCCGGAGGTGCTGGCCGACAGGGTGGCTGCCTTCCAGGCGGCGTTGAAGGACAGGGCTTCATCGGACAAACGTGTTCGGGAGGCCGCCGAAAGCCGGCTGACGGACATTCTGGAATGGTTGTGGGATGCGGTTGCTGGACCCGTCCTGCGTCAGCTCGGTGTCTCCGGTTCGCCAGCGGACACCGAGAGATGGCCGCGGCTCTGGTGGTGCCTGTCAGGACTCCTGGCCTTCCTGCCGGTACACGCCGCCGGCTACCACGGACCTCGCGGCGACGCCGTGCCGAGGACCGTCCTAGACTGCGTGGTCTCTTCGTACACGCCAACGATTCGGGCGATCGCCTACGGGCGCCGTACCGTCGTCGCTGACGACGACGGCCGGGAAACGGCAGGAGCAGCCGGGCCGTCAATGGTGGCGGTGGCAATGAGCAGTACGCCAGGTGCGAGTGATCTTCCTGGCGTCGACGCGGAGGTCGCCGCGATTAGGGCGCGGTTCGGTGACCAGGTCCGCGTTCTGGCGGGCGTCGAGGCGACCCGGAAAGACGTGCTCGCGGCGCTGCCCGCAGCCCGGATGGCCCATTTCGCCTGCCATGGTTTCTCCGACCCGATGAACCCGTCTGCTAGTCACCTGCTCCTGCAAGATCAAGCCCTGAGAGTCGTAGACGTGGCCGAGCTCAGGTTGGACGTCGCGGAATTGGCTTTCCTGTCCGCTTGCTCGACCGCCCGTCCCGGAGAACGACTGACCGACGAGGTCATTCATCTCACGTCCGCGTTCCAACTCGCCGGTTACCGGAACGTGATCGGCACGCTCTGGCCGATCGCCGACCGGCACGCCGTGGACCTCGCCGCCGAGATCTATACCAAACTCGTCTCGGATGGCGACGTAGCAGCGGCACTACATTCGGCGACTCGGTGGTCGCGTACGGCGCGGGGTTGGGACCGGCCGTCGACGTGGGCGTCGCACATTCACAGCGGGCCCTGACCTGGCGGCATGGCATTGCTCGGCGTAGCCGATTCAGGGCGACTCCTCCAGTCGGCGCCGCGTTCTGTTTCTCCGAATGCGCCGTCACCAGCGTCGCGTCGAGATCCACGACCAGGGAGTCGTCGCCAGAGGATTGGGAGTGGATGGCCTGGCCCGCCCGAGGGTCCGAGCAGGAGGGTCCAAATTTCTGCTTGCGGGCGCGAGATTTTACCCCGGGGCCAATTAGGTTGCCAAGCAGCGCCATGTTGCAGGAGGTTGTCTAGCTTGAAGTCACCCGCGGTATCCTCGGCGGCAGTGATCGACTCGAGGGAGAGCGCGATGTGGTTGGGACCAATCCACCCCGGTATTGCGGCGTAAGGCTCGGACGATCATGCCAGCCGACCGCGCCCGAGAAGAAGGCCTCACCGATTCGGAGGTCGTCGCGCTTGCCAAGGCATTCCCCGATCAACCGGCCGCAGTGAGACTGCTACGACGAGGTTCGGTAGGCTTCCCGGAAGATAGGATTCCCTGGGCGATATCGAACGGCTACGAGTTCTGGAGCGAGGTTGGTCGGCTTCTTGAGCATGGGGTTATATCGGGTGGGGCGACAAGGATCCTCGTCGCGGCGGGAATGATTTTTCCGGCGAACTCTGTCTTCGGGCAGGCGGATACAGCGCTAGTGGCCGTCCGGCGCGGCGGTTTCAGACGTCGCCGACCGGGGCCGAAGTTTCTGTTTGCAATAGCTGGAACGACGATTGCGGTCGTGGTTGCTGTCGCCGTGCTCGCCGCATTTTGGTCGGGCGACAAATCTAGGGACCTAGTTCCGAATGGTGTTCGATTCACAGCAGGTGACCCGCAAGTAGAGTATCTCTCAGTTGATGGGATGGCCTTCGAGATGTCGCATGCCGACATGTCGGCGCTAGATGCTGAGGGAAACCGTCGAGTAGACGTGGAAGACTCAGCCTATGCGGAAGCGCACCCCGCTCACCTGGACGTGGGAATCTGTGTTCAGCCCGTCGGGCACACTGCGAAGTACAAGTTTACGGGTCAACGAATGCTTCCGGTTCCTACTGGCGAATGCAAGGACCTGAAGAAGGTGCCGACCGCCTGGTCGAAGCAGTATCCCGTGCCCGAAGACGCTGACCTTGAGAATGGAATTCGATTCACGGTGGTTGGCTCGGCTGCGCAATACATATCGATACGTGGAGCGGTTCTTCCTATCATGGATATCGGGGATGCTGAAATATTCGATCAACGAGAGGGAAACTATAGTGGAGCGACGGTGGAGAGTGGCTACCTAGATCGACACCGCGGCTCGCTGCCAGATGGAACCGTAATTCGCCCTGCTGGAGGTCTGGAGGTGTCTATTTTCAATGAGTCTTCACGGCATCCGGTGGTCGATGCAAGCCAATGCGGAACGGCGCATCGACCAGTGTATGCTGTGCCGCCAAAATGGTTGGCCACCATCCCGATCGGTGCGGCGGTCGATTGTTAATAACGCGATCTGGGATAGTAAGATCGACAATCGTTTCCCAATTGACGGTCTATCTGTGACCGTCGGCGCGCCGCGAGACGGGCTGGCCTGGCAGTCCTTGGGGGTGGCGGCGTAGCCGCCACCCCCATAGGTGCATGGCGGATGGCGGTGACCCGGAGGGGTTGTACGTGCCGTCCCGTGCGGGTTCAGGTTCGGTCGGCCGTTGGCTGGTCAGCAGGTAGGTCGTTGAGGGGGAGCCGCTCCCGCGAGTGACTCTCTGGTGGAGGCCTGAATCAAATCTAACGATTAGAAGCGAGTTCATGATTTTGTTGGCTGCGTGAATATTCGGCTGCCTACATGTCGACTGTGTAGCGCTCCTTGAGTGGCACACCTGCGAGCCGCTACAGCGGTAGGCCTCGTTCCACCTCGCGGCTACCAATCCCTCGAGTCGGTGCCGCGCAGTGCGACGAGGTCGCTGATGGATTCGATGGTGGCGAGGACGGCGTGGCTGGTTTGACGGTCCCGTGCGGTTTTCAGGTGCACGAGTCTCATCCCCGCGTCGGCCAGGGGCGGAGCGTCCCGCGCATGCCAGCTGGTGGCGGTTCAGCCCGCTGGGCAGGCGCAAAGGGGGCGAGGAGCGTGCGGGGTAGGCGAGGGTGGCGGCGCGTTGTGCGGCTTCGGCCGTGTGTTCGGCGCGGCGGCACGGCGCGTGGCGGCGCGCCGCGCGCCGCGGCCGACGGCGCGATGGGCGCGCTCGGCGCGGATGATGTGGCCGGTTCGGTGCGCGGCGGCGCGTCCAAGGAGTGCGGCGAGCTTGGCGGCGCGGCCCACAGCGCCATGTTTGCCGTCGCGCCCTTGGACTCGGCGCGGCCCTACGTCTATGCGCTGCCGCCGTTCCGCGCCGATGCAGGCGCGGTTCCTGCCGAACCCGAGCCTCGGCCCGTCGAGCGCGGTGTGGTGGCCGATGCCCATCCGGGCCGTCGCCGGTCTTGCCGGTGGGCGTTCACCACCGCGCGTCGGTCCCGGCTGGTGTTTGTCTGCGTGGACTCGGCTGCCGTGTCTGCGGCTGGGGCCACGGCGGCGGGCGATGCCGTGCTGCGGTCCGCGCCGGCCGGCGCGGTCGGCGCGGCGCGGCTGGGCACGCCGTTGCGCGTTCGGCGCGGTGGGCGTGCCGTTCGCGCCGCTGCCCTGCCGGGCCGAATCTCGACCGTTGCGGCGGCAAGCGTCGCCGGGCCGAGGCGGGGTTCGGCGGTGCGATGTCCCCTCCCACGCCAGGCCTGCGCCGCCCGTTCGGCCCAGGTGAGGCGGGGTCCAGCGGGCGCCGAAGCGCCGATGGTCGCGAGCGCGGTCATGGCGGAGGACATCGCGAACGTCATCGCGTACGACATCGCCGATCGAGATGGCGCTTTCGGGCACCACCGATGACATTGCGAGCGACACCACGCGCGACATCGCCACGCTGTAGGACGCCCGCGTGCATCGCGGACGGTATTGCGAGCGATCCCCGCGCGAGCCGTCACTGGGTGGAGGCTGATGCGCCGTGCATCGCTGGCGCATCGCAGCGTCGTGTCCGGTCTGCCACCGTCCCGCTGGCTACGGTCATCCACAACGGGACTGCCGGGACGGGAGCAGATCATGGTCGTGGCAGTGGTGTTCGACGTCGGCGAGACGCTGCTGGACGACACCCGGGAGTACGGCGCGTGGGCGGACTGGCTCGGCGTTCCTCGGCATACCTTCTCGGCGGTGCTCGGTGCCGTCACCGCGGCGGGCCGTAACAACGTCGAGGCCTTCGCGTACTTCCGCCCCGGCTTTGACCTCGTCACTGAACGGCAGCGACGCGAGGACGCCGGTGTCGGCGAGACGATCGGGGACGCCGACCTCTACCCCGACGTCCGCCCCGCCCTCGCCGAGCTGCGGGCACGCGGCCGTGGGTCGGGATCGTCGGCAACCAGACCGCCAAGGTCGCGCGGCTGCTGCGCGCCCTCGACCTGCCGGCCGACGCGATCGCCACCTCGGGCGAATGGGGCGCCGCCAAGCCCGACCAGGCCTTCTTCGACCGCGTCGCCCAGTTCGCCCCCGCCGACCGGTCCGACATCGTCTACGTCGGCGACCAGCGGGACAAGGACATCCTGCCCGCCCGCAAAGCAGGGATGCGGACCGCGCACATCCGCCGCGGCCCCGCCGGCCACCTGTGGGCCGACCACCCTTCGGTCGTCGACGCCGCCGACTGGCGCATCAACTCACTGACCGAACTACCCGCCCTACTCCGCCCATCGACCTAGACAACTGGCAACGACCCGCGCTGCTGGTGCTTGGCTCCAGCGACGGCCCAGTCACTCGGACCGGTTACATGTCCGGCTCGCAAGGAGTCAGCGAGTGTGGCCGGACCGGGGCGGACCTCCGTAGGTGCTGAGGCCTTCGCGGAGGACATCGCGAGCGTCATCGCGCATGACATCGCTGGTCCGGGCGGCACTCTCGCGCATCGCCGATGACATCGTGAGCGTCACCGCGCGGGTATCGCCAGGCGAGGGTCGGCGTGCATCGCCGGCATCGTGGCCTACCACGTTCGGAAAATGAGCCGGGAGTTCAGGCCCGACGCGACCGCGCCCATCGGAATGGCGGTTCTCGACTGGCTACTTGGGTGTGGCCGGGTGGAGAGGGCGAAAGCGCAGGAGGATCTCCACGTCGCCGTAGGCCTCTGTGAAGCGCAGCCCGGCGGGCAGGCTCGCAAGGGCAGCGGTCAGTTGGGTCACGTCGTCGCCGGGGGCGAACGTGATCTCGACGTCGCCGTCCACGGTCACCCGTACCTTGCTCGGCCCGCCCGTGGGAACGACTGACAGGGGGCCGTCTGCCCACTCGGCCTCGCCGTGGCTCGCGGCTGCGAGATGGCCCTCGCGACTGCCGCCGTCGGGCGTGTCGGTGTCGAATGCCAGTGGCCTGATCAGGCTGTTCGTCAGGCCGTGTCGGCGCGCGTAGGCATGGCCCGCCGCTGGCGATTCGAAGGGCAGATGCACTCCCAGTGCGCTCGCACGCTGTGGATCGGCGAAGTTGACGACGCCGAAAAGATGCTCTTCGTTCGCCCCGTCGGACACGTCGTTCCTCCTCATGGTCGGTCTGTCTGCTGCTGTTCGGCGGTGACGTCGGCCAGAGCCTGCCGATCGCTGGGCTCCGCCCGGCCGGTCGACGGCTAGCCGCGACCGTCGGTATCGGCGTCACGCCGCGACCGCCCTGGACAGCGCAGGTACCGGGGCCGCGCTGGCAAGCCAGCCGGAGATCTGGCCGTGATCGGTGATCTCCCAGGTGACCCGCAGCTGCACCGCCTCGTCGGTCACGACCGACACCAGGTGCGGCACGGCGACCCCATCGGACTGCCAGGCGCAGTGAGGCCGGACCGGGCAGAGCACCACCGGCAGCGGGCCGTGCGCGCTGGCCTCGCGCGCGGCGGCGAGGATGCGGCCGACGGCCAGGGCCAGCCGGGTCAGCGCCGGTGAGACCGGCGACGGACAGCAGACCAGCACCCGTTCCCCGCGCGTTGCGGCCAGCGACCGGGCTGCGCTTTCCGGCGGGAACGGATGCGACGCCACGAATACCGGGCCCCGAAGGGTGCAAGTATGCGGTTCCGCTGGCCAGGAGCTTGATCAGGCGGCTCGTTGGTATTCGTGGAGGAGGCCATCGAGGCGGTCGATGCGTCTGATCGAGCCGCTTGGATCGCCGACTGAGGCTGGCCGATCGGGGATGTCGAGCTCGAGGCCGCGGTGGGGTCGTGCGGTGTTGTAGTGCTCGACATAGATCGACAGGATGTGTTCGGCGTGGCGCCGGTTCCAGATGAGGATCCAATCGAGGCATTCGGCGCGGACGGTGCGGACCCAGCGTTCGGCGAAGGCGTTCGCGCGTGGTGCCTGGACGGGTGTCTTGAGGATCCGGATGCTCTCGTCGGTGAAGACGTCGTCGAAGCCGGCGACGAACTTGGTGTCCCGGTCGCGGATCAGGAACGTGTACGGCCCGCCGTCGCCGAGCTGGTAGGTGAGGTTTCTGGCCTGCTGGGTGACCCAGGTGGCGGTGGGGTGTTCGGTGACGCCGGCGAGCCAGACGTGGCGGCGATCGAGCTCGACGAAGAACAGCACGTATAGCCGGGCCAGTGTGACGGTGTCGACGGTGAGGAAGTCGCAGGCCAGCACGCCACGGGCCTGGGCGCGCAGGAACTGTGACCAGCTCGGCCCGGCGGCGCGGCGGGGTGCCGGGCCCAGGCCGTGGCGGCGCAGGAGAGTGCGGACCGAGGTGGCGGATACCTGGACCTGCAGCTTGCGGCATTCCCGACGATGCGCAGGTAGCCCCAGCGCGGGTTCTCCCGGGCCAAGCGGAGGACCAACTGCATCGTCGCGTCCTCAAGCCGGCGACCGCGATGCTGCTGTGGCTGGGTCCACCGTCTGCGGACCAGCTCGCGGTGCCAACGCAGCAGGGTGGCGGGGGTGACGAGGAACGCCGACCAGCGCGGACGGGGCAGGAGCTAAGCCAGGGTGGCCAGCAGCATCCGATCGGACGGGGCGTACCGCGGCCGGGCGACGTGGCGACGCAGCACCACCAGTTGGTGGCGAAGGACGGCGATCTCGACGTCCTTCTCATCAGGACGGCCCCCGAGACCGGCCACGCCGAGCAGCCTCCGGATCAGCAGGAACACGACCGTCGACACCATGCCGTCATGATCCCCGATGCGTCATTTGCCCAGATCGGCGCCTCTGACCGTCCAGTTGCACCCCACACCCGTGCGTGGCCACGTGCAGGACCTTGGGCCGTGCGGTGTCGAGGAGGCGTTGTCGGGTGGCGTCCCGGCCCGTGAACGGGTGTGCGCCGAGTAGGGTAGCCCGGCGACCTCCCGCGCCTCTATCTCGGTGTGTTCCGGCCGGGCACAGCGCAGGGAGAGGATGAACGGCACCTGGTCGGCGAAGTCCAGATCGAGGTCGGGATCACCGAGGACGAGCGGCGGGCCGGCCGGCCGGCGTGCCCGCGCCGCTGCGCGGGGTACGCGTGACGAGCCAGCGGGCGCTGGGAAGCGAGGTGACCACGTGCTCGTCGATGAGCCTTCGGCCCTGCGGGGTCTGGCAGGGTGGGTGCGAAGGCGGAGGTCAACACCGCGATGAGCTTGTAGCCGGAGGAACGCTGCTGTGGTCGGTGAGCGCGGCGGTGCCGCGCTCACCGACCACACGTTAGGGCCTATCTACACCGGGGACATCGGGGTGGCCCACAGTGCGGGTGCCCCCTTCTCCTCCGGCTGGCACGTCGCGGTTGCGCTGCCTCATGGTCGGTCTCCTTCCACCGTGTTGGTCAACTTATCCTTCTTGGCGGGCCAGGTTTCCGAATCCTCTAGCGCGTGATTTCC
This sequence comes from Pseudofrankia saprophytica, assembly GCF_000235425.2. NCBI lineage: Bacteria > Bacillati > Actinomycetota > Actinomycetes > Frankiales > Frankiaceae > Pseudofrankia > Pseudofrankia saprophytica. The sequence goes on from NZ_KI912266.1 coordinate 3,005,779, forward strand.
CACTCGTAGCGCCTGCCCTGTGGGCTCGGGTCTTGCCAGTCGATGACCCATGACCCGTCGTTCTCGCGGCGGGGCGCCGAGCAGACGCCGAAGCTGTTCTTCTCTCGAACATTTGGTCGGAAACCTGGATCCTTGAACGCGAAGGAGACGTGGAAGTCGGTCATGGGTGAGCGTCCGTTCGCGGGCATGTCGTCGTTCCACACGAGCCTGTCGTGCCCGCTCTTCCTGAGGTCCGCCCATAGTGCCCGCTGGGTGTAGCTGCAGTGCCAGGTCACCGGCTTGGTCAGGGTGGGCTTGAAGATCAGCCAGACGTACAGCTGGCCCTTGATCTCGAGGGCTGTAGAGCGAACCTGTGCTGGCCCGTTCGCGCTGTCGTCCACCCTGGCGTCGAAGGCGAAGTCGGACAGTTCCTTCGGCGGCTTGCTACCGAAAGTCGTGATCGGACGGATCATGCGGGCGACTAGCTGCGGGTTCGGATCGACCTCGACGGTCTCGTCGACCCTGTCGCCGCTGTCATCCAGGCCGATCGTCAGCTGGACGTGCACCTTCTCCTCGTTGGCTTCGGCCTGCCGACTGATGGTGTCCACGATGTCGCCCTCAAGCTGGCGGAGTTCCTTGCTGAGCGACGCGCGAGTGCCGCTGCGAGTGAGCCTGAAGTATCGGAGCAACAACCACAGAAAATAGCTGCCCGAGACTGCCGCGATGGCGCGTAGTACTACCTGGGCCGCGCCGCCGGTCCAGCCACTGAGTCCGGCGACGCTCGTACCAATCGTGCAGATGAAGGTGATCACGTCGCGCGCGCGGGCCCAGTCCACTTGTCGCGCATCATTACTCATTCTTGTCCACCTCTTGGCCCGAGGAGATCATGAAAGTGCTCCGCTGGATCGACATCGCCTGCAGGACAGGGCTTGAGACGCCTCCGGCCAGCGGAGGATCCACATCGATTCCGATCACGTCGCGTAGTCGACAAGCTCTTGGGGGCTTGGCAGTCTCTGCTGGTACGGCCCCTTTGTCGACACCGACTCGACCAGAATCTGAATACCGTCTGTAGTTGTTCTTGCACCCCGGGCTGTTTGTCTGGCAAACTGCACCTGCAGCAAAGGGCTTCGGCGCGGTGGCATTCGCGAGGGACTTTCACGGGGGAGAGCCGTCATGGCAGGGACATCCATCAAATCGGCTCCAACGAACTGCGGCACGTCGCACAGTGAGCCGGCCTCGACCGGTGGTGAAGGCGGTCAGGCGATGGACGCAGGCATCGACGGTCATGCCCTGCTGGCGGAGCTGCCGTTCGCGGGCCGTATTCCGGCAGCGGTGTATCTCGTCGCGGCCCTGATGGTCGCGGCCCTGCTCGTCAGCCTGTTGGTGACACCGCTCAACCACTAGCTGGCGACGGAGCTTCTCGAAGGCCAGCGAAGCGCCGTAGCGCTCTGCTGCGATGGCGCCCGAGGTCAGCGTGCGGCACCCACCGCGCAGTGGCCAGCATTCGGTAGGCGAGCGCGAGGCGCGTACCTCGCCTGCGCCGACGGCCTGGGGGCCAGGCGGTGCTCGGGGGTTAGGAACATCGTTGGTCCTGTCTCGAGGTAAGTACAGCAAGGCGCCGGGGTCATGCCCGGCGCCATTCGTTACTGCTGAGTAGCGAGCAGCGGTAGTCAACGCGTAGTCCCGCGGTACTCCCGCATGCTCGACCAGGCCTCACGATACGCACACTATTCGGACGTCGGCAAGCGTGACGCCGCGCACCGTCTCGTTGTGGGACGTTCGACACGTAGCCGGCTCATAACAGGCGGCTTGCTCGAGTCGATCCGTGGCTGGTTAGCCGGCTGAAATGCCAGGCCGGCGGCCCGATGGTGCCACCGACACCCCGGGTGCCACAAAGTCGATATATCGAATGACTGATCGATCTGCCAATAGTGACGTCGAGGTCAAAATCATCGTGACACCTCGTGCCGAAAATACAATGACACCGGGTGTCGAAATAACCGCAGCCCGGACGCCGCGGCATTCGGCTTCCTGAGGTAACCGGGACAGGTCACGTGCGCGATGCGAGGGCCTGTATCGTGCCTGAACTCGGTTTCGGGCCGTTGACTTGCGGCTTTGCCGCCAGGCCTCATGGCGCGCGATCGTGGCTCATGGTGCTGCGATGGTGTATCTGGCCACGGTGCAGGTGTTCGGCTGGCTCGTCCTACTGACCCGCGGCGACGTAGCGAGCGCGACCGAACTGTTGGTGCTGCGCCACGAAGTTGTAGTGCTGCGACGCCAGGTCGGATGTCCCCGGTTCACCGGGCCAGACCGCGCGGTCCTGGCCGCGCTGGCCCGGCAGCGGCCTCGGGACGTCGTGTCGGTTGGTGACCCCGACGCCGCCGCTGGCCTGGCATCGCCGTCCGGTTCGTCGACCGTGGAATTACCCGCATCGGGTGGGTCGGTCCGCCGGTGGATGACGAGTTGCCGACGTTGGTGGTCCGCCCGGCTCCGACAACCCGACCTGGGGGCATCGCCGCGTCCAAGGCCCTCTCGGCGATCCGCACCCCCACCGCCGCCGCGGCTTGGTGGCGCCCGACCTGCAGGCCGCCCGACTCGTGCCGCGCGGCGCCCGCTGCGCCCGCGCCGCCGCGGGCGACCGGGTAAAGAAGGCCCGCCGGCCGCCCGCAACCAGCTGAGCGCAATGGTCGCCACCTGCCCGGACACCACCCTCGGCGTGCGCCACCGCGTCCTGCTCGTCCTCGGCGTGGCGATGACGGGCCGCCGCGGCGAGCTCGCCGCGCTCGAGTTGACCGACGTCACTGAGGTCGACGAGGGCTTGCTCGACTACGTCCGTATCTCGAAGACCGATCAGGATGCGCTCGGTGCCGAGGTCGCCCTCTCCTACGGCTCCCACCCGGACACCGTTCCGTCTGGGCCGTCCGCGCCTGGCGGGCGCTGCTCGCCGAGCACGGCATCACCGACGGGCCGCTGCTGCGCGCCATTGACCGGCGCGGCTGGATCTTGACCCGGCCGATGTCCGGCGAGGGCATCCGCCACGCCGTCATCCGCGCGGACTTGGCCGGCAAGGAGACCTACAGCGCGCACAGCCTTCGCGCCGGCGGGGCAACCGCCGCCACGAAGGCCGGCGCTCCGGTCTCCGCGATCGCCCGCCAGGGTCGTTGGTCGGAGAAGAGCCCGGGGTCGTGCTCGGCCACATCCGCTAGGTCGACCAGTGACGCGACAACCCGATGACCGGCGTCCTGTAGGACAGCGGACAACCCGATCGCCTGGTCAATCGCCCGCAGCGCCACCTGCTACGTCCAGTGCAGGCCGTAGCACAGGCCCAGAGCGAGGTTGGTGAAGTGGGCGGTCGCCTCGCCTGCGCCGTCCACGGGAATGGGTGGTAGCTCGATGCCGCGGTCCTCGACCGCGCGCAGCGGCAGCCCGTCGAGGCTCCGCACCGTGGGGTCGGCACCGGTGGGGAACCGTACCCGCAGGTCCAGTGCGTCGCAGCGGATCTTCGGGACCATCGCATAGTGCCGCACCATCGGCTGCCCGGGCAGCACCCGCCACACCAATCCGAACTCGTGCCGCTCTTCGGCACCCAGCGGACGCGGCAGTCTCTGCACCGGGGACAAGAGGGTGTCGCCTCGCCGGTCGACCCGGAAGATCCGGCCGCCGAACATCACCTCCACGCCGAGGTCGCGGGGATTGGGCGGCGCGTCGGGCGGGCGGGGCAGGCTCATCGACAGCGCCACCTCGGAGAGCCCGTCCTTGATGACGACGATCCTCCGCGTCTCGAGCAGCTCGGGTGTTGGCCCGTCGAGCCGCAGCAGCGCCCACACCCGCTCCACGTACCAGCGGCCCCTGCCGCCAGTCGGGTCCAGTGCCACGGCGACGTCCCGGCGGCGTACCTCCCGACCAACGCTGTTCTGGCCGTCACCGGCGATGATCATCTCGGCCAGCAGGCGGAAGGCCTTCTGGCCACGGCGGCGCAGGGCACGCGGATCCCGCTCGAAGTCGACGGCGAGCCAGCTGAGCCGCTTCGTTAACAGCCGATGGCCGGCTCACGGGTCCACGCCGAGGGCGACGCCAGTGACCAGGCGTAGGTCTTCGGGCAGCGCCGCCAGCTACTCTCCGAGCCAGTCGACCAGCCGGGACCGCAGCGGGCCGCCGGACAGGTCGTCGAGTGCGGCGTAGCGGCGCAGCAATGGCCCGGTCCTGGCGTCGAGGTTCGCGGACCGCAGCCCTCGTCCGCGAGCGAGGGCCCGGAGCTCGTTGTGGAGGGCAGGTAGATCGGCCGCCACGTCGACCGAGCCACCGCCGCGGCCCACGTAGGTACTCGTCGGTCACACTCCTCCGGCGTGAGCGTCCTTAACGGCAGCCCTACTTTGGGTGAGTTGGGCCCCTGAGAACGGACACCTCGCCTGAGGTGGCCTCCGGCTGCAGGGAGGTCGACCATACCCGCCCCACACCCGCCGAAGTTTCGCCGGCGCGCGGTCGAGCTCGTGCGTCGCGGCGACGTACCGATCGCCGCGGTCGATGGTGGTTCTCCATTAGTTCTCGAGGCAGGCCAAGGCGGCGAGTTGCCGGGCGGTTGCCTGGGTGTCGGGGTGGGCATCGCCGAGTGCCTGGCGACGGCGCACGAGGGTGTCTTCGAACAGGGCTCGGGCGGCGTCAGGACCGTCAGCCACGGATAGGCAGAGCGCGAAGTCGTGCGCTGACGTCAGCGTGTCCGGATGATCAATGCCGAGGGCCCGGCGGCGCCTTGCGAGGGTGTCTTCGAACAGGTTGCGCGGCGTTGCCGTCTCGCCTAGTGGTCGCGGCTCCGCCGCGGAGAGGTGGGTCGACCGCGGATGGTGGAAGCGGTCGTCGAGTACCCGTCGATATCGAACCCGAAGGTCGTCGAAGAGAGCACGGGCGACTTGCGGGTCGCCTAGTGACCACAGGCAGCCGGCGAGGTTGTGCGCGGAGCGCAGGGTGTCGAGGTGATCAGGCCCGAGCACCCGGCGACGGCGCGCGAGTGTGTCCTCCTCAAGGAGGCGGGCACCGTCGAGATCGCCGGACAGTCGCAAGCAGACAGCGAGGTTGCTCGCTGAACGCAGAGTGTCGAGGTGGTCGTCGCCGAAGACCCGGCGGCGGCGCGCGAGAGTGTCCTCTTCCAGCACACGGGCACTGTCGGGATCGCCCAGGGACCACAGGCAGAGCGCGAGGCTGTTCGCCGCAGCCAGGGTGTCCGGGTGATCGGTGCCGAGAGCGCGGGTCCAGTAACGGTGCGCGGCATCCGCGAGTTGACGGCCGGCGGGGTTCTGCCCAGAAACCCACAGATAGCGAGTGACAGCGAGCAGCAGCGCACAGAAGGGTTCTGGTACGTCGTCCGGATCTGCCGGGTCATCACGGGCGCTTCCGGCGAGCGCCTGGACATGCGGGGTGAGGGCGGCATAGGCAGGCCAGGCCGCCGGGTCGTCGGGGTCGCCTGGGGACGCGGTCGCGATCAGCCTGCGCGCTGAGCGGCGGCCGTGAACCTGCTCGGTGGAGGACAGGCGGGCGCGCAGCAGGCCGTGGACGAGGCGGTGCGCGTGCAGCACAGTGCCGGTGTGACGTGCCAGGCCGAGGCGGGCGATGTGCCGGACCACGGTGGCCGTGGTCGCGATGTCGCCGAACTGGACTCCGAATCGCCCCGGTTCAGCGCTGACACCCGACCCGGGCGTGGGAGTGAGCGGCAGTGGCTCAGGCGCGCAGAACGCCAACTGGTCGAGCAGGTGGGCGGCGAGCGGGCTGGCCACGTGCAGACGTTCGCGACTCGCGGCAACCACCGCGACGAGACCCGGATGCTGCTCGATCGTCGGGTCCGATAGCCCCGCCTGCTCCGGCTGGGCAGTGAGCAGGCACAGATAGTCCGCGACTCCCAGGCCGGTGTCGAAGAGGAAGCAGCCGGCCTGCTCGACCGCAAGCGGCAGATCCCCGACCGCGGCGGAGACCTCGCCGGCCTGCACCTCGGTCAGCGCCGGGCAGCGGCGGCGCAGCAGCGCGACGGACTCGGCGCGGTCGAACTCGGCGATCTCGACAAGGTCAGCCATCCGGCCCGCCGCCGGGTCCCGGCTGGTCAGCACCAGCTGTCCGTTCTGCGGGGGACGCAGCCCCGCCACGCTCGATGGGTCGTCGACATTGTCATAGATCAGCAGCCAGTCGTCGCGGGCCGCGAGCTTGGCCCACAGCACTCTCAGAACTTCGGTGGCGGGCCCCTCCGCCGGGAGCGACAAGGCCGCGGCGAGACGCACCAGCCCGGCGGAAGCGACGACCGGGTCGTCCGCACTGATCCACCAGACCACCCCGTAGTCACTCGCGTGACGGTGCGCGTACTCGATCGCAAGTTGGGTCTTGCCTACCCCGCCCATGCCCTGGAGCGGCACAACCGCCACTGAGCCAGCCCCATCTCGCCCTCGACGATGCAAACGGTCATTCAGGGAGGTCAGAAGGACGTCCCGGCCGGTGAAGAACGGGTTGCGTGGCGGAACGCTCCACACCGCCGGCAGCCGGTGCGGAAACTCTGCGTCGCCCGCGGCCATCGCCACCTGCGGCTGACCGGGGAAGCCCACCGGCCCGATAGGCCTGCCGACCGGACCAGAGATCGCGGACAGCAGCCGCTCGCGCGCCGTCGATTCGTCGGTGTCCGCCAGCTCAATCCGCTTCAACGAGGCGTACAACCCTGGCACCGTGCAGTCGTCGACCCGCACCGGCACGATCCGTCCCTCGATGCCGCTGGCGAAGGCGCCTACATGTTCGGCCTGCGAATACCTTCCGGCGAAGTAGGCGTGGGAGTAGACCGCGAGCACCCGGTCAGCGCGCTCCAACGCGCGGGCCATCGCGCCAACGACGTTCGTACCCGCCTGCCAGTCCCATACGTCCAACTCGACGCTGAACCCGGCGCCCACAAGCTGCTGGCCGATCCATTGCGCCCACAGTTCATCGGCGCCGGCATGCGAAATGAAGAAGCCCCGCCGATCCATCCGCGCCCCCGCTACGACCTCACCCACGCGACTGGCGCATGAGATAGGTTCGCCCGCGCCAGCCGCCGCAGTCACGATCTTCGACGTCCCCCATAGTGACAGAAGGCTGCGGAGGTCGCCGCATTACTCATCGAATCCTCGGCCAGATTTCAGGCCCCCTGTACTAGGCGACGTCGCTGCTGGCGCCCTCGTGCCAAAGGAATCCCGGCTGCTCGGTGATCAGGTGCGTGTCCGGCACGGTGGGGTGGTGGGCTGCTGGAGCCGATCGCCTCGGATGTCGACGCCTGGTTTGCGACCTGGACTGGTTCGCCGAGGTACCGCTGTTCGGAGACGGCAGGGACCAGCCGCCGACCCCTGTGCACGAGGACATCTTCGAGTGACCTGTGTACTCGACGCCAACGCCGTCATCGCGTTGCTGCATAACAGGTCGCCGCCGTGCGGGATCGGTATCAGGCAATGCGGCGTCGGGTAACTGGCTTGCGCTGTCGTCGGTCGTGGCCTTCGAGCTCTGATAAGGCGTGGCGAAGAGCACCCGGTTCCAGGAGAACGGCGGCTGTCTGTGTGTGCCGCTTTCCGGCGGCCTGGACTTGTTGGACTTCGGCGACGAAGACGCCCGGACCGCCGGCCAGATCCGCGCCGTACTCGAGAAGGACGGCAGACCGATCGACGCCTACGACCTGCTGATCGCCGGCCAGGCCTTACGGCGCGGGTCACCGTCGTCACAGCCAACACCTCCGAGTTCAACCGGGTTGCCGGCCTAAGCTGGCAAGACTGGACAGCCTGACCACCAAACCGTTTCCACCAGCAACACGCATGTCTGGCCTCAGGGTCGATCCTGCGATTCGGCCGTCGGTGCCTAGCGGCGGAACGGGCGTCGCCCGTCGCGGGGCTTCCTGGCGCGGAAGGTCTGGAACCAGGCGGACGGCCGGTAGTCGCCGATCCCGAGCTCCCGGTTCACCGGGTCGTCCGGATCCTCCATCCCGTCCCTGGACGGGTCGAGCAGGCCAAGGATGTCGGTGTCCTTGAACATGGCATCCACGCAGGTGTCCCAGTCGTAGTCGCCAGGATGCGGGGGGAACCGCTCGACACTTCCGGTGATCATGTCGGGGTCGTCGAGGAGGGCGGAGGCCTCGTGGAGGGCGAGGTGCAGGGCCATCTCCTCGCCCGGGCAGCGAGGGGAGGGCCGCCTGCCGGCCTTGAGGTCATCGGCCAGGTCGTCGAAGGTTCGGGCGGCCTGGCGGCGCCAGACAGCGTCCTGCCGGTAGGTGATCCTTGGGTAGGCGTCGAAGATCAGCCAGAAGTCGCCGTCGTCGACGGGGTCGTCGCCGTGTCTCTCGACGTCGTCGTAGGCCTCGTCCGAGAGGATCTCCAGAGCCGTGTACAGGACGGCGGCGGTCCGCGGCGTCAGCTGGAAACCCGCGCACCGTTCGCACGACTCCTGTCGACAGGTGCAGCAGGCGAACAGCGCGCCGAAGTCCGGCGACGGCTCGTCGTCGTCCGTGCCGGACAGGGCTCCTCGCGCGCTATGGCCGTCGTGCCGCACCACCGAGCATGTGGTGCCGCGAGACGAGACGGCATCGATGTTGTGGACCAGGAGTTCGGGGTCCAGGATCTCGATCAGGGCGTCCGCGAGATCGGCGCGTACCTGGGCGCGGGCCTCCTGCGCGGCGTCCTCGGGCGACACGCCGTCATCGGTGCTGACATAGATACGCCCGTCAATGTCGTCGAGAGCCAGCTGACGAAACGCATCCTCGTCGATCACCTCGACGAGGATCTCGACTTCGATTCGGAGCAGGGACTTGACGGCGCCATCGGAAGGCATGCCGCGAACCATACACCGGACAATACCCACAAAGAAGCTATGCCTCTTTCCCTCTGGCGGAAAGTAGCGCGACAAACGCACGAGGGCCGTCATGGTGACCGAATCGGCGCGATTTCCGTGAGGGTGGCCGTGACGGTGACGATCGCGATGTCACCGCTTTCGACCGTGCCGGTCTATGAACAACGCCTCACCACACAGTCCGGCCGACCCTGTCAGCGGTCCGAGGGACGGCAGCTACGACCAGGCGGTTCCAGGCCCGATCCGGCGGCATGCGGCGCGGAGCGACACGCCATGAAGGGCAGGGTCTTCAAGCGGTGCTACTGCACGGACCCGGTCAGCAAGAAGGAGCTCGGTAAACGCTGTCCCAGGTTGGCGCGGTCTGACCACGGCGGCTGGCATTTCGTGCACGACGTCCCCCCGGGCCCGAGTGGGAAGCGCAGGCGTGTCTCGTTCGGTCCCTACGAGACCGAGCGGGAGGCCGATCAGGCCCTGGCGGACTCGCTGACCACCGTGAACCCCGCCGGCCCCGCGCCCGACAACCGGGACCTCACCTTCGGCCGCTACCTCGACCGGTGGATCGCGAACAAGGCGGACCTGGCGCCCTCGACGCGGCGGGGCTACCAGACCCACATCCGGATCTACCTCAGACCCGGCCTGGGCCATCTCAAACTCACCGACCTACGCGACGACCACTTCGACGACCTGTACAAGGCGATGCGCCAGATCGGCCGCGATCACAAAGGGCAGCGCCCGTCGTTCCTCCTGTCCAGACTGCTCGAAGCCCGCAGGGACGACCCGGCCCGGCGCCGCCCACCCGGCGCCGTCACCATCGCCCGGGTCCATGCCACCGCGAGCAGCGCGCTCAACGACGCCGTCCAACGCCCCAGTTTCCCGATCCGCGCGAACCCCGCGCAGTACGCCGAGCGGCCCACACCCCGCCGCCGTAGGGCGCTGCTGTGGACCGCCCCTCGCGTCGCCGCCTGGGAACGCACCGGCCGCCTGCCCTCTCCGGTCATGGTCTGGACACCGGCGCAGACCGGAGCGTTCCTCGACTTCGCCGCCGACGACCGGCTCTACCCGCTGTGGCACCTCGTCGCCCACCGCGGCCCGCGCCGCGGTGAGACCGTCGGGCTCTGCTGGCCCGAGGTCGACCTCACCGCCGCCACCGCCTACTTCCTCAAAAACGACACCGGCGTCGACGACGAGGACGACGACTACGGCCTGGACGACGACTACGAGCAGACGAAAAGCGCGGCCAGCGACCGGCTCGTCACCCTCGACCAGGACACCGTCACCGTCCTGAAGCTCTGGCAGGCCCGCCAGCACGCGGAAAGGACCGCCACCGGCGAGACCTGGGTCGACAGCGGCAGGGCCTTCACCCACCCCGACGGACGAGCACTCAACCCAGACGGGGTCAGCCAGCGGTTCGACCGACTCGTCGCCCGCTACACCACCATCCGCCGCGAGCACACCGAACGAGGCTGGAACCTCGACCAGCTCGCCCACCGCCATCGCATGCCCGTCTCCTCCGTTCGCGCGGCGCTCGAGAACGGACCACTGCCACCTATCCGATTCCATGATCTGCGGCACAACGCGGCCAGCCTCACCTACTTCGCCACCCGAGATATGAAGGCCGTCCAGGAACTACTCGGCCACGCCTCCATCCAGATCACCGGTGACCTCTACACCACCCTGTTCGAGGAAGCCGACCGTGCGGCCGCCGAAGCCGCCGCACGCGTCGTTCCCCGCACCAACCGCCCGACCGGCTGGGACGACATCCACAACAGCGCCGAGTCGCCAGACAACAGCTCAGACTCGCCAGATAGCAATACTCTGGACCCGCCGGACAACGACGGACTCGATATCGGCCTCTGACACGCTCCCGGCGGACAGCACCCTTCTGGTGAACAGCCCATCACCATCATCCGTCACCCCGCACACATCAATGAGCAGTACACGAACGGACAGCCGGCCAGACCGCCGGCACGCCCCACCCATGGCTACGATGCGTAACCGCCGGCCCAGGCCCCAGGATTAGTTGTGGTCGCAACGGCACCGGTTCGGCACCGGAAATGCCATTCTCGGCCGCTTCGCGATCTTCGGAAGGCTTGATCGCTGCAGAGAAACCGCTGCACCGCAGCGGGTTCGTGCTTGTGGACCATGTGTACCAGCATCCGAACCGTTTGATCTTGGTTGCTGGCCCCGAAATCTCTGTCCGTCCGGTTGCGACCCGGGTTCTGGCCAGGGGTGATGTCTCGTGACCGCGCCTCTTGAAACAAGATCTTCCGAGTCGAACATGTGTTCAGAATCTTGGGTGGTTCCGGACGGTTCGGCCCGTCTGGTGACCGTGGTCGTCGGCGTCGTGGTCGCGTTGACGTTCCTGTTCGGGTTCGTGCGCCACGAGGCGCTGTGTTTCGAGTGGGGGTGGAAGACCTTCGCTTTTAGCCTGTCGCAGCAGGTTGATTGTAGCTGAGGGCAGCCTGATCCGGGTGGTGCCGGGAAGGGCGGGAGCAGCCCTGACAAAGCCAGGACGTGTCAGCACTGCCAGATGGTGCGGGCCTGGCGAGCGAGTTGGAGAGGAGTACGCGAGGAACCGACGTCTACGTCCTTTAAAACAATGAGCCGGCTCAAATCTGGTGGATAAGGGCCGGTCGCGGTGCGCACCGAGCATCCACCCGGGTGTGAGGGAACTTCGGGGAGGTCTGAAACCGCCGAACCGGAGGCCACGGGGAAAGTCTGCGGCGTACCCATGGCGATGCCGCTGGGACACAGTCGGGCTCCTCCTCCGACAAACGAAACATGGTGAACGTGGGAACCGCCTCGTCCGGGTTCCCGGGCAAGCTCGCAGCCAGCGGGCTGTCGGGATAGGCGCACCGACCGTCGACCGGCGAGGTGGGGCGGAGCCGCCGTAGTACTCCGAGCCGGGGAAAGCCCGGCACATGGGGAAGGGCGACAGTGGTTTCGAGAAGGGAAGGATGCTGCAATGCCGGAAGACGCGTCGTTGGATGGCGGCGCTCCACGCGGACACGACCTCACGGTGGCGGCTGCGCGGGTATCGGGGATGCAGGCCAAACTTCACCGTTGGGCGGCGGCTGATCCTGGCCGCCGGTTCGATGACCTGTACAACTTCGTGTGTGACCCGGCGACGCTGCTCGTGGCGTATCGGCGGGTCGCTGGTAACCGGGGCGCCCGGACTGCTGGTGTCGACGGCCTCACGGTCGCCGACGTCGACCGGCAGCTGGGCGTCTCCGGGTTCCTGGACGACCTGCGTTCCCAGCTGAAGGCGGGCACCTTCCGCCCGCTGCCGGTCAGAGAGCGCGTGATTCCCAAACCGGGAGGGGCGGGGAAAATACGGCGACTCGGGATTCCCACAGTCGCTGACAGGGTCGTCCAGGCCGCGCTGAAACTGGTCCTGGAACCGATCTTCGACACCGACTTTCTGCCGGTATCGTATGGCTTCAGGCCGGGTCGGCGGGCGCAGGACGCGATAGCCGAGATCCACATGTTCGGCACCAAGGGCTACCGCTGGGTGCTGGACGCGGACATCCACGCGTGTTTCGACGAGATCAACCATGGCGTGCTGATGGACCGGGTAAGGAAACGGATCAAGGACAAGCGTGTGCTGGCGCTGGTCAAGGCGTTCCTGAAAGCCGGGATCCTCACCGAACTCGGCGAGCCCCAGAACACCCGGACCGGCGTTCCCCAAGGCGGTATTCTTTCACCGCTGCTCGCGAACATTGCCCTGTCGGTGCTCGACGAGCATCTGCACGGGCCGTGGCAGCCGGGTGGGGCGCAGTCGACCCAGGTAAAACGCGCGGGCCGGCGCAAGAAAGGGCTCCCGAGGTGGCGGCTCGTCCGCTACGCGGACGACTTCGTCGTCCTGGTCAACGGGAATGAGCACGACGCCCAGACGCTGCGCGAAGAAGTAGTCCGGGTGTTGACCACGATGGGGCTGCGCCTGTCCGAGGCGAAGACTCAGGTCACGCATCTGGATCGGGGTTTCGACTTCCTCGGGTTCCGCATCCAGCGGCGCCGCAAGAGGGGGACAGACAAGTGGTACGTCTACACCTTCGTAGCCGACCGGGCGATCCGGGCGGTGAAGGCGAAGATCAGGGCCATGACTCCCAGGGAATCACATCAGGGCCTGGAGGACCTGCTGACCTGGATCAACAGGGTCACGCACGGGTGGGCCGGCTACTTCAAGCACGCCGTGGCGAAGCACGTGTTCAGTGCCATCGACAGCTTCGTCTGGTGGCGTCTCGCTCGGCTGCTGATGACCCGGCACCGCTGGAGATGGAAGGAGTTCCGCGCCCGATATACCACCCCCACCGGGAGGTGGTTGAACTACTGGGCCGGTACCACCGAGTGGAAGCGGACCGCCAAGATACCGGTCACCCGGTACCGCTACCGCGGCACTCGGATCCCCACCCCCTGGGCCCCACAACCCGCATAACGGCAGGGACCATGGAGCGCCCGGTGCGTCGAAAGGCGCACGCCGGGTGCGGAGAGAGGCCGTGGGAAACGGGCCGAGAGCAATCCCGGCACCGCGCCCACGGCCTACTCGACGGGAACGTCCTCGCACTCGGCCTGCGACTCGGTGTTCCAATCTGGGTCGCACCACTCGTCGCGCCGGCGGTGGACCTGTCGATCGTCGGTCTGCTTCTCGGCTGCCGGCGACTCTCCGTGAACGGCGGGCCTGTAGAGGTCCTGCGCTCGGCGCGGAGACTGCTCATCTTCGCGAGCACCGTCACCCTCGCCCTCAACATCGCCGAACCCCTTATCGCCGGCCACTACGGCAAAGCGGCCTTCGACGCCGTCGGACCACTCCTCCTTATCGGCTGGTCCGAGGTCGGACCGGGACTCCTCCACGCCATGCAGACGACGAACCGCAGGACAGATGCCGGGGAAGGTCAGCAGGCAGTCCCACCACCCAGCCAACCCGGTCCGCATCCGGATCCGGCCGCCGAAGCTGACCACCGGCCAGCACGGAACGACGCTCCCCCAGCGGGTACGCCATCAGCGGCCGGGCAGGACCAGGCCCGGCGGCAGGACCTCCTGCACCGGGCACGCGCAGAGGACGTACTGCACTGGCAACAGCACCAACGACCGATCTCCGCAGACAACCTGAGAAAACGACTCGCCGTCGGCGCGACCACCGCCCGCAGCCTGGTCACCCAGCTCCGCAGCGACACCCACGGCGCACTCGACCACCGCACCTAGCCATCGACGCCCTCGGCCCCAGGGCCGGAGTCGAGAGGGGGGATCTGATCAATCGCCGAGCCCCGCCCAGCCGGCAGCTCACGCCGCCTCCGTGACCTTCGGCGCGCGTTTGGCGGGGGCCAGCCGCTCCCGCGGCTCGACGGCTGGTTACCCAGCTGCGCGGCGAGATCCACCACCGAATCGAAGAAGGCGCACAGCAACCCGAGCGAGAAGCCCGCAGCAGTGTTCTTCCAACGACGGAGATGCCATAGGCGGCATGTCCATCATCTCCCGCGACCGGTCTGCCCCACCCACGGCGGCCCGACGCCCGACCCCACAGGGGCCGTCCACGCGCCACCGACCACGAGCGACCCGCGCCCGCGGCACCCGGACCAGCCCCGAACCTCGACGGTCCGAGGCGAAGCCTCACTGCTACTCCAACCAGACTTTTGTGATCAATTGAGTTGTAGTCTTCTAGCCCGGCGTCGGTAGTGGCTGGCTTGGGCGGTGAACTGTCGGCGGCGCCTCCACCAGGACCAGGCGAGGACGAAGGTGTCCGGCGCGGCGGGTCGGCGTAGGGCGAGCTCGACGAACAGGTGGCGGACCTCGTTGACGGTCAGCGGGACCAGCCCGGCGGCGGGCTCGGTCTGACGGGCTGTGGCGGTGGTAACTGCGAGGAACGCGTAGATGATCATCGCGGCCAGGGTCCAACGGTGCCAGGAGGTCCAGCGGCGGACCTGGTGCTCGTCGAGGGCTGCGAGTTCCTTGTTCGGCTGGAAGTCGTCCTCGACGGCCCAGCGGATCCCCGCGACCCGGACGAACGTGGTCAGCGAGACCGGGGCGGGGCTGTGGCCCGGTAGAACGCGTACTCGCCGTTGCTGATGTTGCGGCGGACGAGCAGGTGGTGGTGGCCGGGCAGGTCGCCGTCGGTCGTTTCGACGACCGCCCAGTCGTAGAGGCGTCCGCCCTTGGCGCTCTTGCCGGCGGACAGGCGGTTCCAGGCCATGTGCGGCAGGGTGACGGCGAGGTCGATCGCCTTCTTCTCACCGGCCCTGGTGTGGATCATGTGGTTCTTGGCGACGGCGAGGACGTAGCCGAGGCGGCGGTCCGCGCGGGCGGCGCGCTGGGCGGTTCTTTGCCGTAGACCTCGTCGCTGGTGGCCCAGCGGGCCCGGGCGCCAGCGACCGCCGCCCATAACCGCTGCCGGTGTTCCCGCTGCGCCACCGGCGGCTGCCCCGGCGACCGCGTCCCCGCCCGCCCCGTTACCGCCTGCGCCCACCCTGCCCGTCGCCCCACTTACACACCTCCAGATCGAGGCGTTGCGACGACCAGTTGAATTCACCCAATTCTTGGTCGGGGATTCCAGGTTCACCCTAATCGCAGCACACGTCAAGTTTTCAGGAGTCAAATGCCTCGGCAGACCGCCTGAACTCTCGGCGAGCGAGGACGGAGAAGATAGCCGCAGATGCGGCCATGACGGCCGCAATAGCCCATTCGAGCGAACCATCGCCTCGGTCTGGTTCGACACCAAAAACGTACTCTATCCACTTGTCGCTGATCAATATGACAACGAGGAGGATGCAACTCAGAATAGATATGAACACTTCGACCCAGAGGCGGTATCGCATGTTTCTGATCGTCCTACTGACGCGCATGGCGTTAGTTTGCTACAAGATCCGGATGTCCGCTAGCGGCCCTGACTCGGTCGCATACTCCCACAAGATGACGTAACGCGGCCGGACATTATTCCCAGCAGGAGCTTGTGGAGGCGCTGTGGTGGCACGCATGATACCGGGACAGAAGTTGTCGAAGTGGACCTGGTTAATGGAGGATGTGACAGTCCGAGGCATCGTGAGGGATGCGGTAGACCCGAATGACCACCGCGAGCCGAAACAAATCGGTGCGGAGCTCGGCGGGGCGGACGCATTCGATCTAGAGGTTGACCCCAACTATCGCCACCTGATTGCCATTTCCGGGAATAATCCAACTCCGTTTAGATCGCCTCCGGGGTGCATACATGTCGAAGGCTACCATCACGACTTCGATAATCCGGATTGGATCAATCGAGTGGCCCCCTCATACTATCCGGAGGAGAGGAAGGAAGAATGGTTCAAGGTTGATGGGCGTAATCTCGCCGTGGGCGACCGAATAGAAGTCGCCGGACGATGGATTATAGAAAACCAGCATGAGAACTTCTGTTGGCGAGGTAGTGCGATAACGAAGTTCTTCCGAAATTGGTCTCGAGAAAACCCGCCTTCCCCTCTTCTGGTCACCAATTATGGTTGCGTCTGGACGGAGCTTCATCCATTCAAATGGAAGGAGATTAAATCTGTGCGGAGGCTCCCGGCTACCGGAACAGAGAAAGAAACGCTGTGCCTTGCCGCCCCCTTGTACGAGTGTACTTTCGCAAGGGGTGGCATATTTAATGATGGCCGCCTAAGAGGGCGCGTCGCCATCTTGTCCGACAAAAAAAACTATCGGGAGGATGCTCATGCTCGCATGCATATCAAAGGGCCCGAGCTTCCTGCGTTGTTCAAAATGGATCGAAGCTTGGTCCGTTTTAGAGAGGTCGCGATCCTCAACGGCACAGAGCGGTCGTTGGATGAGATACGGTCGATTGAGGTGGTGGACGACGGAATAGTTGTCGAGGCATCCATCAGCGCTCCAGCCACGGTTGAAACCTACGACGAAGACGGCAATCGCTATTTCATTGCAGACAAAAATGACCCGGCCAACGATCGTAGCGTTTTTAAGGCTCACTACTACGTGGACTGGGCGCCGCGGGTCAGGGTGGCAGGCAGTATCGGCGCAGACTCCGCAAATCTTATTGAGCTACCTGAGCAAAAGGCTGGCACGTCCGTTCAATTCAACATAAATCTAGAGAATGTCGGGCCAGATCGACTAGATGTGATCGATATCGAGATTGTTGGTGACCATCCAACCTT
Source organism: Pseudofrankia saprophytica (assembly GCF_000235425.2). NCBI lineage: Bacteria > Bacillati > Actinomycetota > Actinomycetes > Frankiales > Frankiaceae > Pseudofrankia > Pseudofrankia saprophytica. The sequence goes on from NZ_KI912266.1 coordinate 3,022,716, forward strand.
ATTCCAAGTCAACAATCCGAGAGTCACTTTGCCACCTCGATCCACGGTGACTATACCTGCAGAGTTCAAGCCCCCGAACTTTCTCGCGGGATCCAGATTCGAGACTTACCCTCCCTATGTCGTAGAGGCCTTAGTTAAACTTCAGACAACAGATCCGGCAAATCCGACATGCGAAATCATCCTGCGGGGACCTGTGGCCGCGCCGCCCCTGGCTTCCACGCTTCGCCTTGAGCCCGGAAGCATAAACTTCGGTGCGGTCGAAGTTGGCACGTCATGCCGCACGAACTACCGACTGTTCAATACCGGACGGCGTGAGGTTGTAATAAAGTCTGTGGTCGTCGAGCGCGAGTCACCCTACGTCGATCAGTTTAAGTTCGGAACGGCGTTCCCCGGCATGGTGGTGGCACCGGGAGAGAGTCAGAGTATTTCGGTTTCGTTCTGCCCACAGCATGCCGGTGAAGCGCATTCGGAGGCCGTGGCGACAGTCGCCGAAACAGTGGCTGAGGAGCGTTCCACTTCAGTGCGACTTTCCGTGTCCGGAACGGGAACGATTCCAGCCGATGATACGTCGCCGGGCCGAAACCCAGGCCTTCGCGTCGAGCCTACTAGTATCAATCTAGGGTCAGTCAAGGTCGGTACGTCTAGTCGGCGAGAAGTTAGCATACTCAACACCGGGCAGTATAGCGTCTCGGTAATTTCGGCAATCTTTGAAAACGAATCTCCGTCGATCGGTCAATTTCGTTTCGACATGGCGCTTCCGCCAACGATTTTACGGCCCGGAGAGGGTCAGGATATCTCTGTTGTTTTTACTCCTCACAAGTCCGGTACCGCGCAGGCGGAGGCCGTGGTGACAGTAAACAGCATGAATTCTATTGGACCTTCTTCCGTATTTCGGATTTCCGTGTCGGGAGTTGGATGGCTTCCTAAATTCAAAAATCTCCTGAATCTCTCCGTTCGAGAACTGGCCAGGAAGTGGCGTGCTGACAGGCGTCGCTTCAGCACAAGATTGGAGCCGGTTGACCCCCGGACCGGTTGACTCCAGGACGTGGAGTTGGTCGGACAGGCCGCGAGCACGGGGACGGCTAATCGGCCTGCGACGGGAGTTTCTCGTTGAGGGATCTTCGCTGCGCCGGCCGGAAACCACATATCACCAAAAGCGGCACTGGAGATGGTGCCGATTTTGGCCTGTGTGGGTGTGCCGATTTCCGTCAGGTTGAGCCCGACTGGTTGTCTGGGGGGGCGTGCGCGGACGACAGCGATGAGGTCGGCGATGGCGTTGACTTGTTGGTCGGTCATCGGGGGCGGCGCGAGCCTGGCCGCGCGGATCGCGGCCCGCTGCTCGTCGGTGAGCCGGTGGAACGGCGCCGTGGTCGCGGGGCGGTTCCGGACTGGTCGGACTCGGGTCAGGGTCGAGAGTGTCGTCCGGGGCTGTCACGGCCGGTCGCCGGGCGGGGCGGGCCGGACTGCTTCGAGCAGGAGTCGGGCGCGGTCGTTGGAGAGGGTGTGTCCGGCGGTGCGGACGCCGTGTGCGAGTGCGGTGCGGGTGACGGGTCGGCCGGTGGCGGTGAGGTGGTCGGCGACCTGCTGGGCGGCGGTGACCAACTCGGCCGAGATAGCCGGCCATCAAGACATCAATGTCACCCTTGGCTACAAGGCCGTCTACCCCGACGAGGCCGTCCAGGCACACCGTGCGTTCCTCGCCCGACGACGAGACCTACGACCCACAGAGGAATACAGGGTCCCCACCGACACCGAATGGCAAAAGTTCCTCGGCCACTTCGAACGCCGCAAGGTTTCCACCGGAATATGCGACCGCGTAGTTACGCGCGGCGGTGGCAAACTTGCGGCACGTTGCCAGCCCGCCACGCCACCCGGTAAACAGCACGTCGATCTGGGCCTGGCTCGGCGGGATACGCAACGAAGCGCCGGCTGCCCGCGCGGCCGGTTCATTTCGTCGACCGGGCACGCCAGGACATGGCCAGTCAGGTTGTGGATCTCTACCTTGTGGCGCAGGTCCAAGAACAGGAAGTAGGTTTTCAGCGCCTGCGCTCGGGACGAGCGGGTCGCCGGTGCCGCGCGGCGGAGCACCTGCCCGAAGTAGACGTCCCCGTCGGGCGGGGTCATCTCCCACAACGGGCAGCCGAACCAGGACCGGATCTGCTCCACGTGCCCGACGTCGGACCGGATCGTCTTGTCAGCCAGGCCCGCCGCCGCCCGCGCCAGCACGAACCCGGCCAGCACGTCCGTCTCGAACTCCGTGACCTCGTCAAGGCCCCCACGTGCCTTGGCTGCGGGCAGCGCCGCAGAGGCAGCACAAGCCAGTCGGGGTCGGCGGCCAGCGCCGGAGCCACACCAGCGGCGACCTCCCGCGCCGAGCGCCAATGCGTGCGGTTCGCGCAACAGAATTATGGTCGCCCGTACGGGGCTCGAACCGGCCATCGGCGCCCAACCAGCACCAGTCTGGCAACCGAACTTCAACCACATAGATCATAAACCGCATTACCGCAGGTCAGTGCCATGATCAACAATTCGGTGGACCTAACGCACCACAATAAGAACCGGACGATCATGGTCGAAGGCCCCGAAATCACCATCCGACCAGTCGCCACACGGGGCCTGACCAGCGGCGACGCCCAGTGACCGCTGGGACGGGAACATCATCCGCCGGATCAAACGACTGTTCCGAGGTTCTGGCGGGTTCGAGGGTTCCGGATGCTCCGGTCCGGATAGTCACCGTGATCGTCGGGATCGTCGTCGTGCTCACGTTCTGCTTCGGCTTCGGCAACGTCCTCGCCCTCGGCCTACGACTCGGAGTGCCCGTGTGGGTGGCGCCGCTCGTCGCGCCGGCGGTGGACCTGTCTGTCGTGGCGCTGCTGCTAAGCACCCGTCACCTTGCCCTGCACGGCGTCTACGGGTTTGTTCGGGTGTTCGTGACGGGGTGCTGGCGCGGCGGTTGATCGGGCTGAGTCGTATCCGACTTTGTCAGCCGAGTATGCATCTGTGCGTTGCGGGCGTGAGGTGCGTGATGCGGTCATTGGCGGCCAGTAGTCGGGTTGGTAGGATTGCGTGTCGAGTCGGACTGTCGCATGTCTTTGCAAACTTTGATCCAGTCCCAAAATTTCATAGGCTTGACACTCTCGGTCTGGTCTCTATGCCTCATTTTCCACGCAAGGGCCATCCAAATTAGCTGCATGAGGATGGCGAGGCCAGCGATACTGGGCGCGATCCATAGTTCGCATTGATCCTCTTTATCCTCGGCTGGAACTAGTATCAGTCCGAGGCTGACGAAGATGGAAACGATCCCTATATTGTAGCTAGACTGTACGAATTTTTTCCACCACCACCAGTTCCTGTAGCCGTCATTCTGGGCCTCGATTAGATCTTCCTTCAAGGAGTTGTCGGTATCTAGCTCTGGCGACCAATTAGTTGCGTCGGCGGCGGACCAGAGGTTCATGCGCGCGTTGAAGCTGAACTGAAGGGAGCCGATTAGCGAACAGGCCGCCAAGGCTAGGAAGATCATAGTTTCGTCAGGGAAGCGCAGCTCGTCCCTCTTTCCCAAGAGACCCACGATGGCCGCCAGGCTGAATCCTGCAAGCAGTGGAGAGGCGACGTTTCCCATGTCGCGTATGGATTCGCCGTGTCCCAAAGGAGAGGGTCGGCTCCAGTCTGAGGAATCTGTTTGAGCCATGCAACCTTCCCTCCGCGCAGGTTCTCAATCTCAGTCAAGTGACGATCTAGTCTAGACTGTGCGCGGCAAGCTTCTCCCTGCCTTCGGGGTGGTGCAAGTCGAGTCGTTGCAGAGCGAGCAGTTCTAGCGGTGGATTCTCTGGCGAGAGAATATGGCACGCATCTGTCCGGGTCTGGACGTTGTGTGGCTTCGGGTGAACGGGGAGCCGGCCACACCCTGAGTGAAGCGAAGCTGCGTGTGGGCGGCCAGGTCAAGCGGTCTGCGGCGGCTGGGCTACATAGCCGGGGCGTTGTCCAGCCGAGGTCTGCCTGAACAGCTGGAAGGGTGCTCGAGATCGAACCTGCGCGGGGACGCGTGCCGGCAACGGTCGACCTCGGCCGCGGCGGCGCTGGTGGTCGAACACCACAGCGATCGCGGCTTCGGTTGCGTTCACCGCCGATGCAGGCCTTCCCGGCAGCGCGTGTGAGCATCACCGCCGCAGCCACGGCGGCCCAGGTGACGTCGGGGCTGCGGCCCGAATGCAGCCCCAGCGGGACGGGCCGCGTCGTTGGCGCCCGTGACAGCGAGCACAGGCCGAGCCGGACACAAACGCGCTGGTCGGGACACCGAGGATGTAACGAAGAAGTTAACAAGATCGCGAAACCTGGCACGAAAACCGCCAAAAGCCCAGGTCGGGCGGCATGCGCCACCCACCCAAGGGTCGGCCGGTGGGGCGGGTGGGGCTCGAACCCACGACCGGAGGATTATGAGGATTACTCTCCGTGATACTTGCCTGGTGCCGTGACGGTGCGCGGTGTGCCGCGAATCGCCGCTAGATGCCGTCCTGTCTGGTCAACGGCGTGACCTCAAAGATCGTCGCCGGTCGACTTTCCCTTACTGTGCGTCACAGTGTCGGCCCGTGTCGCTCAGTTTGGCATCATGCCGGCGTCATAGACCCGTTGATCCCGGTCGAGGGCCTACAACGCAGCGTGATGCCGGCGTGGGGAGTCCGTTCGGCGTGCCGGACGGCGCTCGCTGCCGGCGGACCTTGGATCTCCTCGGGCCGCCGCCACGTCACTCGCCACCACCGTCGCGGTGATCACCCTCGCGCCCGGCAGGCGGGCACGCACACGACGCGCGGTCGGAGCAAGCTCGGGGACGGCCTGCTCAGGCGGCTTCGCCGGTTCGGCGTCGGGGCGACGGTGACGTAGCCGCCGCTGGCGTCACAGGCGGCCACGGCTTCCGGATCTCCGCCTCCGGTATCACGTCCCCGTGTCGTCGTGCGTCCCCCTACGTCGATGATGGTCCTGCTCGTGCTGCCGGATGAACGAGGCGGGGGTAGCGATGCGGGTGCGGCTACTGGCGGCGGTCCAACACCGGCTGGACCGGTTCATCCAGACCCAGGACCCGGCGGCGGTCCTGGACAGCGAGGCGACCGCGCAGGCGCGGGAACTGTTGGCCGCGGTTCCCGATCCGGCGGCGGACCTCGAGGTGGCGTTCGCGGTCGGCTGGCTGCACTGGTTCCGTTACCAGGCACTCGACGCGGGCGACGACCAGGAGGACCTCGCTGCCGCGGTGCGCCTGCTCGCGCCGGTGTACCTGGCTTCGCCCGATGCCGTACCCGAGCAGGTACGAGGCTTCTTCGAGCAGTCCGCGGGCACCGGCCAGCCTCCTACCGCAGCGAAGGACGGACCGCGGACGTGGGCCCGCGACGGCGTCCGTCTGCTGCGACATGGCAGGTCGACGGGCGACCTCGCCTCCGTGGAGGGGGCGGTGCGGCTGCTGCGACAGGCGGTCGACGCGACGTCGGCTAACGACGAGGCGCGCCCGCGGCGGCTGTCCAACCTTGCCGCGGCCCTGCTGGCCCGGTATTCACAGGTCGGCGTGCCAGCCGACCTGGACGCGGCCGTGGAGATCGGCCGTCAGGCAGTGGACGCGGCCGCGGTGGACGACGACCATCTCGCCGCGATGCTCTCGAACCTGGGTGGTGCGCTCCGTGCCCGCTACGAGCGCACCGGCGCTCCGTCCGACCTGGACGCGGCGGTAGACCTCAGCCGCCGGGCCGCCGACGCGACCCCCCTCGGCCATCCCGACCGTGCGGAGCGCCTGTCGAACCTCAGTGCCGCACTCCAGCGACGCTTCGGTCGCACCGGAATGCCAGCCGACCTGGACGCGGCGGTGGAAAGCAGCAGCCAGGCGGTCGACACGGCTGGACCCGACCACCCGGACCGGGGCGCGATGCTGGCGAACCTGGGCACGGCGCTGCGGAGCCGTTTCGAGCGCACCCAGGTGCGCGCCGATCTGGACGCCGCGGTCGACGCCGCCCGCCAGGCTGTCGACGCCACCTCACCGGCCCGCGCCGATCACGCTGTCTACCTGTCGAGCCTCGGGATCGCTCTGCTGACGCGCTTCGAGCAGATCGGCGTCACGGCCGACCTGGACGCCGCGCTCGACGCTGGCCGCCGGTCCGTTGACGCCATGGCAATGGGCCATCCCGACCGGCCGGGGCAGCTGTCCAATGTCGCCGCGGCGCTGCAGCGGCGCTTCGGGCACACCGGCGCGCTGGCCGACCTCGACGCCGCCATCGAGGTCGGGCGCCAGGCGATCGACGCCGGACCGCCCGGGGACCCGGAGCGGGCGCGGTATCTGACCAACCAGACCAGCGCGCTCTGGACGAGGTTCGGCCGCACCGGGTCACTCGCGGACCTGGATGCCGCCGTGGACGCCGGTCGCGCGGCCGTCCGCGCCACCCCGACCGGCCACCCGGACTGGCCCGGGCGCCTGTCGAACCTCGCCGCAGCGCTGCAGCGGCGCTTCGGACAGACCGGCACGCTCAGCGACCTGGACGCGGCCGTCGACATCGGCCGCGAAGCGGTCGGCGCCACGCTGCCCGGCCATGTCGACCGCGCCGTGATGCTGACGAACCTGGGTGGCTGCCTTCGGGCGCGTTTCGAGCGGACCGGGCTCCTCACGGATCTGGACACCGCCGTGACCGCCGCCCGAGCGGCCGTCGACGAGACGCCGGCGGGCCATACGGAACGGGCGGGGCGTCTGTCGAACCTCGCGGTCGCGCACCTGACGCGGTTCACCCGGACGGGGACGCCCTCGGACCTGGACAGCGCGGTCGAGATCGGACGCCGGGCCGTGGAAGCCACCCCGTCCCACCATCCGGACCGCGCGCTGTACTTGTCCAACCTGGGCGCGGCGCTGCTCACCCGGTCCGAGCGAGCTGAGTCGTCACCGGACCTGGACGCGGCGGCCGAGGCCAGCCGGCAGGCGCTCGACGTCACGCCGCCTGATCATCCCGACCGTGCCGTCTATCTGTCGAACCTCGCGACCGCGCTGCTGACGCGGTTCGACCGGCACGGGGAGCCGGCGGATCTGGATGCCGTGGCACAGGCCGCCCAGGAGGCGGCCGGCCTCGTGGTCGCGCCGCCGCGGGTGCGGGCGGTGGCTGCCCGGCAGTGGGGCAGGTCCGCGGCGCTGCGTGGGCGGTGGGACGAGGCGGTCGTGGGCTTCGCGGCAGCCGTGGAACTGCTCGGCGAGCTGGCCGCGCGGGAGTCGTACCGTGCCGACCAGGAGGACCTGCTCGCCGAGGTCGGCGGCCTCGGCGCCGAGGCCGCGGTGTGCGCGGTCCGCGCGGGCGACCCGGCGCGCGCGGTCGAGCTGTTCGAACAGGGACGAGGGGTGCTGCTCGCGCAGGCACTGGACGCGCGCGCCGACCTGAGCGCGCTGCGAGACCGGCAGCCGGCAATGGGCGACCGGTTTGGCACCCTGACCGCCGAACTGGCGCGCCCCCCGCACGCGGCCGTGCCCTGGACCGCTGATCTCGCGGCGGCCGACGAAGTGGAGCTGTCCGCGAGGCGTCGGCGTGCGGCGCGGGAGGAGCTCGACCGCCTCGTCGCCGACATCCGTGAGCTGGATGAATTCCAGGAGTTTCTGCGGCCGCCGAGGCTGGCCGAGCTGGTTCACGCCGCCGCCGGTGGCGCGCTGGTACTGGTCGCCGTCTCCAGGTACGGCGCGTATGGGATTGTTCTGTCCGGCGACGGCCTCGCCGAACCGCTGGAACTCGCCGGGCTGACTCCGGAATCCGTCGCGGCGCAGGTAACGTCCTTTCTCACCGCGATGGACCTCGTCGGGTCGGCGACGAACCGAGACGAGCGGACACAGGCACGGGCTGGTGTCACCCAGACGCTGGGCTGGCTGTGGGACCATCTCACCGGCCCGGTGCTTGACCAGCTGGAGATCCTCGGCGTTCTGCCCGGCGCCGGCGAGGCAGCTCCTCCACCACGGGTGTGGTGGTGCCTGTCCGGCCCGCTGTCCTTTCTGCCCGTGCACGCCGCGGGATGGTTGGACACCGGCGCTGGCAAAGGACAGTCCACGGCGCTCGACCGGGTCGTATCGTCGTTCATACCGACGCTGCGCGCTCTGATCCACGCGCGGCGCAGAGCCACGCCGGGCTCGTCGCCAGAAGGCGGGACGCTGGCGGTCGCCATGCCGAGAACGCCGGGCGCCTCCGACCTTCCCGGCGCCAAGGCCGAACTGGCGGTCGTGGTCGCGCACCTGGGCGGCGACGCCAGAACACTCGTCGGCGAGCAGGTCCAACGGGAGACGGTCCAGGACGCGCTGCCCGCGGCGACGTGGGCGCACTTCACCTGTCACGGCTACAGCGACCTCGCCGCCCCGTCGAGTAGCCGGCTGCTCCTACACGACCACGCGGACAGACCGTTCAGTGTGGTGGAGGTCGCGCGGCTGCGCCTCGAGCACGCCGACCTGGCTTATCTGTCGGCCTGTTCCACAGCCCGCCCCGGCGGCCGGCTCGCCGACGAGGCAATTCACCTCGCCTCAGCGTTCCAGCTCGCCGGCTACCGGCACGTCGTCGCGACGCTCTGGCCAGTGCCTGACCGGCCGGCCCGGCGCGCGGTCGACGTCATCTACGGCCGGCTCGTCCGTGACGGCCAGCGCGACGCGAGCCGCGCGCCCGACGCCGTCCACGCGGCGGCCCACGCGTTGCGCGAGCGATACCCGGCCTATCCCGATATCTGGGCTGCGCTCATTCATTCGGGTCCGTGATGCTCCGGCCTGAGCACAACTTCGGAGGACGGCTATGAGAACGGGTGGGCCACCATCGCGCGGTCCAGGCGCCTGCCCCGAGCCTTCGGTGGCCCACCCGGCTCCCGTTGCGACGGTCCCCGCACAGCGTCCCCCCGCGGAGCTGTGCAGGGACCGTCTCATTGATCGGACCACAGACGACGTCGTCTCACCTGGAACCCTGGAAGGCCCTGGAACACACTGATAGGCACGGCATGAACGTCTGGTGCGGGTCCGCCGCGCCGCAGGATGCTCCGTTTGTTCCCGCCTGGCCATTCCGCCGAAGCGTTGCGTGCGCTCGCCAGCGATGTGCCAGGATCGTTGCGGCGGCCGCCAGCGCGAGCGAAGGACGACACCGGGGGGCTCATGGCGGGCGACGGCGCAGGTCCCCTGATCGCGCCCGAACTCGTCGTGCACCTGTTCGCTCCGGCGGGCGGTCCCCACGCGGCCGAGACGTACGGCTACCTTCGCCGAGCCTGGTTCGCCTGTCGCGACGAGTTCGGCATGCGGCACCCCATCCCGGCGCTCGACCTGCCCCGCGACCCGCCCGAGCGGCACCGGCCGGAGCCTGGCGCGATCGATGAGTTCCTCGCGGCGCAGGCGCACGCCGGCGAGGGCGTGTTCCAGGCTCTGCTGCGTCGCGCCCACGACGTCCTGTGCCTGTCGATCATGCTCGCTCCGTCACCGGCGACCTCGCCGAGCTGGGTGGAGCTGCAGCGGCGGTGGGTGCGAGCCTGCGGTCCCATCCCCGGCGGACTCCTCGGCGCGGCCGAGATCTACCAGGCCCGCCTCGCCGATCCGGAGACCTCCCACGTCGAGCCGGCCCACCCGCTGGCGGCGGCCTGTCGGGAACTGCTCCCGGCGCCCACCCCACCCGTCTGGTTCGACAACCTTGGCGTGGCGACGCCCCAGGGGTTCGCCGTCTGGGAGGCGGAGCGCGACGAGGAGGCGAGGGCACGCCGACGCATCGTCGTCCTCGCGCCGAACGACCGCGACGACGAGTTGTCGGCCTGGACCTGGAGCCGAGGGGACGCCGCGATCACGCCCTTCGCCCGCTACCTCATGCACGCGGCCAAGCTCCGCTATCACCTGCGGGTCTGGGCGGGTGGCGACCCACTGCGCACGGTGCGAGACCGCACCGACCAGCTCACCGAGTCGGTGGCGGGGCTGCTCGACGAACAGCTGGCGGCGGGCGGCGCCCTCCCGCGCCAGGACGAGGGCCGGACACGCACCGGCGACCTGCGCGCCCAGGCGCTCCACCTGGCCCTGTCCATGACGCGAGTCCGCGAGATCAGACACTCGGTGGAGATCGCCGGGTACAACCTCGCGCAGTACGCGCCCCCGGCCGACGCTCACGGCGGCAACGGAGGCGGGTTGTTCGCCGACGACCGTGACCTGGCCTCCTGGTTCCCCCAGCAGCTCGACGACGACCTGCGCTACGCGGACGCGTCGGCCGAGCGCGCCCAGAGCGCTCTCGACGCCGCCGAGCGGGTGCTGGACCCGCCACCCGCCCACCGCGGGATCGCCGAGCCTGACTCCGGACGGCCCCTGCCCGAACCCCCGGCCCAGGCTCGGGGTGAGCCGGGACCGGCGGCCGTGCCGGCCCCGCGGGGCCTCACGCCCCCCCGGCTACCGGGGCCGGCTCGGGTACTCGCGCTCGCGGACGAGTGGCTGCCCGGGCGAGGCGGCCTCAGCGCTCTGAACCGTTCCCTGTGCGCCGCGCTGGCCGAGGCCGGGGCCGAGGTGTACTGCGTGGTCCCCGGGGCGACGCCCGAGGAGCGGTCCGACGCCGACCGGGTCGCCGTGCGGCTGGTGGACGCCCCCGCCCTGCCCGGCGCGGCGCTGCGGGACCTGCTGATGCGCCGGCCGCCGCTGCCCGACGGCGTGCTGCCCGACCTGGTCCTCGGGCACGGCCGCATCACCGGCTCGCACGCGAAGGCCGTGACAGAGGACCACTTCCCGGCGGCCCGCCGGGTGCACATCGTCCACACGTCGCCCGACGAGACCGACTGGTGGCGCCCCGACCGCGGCGAGGACACGGGTGCGGTCGCCGAGACCCGCACCGCGGACCAGGTCGCGCTCAGCCGGGACGCCGCCGTCGTCGTGGCGGTCGGCCCACGGCTGCACCAGTGGATCAGCCGCGAGCTGTCCGTCTTCGACGACGCCCCCACACCGCTGCGCCTCGACCCCGGTTTCGACTACACCGACCAGGCACCGCGCCGGCCTCCGCCGGGAGTCCCGCAGGTGCTCATGCTCGGCCGCCTCGAGGACGCCAGCACGAAGGGCCTCGACCTCGCCGCCCGCGCCGTCGGGCACGCCGCGGCGCTGCGCGCCCCGGCGGATCCCCCCATCGAGCTGCTCCTGCGCGGCGCGCCCCAGGGACAGGCGCGGGTGATCAGGGAACAGGTCCTGGCGTGGGCAGGGCGCCCCGGGCTCGCCGTGACCGTGCGCAACTACTCGCCGGACACCGAACGGCTCGGGCAGGACCTGCGCAGGGCGAGTCTGGTCCTGATGCCCTCGCGCGCGGAGGGCTTCGGGCTGGTGGGCCTCGAGGCGATCGTGGCCGGAACACCGGTGCTGGTCAGCGATCACAGTGGCATCGGCGACCTGCTGCGGGAGGTGCTGCCCCCATCGGAGGCCGACCGTCTCGTCGTGCCGGTCGGGAACGACGAACGCGACGCCGAGGAATGGGGCCGCAGGGTCCACGACGCTCTGCGCGACCGCCCGGCGGCGTTCAGCCGCGCCGAATCGGTCCGCCGCGCCATGCGCGAGCACCGGACCTGGGCTACGGCCGTCACCCGTCTCCTGACCGCTTTCGAGCTGTCGAGGCCGGCGGGCGACGACCGCTGAAATCCCAGCCGGACCGCGGCTACCGGACCATGGTGAGATTCGGCTCCATTTCCGCGCTCCTTTCGCAAAGCATTCGCCACGGCTCTGAATGCCGGTGCAGCCTGCATCTTTCTGGGAAGACCGGGCCTTTTCATGCTCGGTTGGTCTGCCTCGAGCAGTGCAGCACCGGCCACCCGCCGAGGCGGGTCGCGGCTGGAGAAGGCTGGAATATCCTGAACAGCGCGGTGTGCACGCACTCTGCCACCGGACGTGAGGGAGGAACGGTGGGCGACGGGGGCTCACCATTCGCGCGCCTGGATCCGCCGGCGGCCCGGGAACGGTTCGCCGCCGAGCTCACCCAGGCGATGCTGGCCTCGGAGCGACGGCTGGGCCGCAGCTTCGACCGCGCCGAGCTGGCCAAACGGCTCAGCGTCTCGCGAGCCAGCCTGTACGCCTACCTGAAGGGGACGACGCTGCCGAGCAGCGCGGTCCTCGACCTGCTCCTCACGGCGATCGCGATCGCGGGCCCGGACGCGGGCCGGCTCGCCACGCTGCGCGACGACGCGGAGATCGCCCAGAAACTGCGCAGGACACGCTCCTCGCCGGCGGCGTCCCGGCAGGACTCCTCGTCCGACCGGCGAAGCGGCCCGCCAGATCCGGCCGGTGGCGAGCCGGCAGCCAGTGCCGCCGGCCCGCGACCGGCCGTCAGCCTCAGCAAGACCGCGGCGCATCCCCTGCCGCATCAGCTGCCCCTGGTGACCCACGCCGTTGTCGGGCGCCACATCGAGCTCGCGGCGCTCGACCGGCTCGCGACGGGAACGGACAACGAGCCGCCCGTCGCCCTGATCACCGTCGACGGCACGGCGGGCGCGGGCAAGACCACGCTGGCCGTGTACTGGTCCCAGCAGGTCGCCGACCGCTTTCCCGATGGCCAGCTCTATGTGGACCTTCGTGGGTTCGGCCCGGGCGACCCGATGGAGCCCGGGACAGCGCTGCACGGTTTTCTGGTGGCTCTGGGCGCGGACCCGGCCGCCATCCCCCCGAGTCTGGAGGGGCGTTCGGCGCTGTTCCGCAGTCTGATCGCCGGGCGGCGCGTCCTGGTTCTCCTGGACAATGCCCGGTCGACGGAGCAGGCTCGCCCCCTGCTGCCCGGATCGCCGAGCTGTCTGACCATCGTCACCAGCCGGACCAGACTTGAGGGACTGATCGTCCGCAACGGTGCCGGACACGTGGCGGTGGGGGTGCTTCCGCACCCGGGTGCCGTCACACTGCTTTCGACCCGGCTCGGCGCAGGCGACCACGAGGTTGGTCCCGAGCTCGATGAACTCGCCAGGGAATGCGCCTGCCTCCCGCTCGCGCTGAGCCTCGCGGCCGCCCGCGTCGGCGGGTCTTCTCGCGAGCTGCTCCGGGACCTCCTCGCCGAACTTCGCCAGTACCGGTCCCGCCTCGATGTCCTCAGCTCCGACGAGGCCGATCTGGACCTGCGGACCGTTTTCCAGTGGTCCTATGCGACGCTCGGCTCGTCGCCGTCCCGGCTGTTCGCGTTGCTCGGCATTCATCCAGGACCGGATATCGACCGGTCCGCCTGCGCCGCGCTGCTTGACAGTCCGGAAGGTTCCAGCCAGGCGTTGCGTCAGCTCGCCCGTGCGAATCTGCTCGTCGAGCACAGACCGGGCAGGTTCACGTCACACGACCTGCTGCGCGGGTTCGCCCAGGAACTGGCGGCGAGCCTCGACCCCGCGCAGACCAGGGCGGCGCTGGAACGGATGCTCGACTACTACCTCTCCACCGCGCTGAGGGCCGACGCTGTCTCCCAGCCGTGGGTCAGGTTCCGGTCCGCGCCGACAGCCGGCGCGGAGCCGGTGCCGGCGGCGGCCGCGGACCGCCCGCCGGGCGGCGCCGCGTCACCCGAGCCGTTCAGCGGGCCGCGGCCCTCGATCGCGACCCACGATGAGGCGATGGCCTGGTTCGAGGAGGAGCTGCCCATTCTCCTGTCGCTCGTCGGGACCGCCGCCACGCAGGGCTTCGAGTCGCACGCCTGGCGGCTTGCCTGGGCGCTCATGGTCTTTCTGCGCCGCACCGGACGGCGCACCGAGCGGGAGGACGTGCAGCGGGCGGCCGTCGAAGCCGCCGACCGGGTGGGGCACGGACATGCGCGGGCGGCGTCGCAGCGCAAGCTGGCCGACGCGCTCGCTCGGCTCGGCCAGCAGGCCGAGGCCCGGGCGCTGCTGTGGGACGCGCTCGCCGCGTTCACCAGGCTGGGAGACACGGACGGCGCCCGCCAGGTCCACCTGTCGTTCGCGCGTGTGTTCGAGGCCGGGAGTCGTTACGCGCAGGCGCTGCACCACGCGGCCACCGCGCTGGACCTCGCCTGCGGCGGGCCGGTGTCCGCGTCGAGCCCGGACCGGGTGGCCGCGGAGGGCCAGCCGGTGCGGGACGGTGAGCCGTTGGCGGTCGCCGACTGTCTGAACCTCGTCAGCATTCAGCTCTGCCACCTCGGACGGTACGAGGAGGCGCTGTCGCGCGGGCTCGAGGCGCTCGCGCTGTACGACCGGATCGGCCATGTCGAAGGCCAGGCGAACATCCTTCGCCATCTCGGACGGGCCGAAGGCGAGCTGGGTCACCACGAGGCCGCGATCCGTCACTACCAGCGGTCAAGGCTGCTGGACAGGGAGCTGGGTGACCGCTACTGGGAGGCGCAGGTCATGGACCACCTGGCGGACGAGCACCTGGCACTGGGCGACGAGGCGAGCGCGCAGCACTGGCGCGGCCACGCGCTGCGGCTTCTCGAGTCGCTCTCCCACCCCGATGCCGAGACGGTCCGGGCCAAACCGCGGGTGCCCAGGTATCCCGGCCCGTCCGCGCCGCCGCCGCCGGCGGCACCGGCGACCTGAGCCGCGCGCCACCGCCGGTGCCCTGTCGTCCGGTCAGATCCCGATGTGGATGTGCGAGGCCCATCGCGACGGATGGGCCGGCCGCCTGCCGCGAAGATGCCTGATCGTGGCGTGCAGGGCCGCGGCTGGCTCGGCCGCCGCGGGGCCGGTCATCGCCGCGTAGGTGCGGTCGGTGACCGTGACGGCGCCGCTGCTGTCGATCGGCCACAGGGTGGCGATGACGTGACGGTAGCCGGCAAGCTGGAACGCCGAGGCCAGGTGAATCACCTCGTCGGTGAGCCCGTCCGTGGGAGTGGCCGTCGAGCAGGCCGACAGGAACGCGAGGTGTGCCTCCAGCTGGAGCCGCAGGACGTCCGCGACGGTGAACGGCCGTTCCCGGTGATCGTGCAGAAGCAGCCGGCTCGCCGACGGGTCGACCGGATCGGAATAGCCGTGGCAGGCGAAGTGGGCCCAGCTGACACCCGGGAGGGCCGCGTGCACCGCCTCCCATGTCGCCTGCGGGCCGGTCAGGTCGCGCACCCGGCGCGGCAGACGCCGCTGGAGCACCGCGAGTTCGGCGCCCGCCCCGGGGACACCGACCCCGGCCTGACCGGCCGGCGACGTGGAGGGCATCGTGACCGCGAGGACCTCTGCGTTTCCCGCGTCGGCGCGGGACCGGCGCGCGTGGGTCAACGCGCGCAGCGTCGGGGTGTAGGAGGAGATCACCCGGTCGAGGACCGTGGCTGGAGCGGGGTCGAGCCGCGTGTCGTGGCGACCGGCGGCGTGGACGGGCAGGAACGACAGCACCCCGGCCGTGCACCACCACAGCCGCGGCAGCTCCGACGTCTCCTCGGGGGAGCGCGGCGGCAGCAGACCGTGGTGGTCGATGTGGCGCAGGACCGGTCCGGCGAGCCGGTCCCACAGCCACGCCAGCGTCTCGGTCAGCCGTCCCTGCGCCTGGTCCCGCCGGTCCCGGCCCGCTTCCTCGTCCCCGAGGGTGGCCAGCGCGTCGAGGAACTCCGCAGCCTCCCGCGCGACCACGTCCGGAGTCATGGTCTGAAGCTCCAGCGGCTCGGCGACCTCGGTCTCGGTGACCACCAGGGCATACGAGCCGTACGGGGACACCGCGACCAGCACGACCGGTCCGCCGGCGGCCGCCCGCTTCAGCGCCGCCAGCGGCGGGGGGCGCAGGAAGCCGGCAAGATCGGGCAGGTCACGCACCTGTGCGACCAGCCCGTCGAACTCGGCGCGCAGCGCCCGGCGCTCCGCGATCAGTCGCTCCGCCCCCGCCGGGCTGGCCGCCGCGCCGACGGACGTCGTCCCTGCGCTCGGGCTCGTCCCCGGCCGGTCGAGGGCGGCGGCCAGCTCGACGAACCGGTCGTGCAGGACGGGAGCGGCCGCCAGAAGATCACTGAGGTCGCCACGGGTGTCCAGCGCCTGGCCGAGGAGCACCCCGCGGGCCTGTTCGAACAGCTCGACCGCCCGCTCCGGCCTGCGGGCGCGCACCGCGCTGACCGCGGCCTCGGAGCCAAGACCGCGCACCGCGCCGAGCAGGCTCTGCCTGTCCGACCACGACAGCTCACGCGGCACGAGCTCCTCGAGCAGCCCCGCCGCGGCCGCGAAGCCCTCGACCGCCTGCTCCCAGCGCCCGGCCGCCGCCTCGGCGCTCCCCCATGCTCCCGCCGCGAGCGCGCGGGCCCGCGGCGGAGCGGCTTCGACGTCGACGGCCTCGCGGCTGACGTCGGCCGCCTCGGCCAGGTCCGCCAGCTCCCCGGTCCGGTCGAACCGTGTGTGCAGGGTGGAACCAAGATTGAGCAGGCGGGCCGCCCGTTCCGGGTGCTCGGCGGGGGTCGCCGCGACGGCCCGTCGGTGCGCGTCGACCGCGTCGTGGAGGTCGGCCAGCGACCCGGTCCGCAGGAACATGCTGCGCAGCGACAATCCGAGGTTCGTCAGTACGGCGGGCAGTTCCGGGAGGCCGTCGGGGGCGAGCTCGACGCCGCGGCGGCCGGCCTCGACAGCGGCGACGAGGTCGGAGAGCTCGCCGGTCCGCTCGAACCGGACGTGCAGAGCCGCGCCGTGGTTCGTCAGGACGACCGCGAGGCTCGGGTGGTCGGCGGGGGTCACCTCGAGGGCCAGGCGCCCGGTGTCGACGGCCTCGTCGAGACTCGCCGGGTCCGCGGTCCGCTCGAAGCGCAGCCGCAGCGCGAACGCCAGGTTGGCGAGCTGACCAGGGCGCTCGACGTCATGGGGACGGCCCACGTCCACGGCCTGTCGCGCGGCGTCGATCGCCTCCTCCAGGTCGGTCGTGAGGCCGGTCCGCTCGTAGCGGGCCCGCAGGGCGGCCCCCAGGTTCGACAGGTACCGGGCGCGGTCCGGGTGGTCGGCGGGGATCTCCGCCACGGAGAGCAGGCCGAGGCCGACCGCCTCGTCGAGGTCCGCCAGCACCCCGGTCCGGTCGAACCGCCGGTGCAGGGCGAGCCCGAGGTTCGACAGCCAGCCGGCGCGGGACGTGTGGTCGCCCGGGACAGCCCCGACGGCCTGTCGGGCGGCGTCGACCGCGGCGTCGAAATCGGTCAGGGAACCGGTCAGCTCGGCGCGTGCGCGCAGGGCCAGGCTGAGGTTGGACAGGTAGGCGGCAGCGTCCGGGTGGTCGTCGGGAAGTGCGGCGGCGGCACGACGGGCGGCCTCGATGGACTCGTCGAGACCGGCCGGCGTCCCGGTCCAGTCGGATCTCAGGAACAGACCGGTGCCGAGCACCGACAGCCGTGACGCGCGGTCCGGATGCAGCGCCGGGGTTGCCTCGACGGCCGAGCGGCTGGCGTCGATCGCCGCGTCCAGGTCCGCCAGCGCGCCGGTCCGCTCGAACCGGGTCTGCAGGGCATCGCCCAGGGCCGACAGGTACCGAGGGTGGTCGGTGTGGTCGGCGGGGGTGGCGTCGAGGGCCAGCCGCACGGACTCCACCGCTTCGTCCAGGTCGGCGAGCGCTCCGGTCCGCGCATGCCGCAGGCGCAGCGCGACCGCTAGGTTCGCCGCCATCGCGGCCCGGGCCGGATGAGCGGACGCCGCCTCGACGGCCAGCCTCGCGGCCTGGACCGCCCCGTCCAGATCCCCGAGGCTCCCGGTCCGATCGAAGCGGCTGCTCAGGGCGAATCCCAGGTTCGTCAGCACGGCCGCACGTTCTGGGTAGTCCTCGGCGGCCGCCGCGGCGGCGGACCTGCCTGCCTCGACCGCGGCGTCCGCGTCGGCCAGGTTCCCCGTCTGCCCGAACCGGGTTCGCAGGGCGGAGCTGAGGTTCGACAGGTAGCCCGCGCGGTCCGGGTGGCCGGCGGGTGCCGCCGCGGCAGCCGCCCGGGCCGCGTCGATCGCCTCATCGAGGTCGGCCACAGCTCCGGTTGCCTCGAACCTGGCCAGCAGCGCGATCCCGACGTGGGAGAGGTAGGTGGCTCGCTCCGGGTCGTCAGCGCCGGCGCCGTCGGCCGCCGACCGGGCTGTCTTGATCGCCGACTCGACGTCGTCCGCACGCCCGGTCCGCGCGAACCTGGTCAACAGGACGGTGGCGAGGTCCGACAGGTAGGTCGAGCCGACCGCCGCACCGGCCGGCGCCGCGTCGACCGCTCCCGTCCAGGCCTCGACCGCCCCGTCCAGGTCGGCCAGGTGGTGGGTCCGTCCGTAGCGCAGGACGAGAACGAACCCCAGCCCCGACAGGATGTCGGCGCGGCGAGGATGGTCGGGCGCGGCCGCGTCCAGAGCGGCCCGGCCGGCGTCGACCGCCTCGTCGAGGTCGGCCGGGTCGGCGGCCTGCTCGAAGCGGGCGCGCAGCGCGAGCGCCAGGTTCGACAGCCGGCCCGGGCGGTCGGGGTGGCCGGGCGCGGCGGCCGCCGCCGCTGCCCGCGCGGCCGCGACCGCGGCGTCCAGGTCCGCGGGACGGCGGGTCCGCAGGGCGTCCTCGACGAGCCCGGCGGCCCGGACGGCGTCGGGCGCGTAGTCCTGCGCGGCCGGTCCCGCGCCGTCGAAATAGGTCCGCACCGGGCCGGGTACCGCCTCCGGCCGGGCCCGGTAGAGGTGGATCAGCAGGCGCAGCGCCGCGGCGCGGTCGTCGTCGTCCTCGCCGGGCGGCAGCAACGCATAGCGGTAGTAGTGCAGCCAGCCCGCCGCCGCACAGACCTCGAGGTCCTCCGCGGGTTGCGCCACCGAGGCCATGAGCGCCCTGACCTCGGCCACCGCCGAGGCGTCGAGCAGTATCGCCGGATCCTGGCTGGCCTGGAACCGGGCAAGCCGCTCCCGGACCGCTTCGAGCAGCTGGTCGCGCATCTCACCTCTGTCACCGCTCCCCCATGCGGCCCCGCAGCCCCGGGTCGTGCCAGCGCATTCCGGGCCCTTGCCAGGCAGGGGCCAGGATATCTTCTGACCGATGGAGATCGACAGTGTCGCGTGCAGAGGGGCGGGCGCTCGTGCCTATCGACGGGGAGCTGCGGCGGGAGGCACTCGAGGTGCTGGCGGAGATCGCCAGCTGGGAGGCCGGTGCGACCCGCTGGGACGAGGTCGCCGCGCTCCTCGACGCGATGGCGGAGGCTGAGGCCGCCGACGATCCCGAGGCCCTGGACGCGGCCACCGCCGAGCTCGAGGCGCTCAGCCCGTGGCGGGCCAAGGAGGCCGGAACGACGCCGAAGACACCCCCGCCGGACCCGGTCCGTGAACGTCTCAACGAGACCAAGCACCAGATCACCGGACGGGACGACGAGGCGACCGGCTCCAAGGACCCGCTTTGAGGTGACCACCAGCGGCGATCTCGACGCCGCCCATGGTCAGGGTCCGAAGTGGATGAAGGCGGACCACAGGTCGGGGTGGGTGGGGTAGCGGCGAATATCCACGCGGTACGCCGCGGCCGGGGGTCCTGACTGCCAGCGGCCTGGTCGCCTTCTCGTCGGCGGGCCACCCGGATGCCCCGCCCGGCCACCGCCGAGGCTCGGCCGCGCCGGCCGAGTCAACCGGCGAAGGCGACAGCGGTGACGTCGCGGTCGAGGACGGCGGCCTGGTGGCCGTAGGTGTTCGACCCGTCGACGCGGATCATGACGCAGAACCGGTCGATCGCCCCGACGGCATTCGAGACCGCGTGGAACTCCTGCCTGAGAAAGTGGATCGCGGCTCGGTTGGAGATCGCGGTCTGGCCGCAGATAAGAACGACCGGTCTGCTCGCCCCCGTCGGGGTGAACTTCGCGACGAGGGCGTACTCCCGCCGGCCCCGGTCCAGCGCGAACTGCTGGTCCCCGACGGTCAGGGCAGCCGAATCGGCCCTCGTCGGGTGAACCGGATGAACCGTCACGCCCGGCAGCTGGGAGGCCACGTGACCAGCCGTGCGGGAGTTCGACTCCGGGCCGCCTATGCAGAACTCGGTTCGGTTCCCGTTGCTCTCACGGAAGCCGGTCGAGGACTGGACGGAGACCGGGCAGGCGGCCTCGCTGGCCAGCACCGCGACCTCGATCATCGCGTGCACATCGTGATGGCTGGTGCTGCCGGGCGCGTCCCACTTGTTGTTCAGGATGACCAGGCAGGTGCCACCGCGTTCCAGGCCGAAGAACAGGGCCTTGCGCCGCAGCACCCGAGCCCCGCTCGCCCGCTGCCACGCCCACACGGCCCCGCCGCTGATGACACTGGTGAGGAGACCGATCACGATGTTCAGGACCGCCGCCGACACCGTTCTTACCTCCAGGTGACCAGGCCGCCGGTACGAACAGATCCTCCCATGGCGGGACACCTCAGGCATCTCGCTCGGCCGCGCTGACCGGTGGGGCGGGCCAGCCGCCGGTCAGCGCAGCGGTGTGCCACCTTCGAGGCGGCCGCCTCGCCGGTCGCGCGAGCCGCCACGCAGGCGATGACGAGCCAGGAGCAACGACGCTAACGACTCGGGAACCCGTTGCGTCGAGAAGATCCGCCCGGCCAGTTCGGGCTGGCGGGCCGACTCGCGGACGAGGGCACGCAGTGCCTGCTCACGCCGGCGGTCGCGCCGCGCGGGATGGCCGGAGGGAGGACATGGTCCTGAGGCAATGCCGTGAAGCTTAAGTCGATCTTGGATGGTTGATCTTCTGCTGTTGCTGGCCGGTGGCCTGGACATGCGCTCACTTCTGCGGGATATGCCTGCTCCGATATCTGTAACGTAACCTGGATAGAACTCTCTGGAGGAGTTACCTCGGTGACGGCTCGACGCATAGAACAAACCGTTATGGAGGGTCTGAAGGGTAGTGGAGCATCACTTGTTAACCGACGGGACCCTGAGTTTGACGTGAGCGGTCTTGGTGGTCCACTGAACTGGGGTGGATGATGGGAACATGGGGGACGGGTCCGCTTATGAGCGACAGCGCCCAGGATTTTCTTGACCAGCTCAAGGAGCTGCCCAGTCGGGAGCGGATATCCAGGGTCGAGGGGATTCTCGCCCGTGTCGCCGAGGACCCGGCGATAATTATGCGGGAGTTCGTTCCAGAAGAGGTGGTTGCTGCTGCGGCGGTCGTTGGGGCGACTGTGATCAATACATCTGCGGCGGAGTGGGTTGAAGACGAGAACCTCCGTCGGGTTGTCTCTGGAATGCCGCCGCAGTATTCGATGCTCGAGATCGCCGGGACCGCATTGGATGCTGCGATGAGCTACGGTGATTCCTGGCTGATTTCTAGTTGGAAGAGTGAAAATGATCGCCGGTCGGCCGTAGCGCAGCTCGGTGAGATCAGGGCCGCCCTTGTCTCCGATTAGGATGTAGCGCACCAAGAGCCTATTTTAATATGATCAAAACTTTGGTTATTTGATCAAGTCGTACGGTGGTATTCGCTGATCAGGAGTGTCTGTGAAGCAAAAGCTAGCTAGGTAGAGAGACGCGAGTCGGGCATGAATTTTGTGACACGCTGCGGCAGGTATCAGCCTGATGGCCGTGCCGCAGGCAGGGAAGCCCGACGACCCCGCCGTGTGGGGACCGCAGCCAGACGACGTGCTGTTGTTGGTTGGGGCGGCCGTGCTGGGGCTGCCGTAGTGGCTGGCGCTGTGTTGTCCACCATGCTGGTCCGGGCCTTTGCACCCGTGTGCAGGCTTCCGCTGTTCCTGTAGGCGTGCGCCGGGCTGGCCGCCGAGGTCGCCCTCGTCGCGGTGTTGCGGTTCGTGGCCTCCGGCCATTGAGCGTTCACTGCCAAGGAGGTCATCGACGATCGTGGGTATGGCGGGGCCTGGCGCCGAATGGGGCGCCGGCGATGGAGGCGATCCGTGCCTGTCTGGCGCTGCCGCCCGGCGGACCGCGCCGCCGGTGTTCATTGCTCACTGCTCGGTGGAAAGGCTGATCTCTTCGGTGTCGTTCCACAGGGATGCGGTGACGCCTGGGGGTGCCTGCGCGAGGACTTCACGGATGGCGGCCGCTGCGGCGGGGAGGTCGTCGCGCACGACGACGTGCAGGCGGGTTTCGTCTCGCCCGTCGGGGTATGTCGTGCCCCCGTAGGCGTCGACGTGAGTCAGGACGCCGGACCGTACGAGCCTTTTTAGGTGGGTCCTGATCGGGGCTGTCGGCCTTTGCTCACCGTTGGTGGTGACGAGTCGGAGTTCGAGATCCCACCTGTGCAGGTGGTGTAGCGGGCTGGCGCCGAACCAGCGGGTGATGATTGTTCCCTGCGCGGTGCCGCTGAGCACCTCGAGTACCCAGGCGGTCTCTACCGGGTCGGTTGGGGACTCCAGTGCGCGAAGGACGACTTCGTTGCCGTATCCGGTGTGCCGGAAGGCGTCCGCGAGTGGGGCGGTGTCCTGGTCTCGGATTGCGGCGTCGAGTGCCGAGCGGACGGCGATGTCGGTCAGTGGGGCGGCCGCCGCTACCTGGGTCGCCGTGGCTTCGGCCGCGTCGAGTAGGCCTGACAGTACGTCGAACGGGAAGGTGGTCGTCTCGGGTGTCCGGTAGGAGTGCAGGAAACCCTTTTTCGGGTCTCGTTCGGCGGTGACGGCCAGGTGCCCGTCGGGCCGGGTCACCCAGGTGATCCCCGGCAGCGGTGGCCGTTCGAGCAGGGTCCGGGTTTCGGGCCGTAGACCGTCGCCTGGCCGGGGTCTGACCTGGCGGAAGGCGGCGTCGAGGACCGGGCTGATGGCGTCGAGGGATTCGCTGCCGTCGCGCAGCAGGTAGGGAACGAGCAGGGCTGCGACGGGTCCTGGATGGCGAATGTCGGGGTCGAGCAGCGCCGATGCCCGGCAGATCAGCTCCAGTTCCTCCCACCGCAGTGTGGCCGGCATGGGATGCGCCTCGTCGAGGTAGCCGATCGTCCTACCCGTGGCGGAGCCCGGCGGGTAGATCTCCAGCGACTGGATCGCGCCGCCACCCAGCAGGATCTGCGTGCCGATCCGGTAGTCATCCCCGACGTCGACGGCGAAATCGAGCTCCTGCTTGACGTCCTCGTCCAGGACCTCGGCCCAGAACAGGTCCTCGCCCAGGCGGGCGGTCAGCGACGGAGGTAACGGCACGGTGGGCACCTTATCGACGGCGGGTCCGGCTTCGTGGTCGAGGCTTGAGCTGCGCCGGCTGGAGGGTGGCGCAGGTTCACCTTTCGCTGGTCAGGCTGATTTCCTCGGCGCCGTTCCACAGGGATGCGGTCACGCCCGGGAAACCCTGAGCGAGGCTCTCGCGGATTGCGGCCAGTGCCGCCGGGAGGTCGTCGCGTACGACTACCGACAGTCCCATTTCCGCAGGCTCCCCTGAGCGCTGCCGGTCGTGCGCGAGGTCGAAAGTCAACACCGCGGACGGCACGAGCTGCTCCACGTGGACCTTGATCATAATGCTTGGTGTGTACAGGTCTACCTCGCGGGCGGCCGCGAGCCGGAGCGTGAGATCCCACCGGCGTAGGTGGTGCAGCGGGCTGGCGCCGAACCAGCGGGCGATGATCGACCCTTGGGGTGCGGCGCTGAGCGCCTCGAGTACCCAGGCGGTCTCCACCGGGTCTGTCGGGGACTCCAATGCGCGAAGGATCACGGCGTCGTCGTAGCCCGCGTTTCGCAGGGCGTCCGCGAGCGGGGCGGGGTCCTGGTCGTGGATCGCGGTGTCGAGCGTCGACCGGACGGCCGGGTTTCGCAGGCAGGTGGCCGCTGCTACGGCTGCGACGGTGGCCGTGGCGGCGGCCAGAAGCTCCGACAGCAGGGCGAACGGGAAGTCTTCCGACGTAGGCGACCGCGGGGACTGCAAATGATCGCTCGTCGGGTCGCCCTGGACGGTGACGGCCCGATACCCGTCGGCGCGGTCAACCCAGGTGATGCCAGGTGCCAGCGGCGTATCGAGCAGGGTCCGGGTTTCGGGCCGTAGACCGTCGCCTGGCCGGGGTCTGGCCAGGCGGAAGGCGGCGTCGAGGACCGGGCTGATGGCGTCGAGGGATTCGCTGCCGTCGCGCAGCAGGTAGGGCACGAGCAGGGCGGCAACCGGCCCGGGATGGCGTATGTCGGGGTCGAGCAGCGCGGCTGCCCGGCAGATCAGCTCCAGTTCTTCCCACCGCAGCGCGGGCGACCTGGAATCCCACCATTCAACGCGCCCGACTGTCTTGCCCGCGGCCGAGCCCGGCGCGTAGATCTCCAGCGACTGGCTCCGGCCACCGAGCAGGATCTGGGTCCCGAACCGGTAGTCACCGCCGACGTCGACCGCAAAGCCCAGCTCCTGGTCGACCTCTTCGTACAGGACCTGAGCCCAGAACAGGTCCTCCCGCATCCGGGCGGTCAGCGACGCAGGCAACGACACGATGGGCACCCTATCGACGCGCAGTCCGGCCGACGGCCGAGCCATAACTCGCCCGAGGGTGTGGATCGGCGGGCCAAGGTATGACCCGACCTCGGGAACGCACCGCCGTGCCTGAGAACCAGGAGTCGGCGGCAGCTCTCAGAGCCTGTCCTGAATCTTGATGTTGTGGGCTGGCCGTGGCCCGTTCCCGATCTTCGCGGTGTGGTGGCGTGAACGGCTGGGACGGGCTGGTCACGGTCGGGACATGGGACGATCTCGCCGCTATCCCTCGGATATGTCGGATGAGGAGTGGGCGTACGTGGCGCCGCTGTTGCCGCCGGTTCCGAAGGACGGCCGGCCCGAGAGCCATGACCGGCGCGACATCGTGGACGCGATCCTGTACGTGGCCCACAACGGGATCGTGTGGCGGGCGCTGCCGGCGGACTTCCCACCCTGGAAGACGGTCTACGGCTTCTTCGACCGGTGGAAACGCAAGGGCGTCGTCATCCGGGTCCACGACGGGCTGCGCGACCAGTTGCGCCAGGCCGAGGGCCGCCGGCCGCGGCCGACCGCCGGGGTGATCGACTCCCAGTCCGTGAAGGGCGCCCAGACCGTCACCCACCCCAGCCGTGGCTACGACGCGGGCAAGAAGGTCAACGGCCGCAAGCGGTTCATCGTCGTCGACACGTTGGGCCTGCTGCTGGGGGTACTCGTGCTGCCCGCCAGCCGCCAGGACCGCGACGGCGCTCGCCAACTCCTGCTCGACCACTACTTCACCACCCCGACGTGTCGGCACCTGTTCGCCGACGGCGGCTTCGCCGGCAAGTTCGTCACCTGGGCCACCGACATTCTCAAGACCACCGTCGAGGTCGTCCGCAAGAAAGACGGACAGAAAGGCTTCACCGCCCTCCCGAAACGATGGGTCGTCGAGCGCACCCTGGCCTGGCTCACCGCGCACCGCCGCCTCGCCCGCGACTACGAACGAGACCCGGCAAGCTCGGTCGCCTTCATCCGCTGGGCCATGATCCGCACCATGGCCCGCCGCCTCGTCCGCGGCAAGCCCGTCGAACGCTGGACGGCCCGCGAGCAACCGAACACGGCGAGCTGATAGCCCTTCAAGATTCAGGACAGGCTCTCACAGATGTGCCGAATCGGCCGTGGAATGCCGACATCGTCGTCGGGCAGCTGGGGCCCGACGCCGCCCGCGCGGCGGCGAGTCGGCGGGCTGCATCACGGCGGAGACGAGACTGTCGCTGGCAGAGGGGCGGCCGGCGGCGGACCGTCCGCGGGTGGGACTCGTCTACGCGCTGCGGGCTATGACGCCGGTGAGGGTGCGCTCGGTGGCGCGGGCGCGGTGGATCAGGCTGGCCTGAAGGGTGCAGTTACGCGGTTTCGCTGGTCAGGCGGCGTGTTGCGGGACGTTCCGCGCTGGCCGTGGCGATGAAGGCGTCGAGGCGGCGGGCGTGGGCGCCGCGCCAGTAGATCTGGCCGCAGGCGATACAGCGGGTGAAGTGGGTCGCGGTGCGCCGGGTACCGGGCTCCACCTTGTCGAGGACCTCTTCCCTCGGCACCGGCCGCAGTTCGGCGCCGCAGGAGACACAACGGGTGAGCGGTGCCAGTGGCGGCGCGAACCGGTCAAGGACATCGTGTGCCTGATCGTCCGGCCGGTCGCCGCGGACGTATGCGCCGTGCGGCAGGCTGCGCCGGAACAGCAGGCCCCGGTCCCGCGTCAGCAGCACCCGGCGCTCTCGGATCGCCTGGGCGAGGAGTTCGTCATCGGCGGCGTCGTTGCGGTAGGCCACGTCCAGGCCGAGCAGTCGCAGCCGACGGGACAACGCGCCCAGGTGCACGTCGAGGACGAACCGCGGCTCGGTCAACGGCTGGGGACGCGCCGCTGGCTCGACCCGCACGATCTCGTCCAGCCCGGGCCGGCAGGATGGGCTGAGGAGCGTGCCGTCGGCCCGTCGTAGCGCTCCGACCTCGGTTAGCGGCACCCCGACCGACTGCACGACGTGGCCCAGCGTGGCGTCCGGATCCGGCGGCGGCCCGTCGACCAGCCCGCCTTTCTCCGCCCGCCGCCAGGACCCGTACAGCAACGGCCGCAGTTCCTCGGCGACCTCCAGTACCACCACACCAGTTGCCTACCCGCCGGACACCCTCATCCGCGGGTTCGGGTTCGAGTCTCTGGCGGCGCACCCGGTCGCGGGTCTGTGCCGGTTGTTTGAACCCGATAGGTGGGACTGAGCGTGAGATCTGCGGGCTGCCCGACCAACTGCGCGGGACCAGGCGGCGATGCCAGGCCAGCAGCGTCGCCGGGGTCACCAGCCGACATGCCCGGACCTCGTGGGGGAGCAGCCGGGCGAGCGCGGCCAGGACCGCGCGGTCTGGCCAGGTGAACCGAGGCCGCCCGACCTGACGGCGTAGCACTGCTACCTCGTGACGGAGCACGAGCAGTTCCGTCGTCCTCGCTGCGTCGGCGCGGGTCAGCGGGACGAGCCAGCCGAACACCCGGACCATGGCCAGGTACACCAGCCGCACCACCATGAACGGAGATCATGCACCGCCGCGCCTGGTAGCGAAATAGCAGGTCAACAGGGTCTCCACCCGCGACCAGCACGCCGAAGCCCAACACGACGCCCTCCGAGCGACCGGCTACGACGCGATCTTCATCGACAAGGCCTCCGGTAAGCTTGTCCGCCGCCCCGAGCTCGACAAGGCGCTCCTGTCCGCGAACCGCGCCGGCGACCAGCTCGTCATCACCAAGCTCGACCGGCTCGGCCGCTCCCGGCGATGCCCCCAGGACGGGTTGTCTCGCCAGGCGGATCACCAGCGCCCGTACCGCGTCGTCTACCGACGGGCGACCGGTGCGGTGCGGGTAGATCCACCGCTGACGGACCAGCCGGCGGTGCCAGGCCAGCAGCGTCGCCGGGGTCACCAGCCGGCAGGACTGGGCCCCGCGGGGGAGCAGCCGGGCCAGCGCGGCCAAGACCGCGCGATCCGGCCGGGTGAACCGAGGCCGCTCGACCTGGCGACGCAGCACGGCGACCTCCTGGCGCAAGACCAGTAGTTCCGTCATCGTCGCCGCATCGCTGCGGGTGAGCAGAACGAGCCAGCTGAACACCCGCACCATGACCAGATACACCAGTCGCACGACCATGAGCCACGATCATCCGCCACGGCACCTGGCAGCGAAGTTGCAGGTCAACGCCCCGAGACCGAGTTCTGGCACGGTACAGGATCTAGGGGGCATCATCCGGTGATTGATGATCAAAAGATAGAGGACTTCCGTCGGTGGGCTCTGGCTGTTCTGGGCTTGCTCAGTGCCACATCGGACCGTCAGGTTTCCTACTTGCGACAGTCGAACGTGGGAGCGGATGAGCTCTTGCTCCAATTCGACGACGTGCTGTATGTGGCTCGCGCGAGGGTTGCCGATGGGTCACTTGAGGGCGAGGATTTTCTTCTGCTCCTGAAAGTCAATAAAAGAGTAGATTCCGTAAATTCGGGACCGGATTCAATCTGGACGAATGAAGCACTCGAGGTGGCAGTAGAATGGAGGGAGCTACGGATCACGGCTGGGGCGGTGGAGGCGAGCCTTGAGAAATCCTGGAACCTAGCTTCTGGAGATTAGCAAGATCTGCCTGCGATGTTGTATCTTACGAAAATGTGACATTCGGTCGGTTGTTGGTCTGGCGGTCGACAGGGTCCTCGGAGTCGTGGGCGGTCGCCGGGCCATAACCGCTTAACGTTCACGAGGAGCGGGATTACATCGCAGCGCCCACGAGATCCTCGTCCACGACGCCGATTGCGACCTAGGGCCTCGGTAAAGTTGCTTGCAAGCAGATCGCGATCGTCGTGAGTGCTGCCGACCCGGCCTGTGTAGGCAGGGCCGGGCGAAGGCGATCAGCAGCGGGTGAACCGGCAGACCTATCTATCCACGACCAAGTGATCAACAGCCATGCCGCGTTCGGTCAATGGCTCCTCGACGTTATGGCGTGGCAGCGCGAAATAGCTACCAGCAGACTTCCACAAAGACCACCTCCGGGCGGGAACCAGAAGCCGGTGAACTCCGAGACCGGGACCGACCCACGAGGATGGCGGCGAGCTGCCATCCGATCATGCCTGGCCGCCTGGCCCGGCCGCGGCATCCGCGAGCTGTCTGTTGCATTCGGAGGGCCGGGGTGCGCGCGGAGGCCTGGCAGGCTTGAGGATCAGACCGATGCGGCGAGCTCGGTGAACGCGACCGACAGCCGCAGTCGTGGATCGGTGTCGACGGCGAGTTCGTAGTGACCGCGGCGGATGTTCTGGATCAAGGCGTGTCCGGTGCTGACTGTCTGGGCCGAGCGCAGCCGTTTCCCTCCTTGTCAGTCTCGGGTGAGACACCTGCTGGGTGCGGGTTGGCTACGGGGGGCGTGGATCGGAGATCCTTGTGTTCGTGGAGTCAGAGTCGGCGGAGCGTCCGAGCGGGTCCTCGCCGCGGCGTGATCCGGCGCCGCGTCCGTCGCGGCGGGTGTTCAGCGCGGCGTACAAGTTGCGGATCATCGCCGAGTACGAGAACGCCCCGCACGGAGAGAAAGGCGCGATCCTGCGCCGGGAGGGTTTGTTCTCCTCGCATGTGGTGGAGTGGACCCGGGCCCGTGACGCGGGTGCCCTGGGAGGAACAAACACCGCGGCTCGCGGTCCGGAGAAGAAGCCCGGAAAATCGGCGGAGCAGATCGAGTTGGAGAAACTGCGCAGGGAGAACGAGCGGTTGAAATCCCGGCTCGCGACGACCGAGACCGCGCTGGATATCATGGGAAAAGCACACGCGCTCTTGGCTTGAGATTTAACCATCTCATGATCGAGTTCGGGTTGGGTTGGCGATCTACTGGACAGCTGGCACCCTTCACGTGATCGTGTCTCTTTACTGAGACCAATCCGAGTCGCGTGAAGGTCGTAGAGGTGAGTTTGCTGCGCGAGAACGCCAATGTTGAATTGTTTTTCGCATTGACCCGTTTCCGTGATGGGTTCTACGACTGCCTGGACGCTCGGGCCGACACGCTCTTCGAGCTGACGGACGCGGTGATCTGCACTGAAGCTCCGGTGACCTCCCTGGTCGAGTTGTCACTTGCTTCGGTATTCCGCCGCGGCCACGGAGCCCTGTATGACGCGTTGGCGCAAGGCGCCATCGACGAGGAACGGCTGCGGGATCTGCTGGCCGACCAGCTCCCACCCGACAGCCCACCGATCTTCGGTGTGGACGTGACGACCTTCCCCAGGCCGAACGCCGAGTGCTCACCCGACCGGGGCCTGCACTACGCGCCGTGCCGCTGCGACGGCGACCGCAAGGTCGTACCGGGCTGGGAGTTCCAGTGGGTGACCGCCCTGGAATGGGGCCGCTCCTCGTGGACGCTGCCGGTCGACGCCCGCCGCCTGCCGCAGGGAGCCTGCCCGGTGACCGCCACCGCCGAGCAGATCCGCGACCTCACCCGACGGCTGGGCACCCAGCCCCCGACACCACAGCCCGCACCGATGTTCGTGCTGGACCAGGGATACGCAGCCGCCGCACTGACCCACGCCCTGGGAGACCTTCCGGTCCAGACCCTCGTAAGGATCGCCGGCGACCGTGTCTTCTACGACGGTCGGCCCGGCCCCCGCAAACCCGGCCCCGGCCGCAACGGCATCCACGGCCAGCGGTTCGCCCTCGCCGCGCCGATGAACCTGCGCCGCCCCGACCAGATGCTGATCGTGCCCGACACGACCAACTACGGCCGGGTCGAGGTCCGGGCCTGGCAGCGCATGCACCAGAGGGTGGCACGCTCGGGCTACTTCGCCCGCCTGGGAGACGAGCTGTTCACCCGGCTACCCATCATCGAGGGCACCGTCCTGGAAGTGCGGGTGGAACGTCTGCCCGACGGCCGCAGCCCGCACCGCACCATGTGGCTGTGGCACTCCGGCCCCCATGCACCCGACCTGGACGTGTGCTGGCGGGCCTACCTGCGCCGCTTCGACATGGAACACACCTTCAAGATGATGAAGTCCCAGCTCGGATGGACCGCGGCACGGCTACGCCATCCTGAGCAGGCCGTCCGCTGGACCTGGCTGCTCATCGCCGCCTACACCCAACTCCGCCTCGCCCGTGACCTGGCCAACGACCTGCGTCGCCCCTGGGAACGACGGCCCCGCCCAGGCAAGCCGCTCACCCCCTACCGGGTCCGCCGCGCATTTCGACATCTGCGCGACCGGCTGGGCACCCCGACGCGTCTACCGAAAACCAGCCACCCCGGCCCAGGACGTCCACCCGGAGGCAGAAACACCCCAGCCCGACGCCACCGTCTCGGCTCAGAAATGCGCAAAACAGACATACCCGCGAAGCCGGGAGGCAAGAAGAAAGGTTAAATCTCAAGCTTGGAACAGATCTCCGAGAGCGCGGACACCGAACGGCCGTAGACCAGGTTTTGACCGGTGCTTTCGACCAGCTGCGCGCCGCGGGGGTGCCGGTGAACCGGGCCTGCGTCTACACGGGCCGGTCGAGAGCGACGCACTACCGTCAAGCCGCGCCGGGCGGACGGCGCCATGGGCCGTGGCTGGCGCGGACTCCGTCGCCGGGGACGTTGACCGACGTCGAACGCGCCCAGGTGCTGGCGGTCCTGGCGAGCCCGGCCTACCAGGACCTGGCGATCCCGCAGGTCTGGGCGCGGGAACTCGACGCTGGCCGGTACTGGTGCTCGCTGTCGAAGATGTACCGCATCGCGCGTGCGGCCGGGCAGACCCGGGAACGTCGCGCGCTGGCGACCCACCCGCCGCGGGTCCGCCCCGAGCTGACCGCGACCGGCCCCGACCAGGTCTGGTCGTGGGACATCACCGCGTTGAAAGGACCCGAGAAAGGAGTCTGGTACAGGCTCTACGTCGTGCTCGACATCTACTCCCGGTACGTTACCGGCTGGCTGGTGGCCGCCGGCGAGGATGCCGTGGTCGCGAAGGACTTCCTCGCCGCCGCCATTGCCCGGAGCGGAGCCCCGCCCCGGGCGATCCATGCGGACCGCGGTGGGGTGATGGTTTCGAAGCCGGTATCCGAACTCCTTGTCAACCTTCATGTCCACCGGTCTCATTCCCGGCCACGGACCTCGAACGACAACCCCTATTCCGAAGCGCAGTTCAAGACTCTCAAGTACAGCTACGACTTCCCCGACCGGTTCGGGTCGCTCGCCGACGCACGGACCTTCTGCGAGGGGTTCTTCACCGCCTACAACCACGACCACCGCCACTCCGGGATCGGGTTCCACACCCCGGCCTCGGTCCACTTCGGCACCGCCGACCAGGTCCAGACCCACCGCCAGGCCACCCTCGGCCGCGCCCACGCAGCGCACCCCGAGCGGTTCGCCCGCCGGCCACGGCCACCCCGGCTACCCGAGACCGTGTGGATCAACCAGCCAGTTCCCAGCCAACCGAGCAACGACCAACTGTCTCATTTGACTTGACATCTACCGACGCGTCTGCGAGGAAGCAGCCCGGGGATGTCTGTGGCGTCGACGAAGCCCGGCCGCGCCAGGGAGGTGCGACGGGCCGTGGCGTGCCGCTGATGTTGGTCAACGTCGTCGGTGCTCGAACCGCCCTGGCGTGCCCAGAGGCTCTGGGCTGCGCACCTCTTGACATCAACGGTTGCGGCGCGTCAACTCGGCTGCACCGTTTGAAGGCGGAGTGAATGCGGTTCGGGACCGCGCGACCACCCGCGTCCTGGCAGCGGCGTGGTACCGATGGGATCAGCCCAATGCATCAGGCACGGGCAGCCGGGTCCGGGCTCGCTACCAGCAGTGATAGTGGCCCGGAGGATCGGGATGGTCGGAAGTCATGCGGACCCAGCCACCCACTGCTAGCCCACCCAGATCAAGTGATCACAAAGCTACGGCTGCCGTCCTTGGCGCCCGGGTGGCGGACGGCGTGGGATTCGCGCCCTGAGCTGACCTTTTCCCGTCTTGTCGCGCCGATGGATCGCTGATAGGTATATGTGTATCCGCTGCTGTATACATCGGTAACGGCGGCGCCACACCGCGTGTTGAGCGGGCTATTTGGAGGGAACCACCAGTGTCCGTCGCAGCGCGCGTGAAATCGTAGAACCAACCGGTGCCCGAGCGCGGATCACCGCTGCAACCCGTAGAGCGCGACGGCCGCTGGCAGCTGAGCGGCGTCGTCGCCGACCGCCGGACGCTGGCCCCGCTGGGACGGCTACACTGGCAGGTCGGAGCCCATTTCTTCGGCATCGACGACACGTATGGCCAGCCAGTTCTCGCGCGCGCCTACTACGATCCGGCGCGGGACGACGACCCGCGGGGCCGTGGCGACGTCGACTATCTCGGCTACCAGCAGTTCGTTCAGGTTCTCTGCGACGGTGTACCGGTCCCGCCGGACTCCTATGGCGGCCCGTTCGCCGACCGCGGGCCCTACGCCGCCGCCGACCACAGCTTTGTCGATTTCATGGGCCCCGCCGATGCCCTGACAACGGACGATACCGCGACGCACGCGCTTCATCCGTTCTACGCCTACACCGGGCTACTGCCCGCGCCTGTTTCCGCTGCGCGCGAGTACGGGACCTACCCACGGCGCAACGGTGTGCTCCTGTTCCCGGCAGAGGCGGGCGCCCCGGACCAGGCGCTATGCGCCTCGCTGGTCGCCGCCGTGTCTCCGGAGCTGCTCACCGCCGCCGACCTTCGGCCCCTGCTCACCTTGGCGGCGTTCGACCGCACGCTGAAGCGGGCCGAGGACGGGGGCACGCACCTGAGCGCCTTCGAGTTCGGGCTGGCTGACCTCGTCCGCCGCGACCAGTTCGGCGGTCTGCGACCGGGGGATCTGGCGGGCCAGGTGATCGGGCCATACCTCCTGGTGCAGAACC
The DNA here is from genome assembly GCF_000235425.2 of Pseudofrankia saprophytica. Lineage (NCBI taxonomy): Bacteria > Bacillati > Actinomycetota > Actinomycetes > Frankiales > Frankiaceae > Pseudofrankia > Pseudofrankia saprophytica. The sequence continues at coordinate 3,055,754 of NZ_KI912266.1, forward strand.
CGGGTGCCGACTGGTTCTGCGTCGCCCCGGACGCCGCGGGTACCGAGATCGAGCTGTTCCGGCTCGGGGCGGCGGACGTCGAGGACGCCCGGCGGGCCGCGTGGCTGCGAAGCCTGTGGAGGATGGCCGAGTTCACCCAGGCCGGCGCCGAGGTGGACACCCGGCGGGTGGTCGCCGATCTCGACAGCTCGGTGCTGCCCGGGCTCGGGCCCGTCTGGACCCCACGATCCCCGGCGGCCGGGGGCGTCGAGATCGTGCCGCCCGAGTTCGGCGCCGAGGACGTCGCGGTCGAGTGGCGGTACACCACCTATCTGTTCGCCGCGGGACCCCGTCAGGCCGGTTCCGCCGGCGGGCCGCTCGGTGAGCTCCGCCCGCTGCACGGCTTTACCTGGTCTGTCTGCCAGCAGGTCGACCGGTACGGCGAGCGGTTGGTCGCGACCTCGGTGCGGCCGCCGCGCCTGCTGACCGAGTTTCCCGCCATGGCCGCGCTGCGGCGCTACCACGAGCAGGTCGCGCGGCATACCGGCAACCCGTCGGCGGCCCCTGCGATCGATGCCGCCGCCTTCACCGCCGCCGGCGTCCCGCCGCTGGCCTTCGGTGCCGGACGGAAACTCACCGCCCTCGACGACGGAGCCGCCGCATGAGCGAGACCCTGCCGGCTCCTGACCCGCACGTGGCGTCGACCGACCGCGGCGTGCTCGTGACCTGGGAACCGATCACCGGCGCCAGCACGTACATGATCATGATCATGGCTCCGGACGGCAAGCCGTCGTTGGGGAGCATCCCGAGCACGTCCTTCCCGTTCAGCATCGACCCCGCCAGGGAGCCCGTCGGCACCTACTGGATCAAGGTCAGGGCGGGCCACCTGGTCTCGTTCAGCGACTGGTCCGCCCCGGTGACGTTCGAGCTGTGGCCGACGACCGCCCCGCTCGTCGCGCTGCACGACCGCCTGATCGCCGGGCGTACCAGCCCCGGCGGGACGACCTCGGCCCACCGGTACGCCCTCGACGCCGCGGCGTTCCCCGCCGGGCCGCCGGCGCGCGCGGACGCGGTGGCCACCGGGCTCACCGACGCGTTCCGCCAGGTCGTCGTGGTCGACTCGGCCACCGGCCCGGAGCTCAGCGGCGACGGTCGCGCCCTCACGCTGCGCGGCACGCTGGCCCCGCCGTCACCGGGCGCGGTGGCGCCCTTCGGGCCGCCGGCCCCGGCCTGCGTGCTCACCGCCACGGTCACACCGGACGGGGCGCTGCGCGGCAGGCTCGCCGTGAGCCTGCCCGCCGGCTGGACCTGGGGGACGGCCTTCGGCCTGCTCGCGGGTTCCGCCGCGGACGGGGTCGTCTTCCAGACCGCGACCCTGACCATGTCGACGGGGCCCGGTGCCGCCACGGACCTCCAGTTCGAGGGCGTCACGTCCGTCCGGACGCGGCTGGGCGTTCCCGCCGACCCAGCCAGGCCGGCCATGCGGCAGACGGTCATGCTGCGCGGCGCGGTGCGCCTCGACGCCTACGGCCGCCCGGCCTTCGCGCTGGCCTCGATCAACACGCTCGACCTGGTCATCGGCCGAGCCGGTCAGGATCCGCTGACCCTGACGGCGGCGACCGTGACGCTGCGCGCCGACCCACCCGGGGAGACCGCCGGGCCGGACGCGCCGATCCCCAGCGCGCTCGTGGCGCGCGGCGTCCTCGCGGGTCTCGGCGCCGCGCCGCTGCCGGCCGAGGCCGAGCTCCCGCACGCCTGGTCCGGCACCGCCACGGTCCGCGTCGGTCCCGACGCGCAGCTCGGGGCCTTCGCATCGGTCGGCGCCGCGCTCGCCGTCGCGGGCACGCCCGCGCCGGTGCTGACCGCGTTGCGGACCCTGCCCGCGCTCGGCCCCGCGGCGATCAGCGGTCTCACGGTCACCGCCGACGCGAGCGGGCTCGGGCCGACCCGCACCGAGCTGTCCGTCGCGGTCACGACCACGCCGTGGCGGATCGTCTCGGCTCCCGAGCTGGCCGTGACCGGCACGGTGCTCACGCTCGCCGTCACTCGCCGCCCCCGGCCGGCGCACGCGCCCGGCCAGCTCACGACCACCTTCACCGCCGCGGCGACCGGCACGGTCACACTGGCCGGCGCCGCGTACCCGGTCCGGGTGGACCTCGGCGCCCGAGCACCGGCGACAGTGACGTTCAGCGAGCCCGGACGGCTCCCGGCGCTGGCGACGGCGACGGCCGCCGCCGGGTTCACCGACGGCGAGGCACGGGCCGCGCTGCCCGCGGCGCTCGTCACCCAGGGCCCCGTGACGCTCGACCGGGTGGTCCTCGACGTCGACCTGACGGCCCAGACGGTGACCGGCGTGCTGCCACGCTTCCGCCAGTCCCAGCCGTGGCGGATGAGCGGCGGGCGTCACCTCGAGCTGTCCGACTGGACGGTCGACCTGTCGATGCAGCGCGGCGGCGGCCGCTGGTCGCCCTACGGCACGATCACCGGGACGATCAGCCTCGGCTCGCACGCGCGGCCGACCGCCCGGTTCCGCGTCCAGGCGTGGATTCCCGCCGACGCGCAGACGGGGCACTGGACGTTCGCCCTCGCGCGCGACGAGACGATGCGCGCTGCGTCCTTCAACGACCTGACGGCGCTGGTCGACGGCCACGCCGGGGGGCTGCCGGCCGGCCTGCCGGGGCTGCGCGACCTCGACATCACCGCCCTCGCGGCCACCTACGACCCCGGTACGAGACGCATGATGGCGCTCACCGTCGCCGTCGAGCAGTCGTCGCCCTGGACGATCATCCAGCGCCAGCTCGCCGTGTCGGACCTGGAGCTGCTCCTCACGCTGCGGCGCACCGGCCGCGGCACGTCGCTCGCGGCGAGCGGGACGCTGTTCGGGACCGTGACGGTCGGCGGCCAGCCCGTCGACGCCGGAATGATCAAATCCGATCCCGAGGGCGGCTGGGAGCTGCGGATCGCCTGGGCGAAGCCCGTCGCCTGCGCTGGCCTCGCCGACCTGGACGACTGGCTGGTGCCGAACGCGCTGCGGCGCTACCTGCCGGCGTCGCTCCCGCTGGCCAGCGGCTTCGAGCTGCGCAACGTCGTCGCGCGGTTTCATCCGAACGGCGGCCACCTGGCCGGGTTCGGCGCCCACCTCATCATCCCCGACCTGTGGACCGTCATACCGGACCGGCTGTCGATCACCGACGTGCGGGCCGAGATCGACGCCGACATCCCGGTCATGAACAACCGGATCCGGGGCTCCGTCCTCGGCACCGTGACCGTCGGCGGGGCGGCCATCCAGGTACGGGCGACGAAGCCGCGCGGGACGGCGCCGTGGGAGTTCGCCGGATCGCTCCTCGATCCGGTCGCGATCGACCTCATCGGCGCGGACGACGACCCGCCCGCCGAGCCGGTCGGGATCGACCTCGTCGCCGCGGCGAACGGCCTGTCCGGCCAGGTCTTCACCCTGCCGGCGGGCAGCGGCACCCCCGGCGCCCTGCCCGCGCGGATCACCATCGAAACGGCGGACGTGCTCGCCGTCCCCGACACCGGCCGGTTCCACCTCGCCGGCAAGGCCAGCTTCGAGTGGCATCCACGGCTCGGTGCCGCGACGCTCGCCATTGAGGAGATCACCGGGACGGTCGACGTCGCGCGCACCGGCGCCGCCGTCGAGGTCACCGTCGCCGGCGCGCTGACCTTCGCGGGCCTGCGCGCGACGGTCGGCCTCCGGCTCGGCACCGCCGGCACCCGGACGATCCTCACCGGCACGGTGGCACCGGCCGACGCCGAGCACATCAGCCTGCCCGACCTCACCGACGGCGTCACCGGCGCCGCTCCCGGCCGGCGGTGGGCCGACGTGCTGCCCGCCGATCTGCGCACGCCGGCCTTTAGCTCGGCCGCGCTGTGGGCCGACCTCACCGGGGGTGAGCTGGTCCTGCACGGCCGGCTCGCGGGACTCGGGGACGGGGTGCTGCTGACCTCGGACACGGCCTTCGCGCTCGCCGTCGCGCTCGCGGACGGTTTCCAGCTCAGCCGCCTCCTGCCGGCGCTGCACGTCGACGACGTCCTCACGGTGCGCGCCGCGCGCCTGGTCGTCGTGAGCCTGCCGGCCGGCGACACACTCGGCGCGGTCGCCGAACGGGTCGGTACCGCACTCGCCGCCGCCGCGCCCGGTGTCCCCTCACCGGTCGCGGATCTCGCCGGCTCGTCACTCGGCCTGACGGACGGCGCGCTGTTCGCCGCCGAGCTCGACGTGCACAACGCGGCGCCGGGGACCCTCCTGCGCGCGATCATGGAGATCGGGGCGGGCGACGGCGCCCAGCCGGGCTCGCCGCCGTCGGTCCGGGTGTTCGCGCAGATCGACCGCACCGACGCGGCGAGGACGGTGTTCACGGCCGAGCTCGACGACATCGCCCTGTTCGGCGGCCTGGTGACGATCACGCACCGGGTGGGCCGGACCATGATCCAGCTCGCCTACCGGCCCGCCTCGGCACACGAGTTCACCCTCGACGCCCGCGTGCTGCTGACCCTGTCCGGCCGCTCCTACGGCTTCGACGTGTCGCTGCGGTGCGACGACGACCATCTGGCCACCGTCGCGGACGCCGTGCGGCCCACCACCCAGTCGGTGGCGCCGTTCGACCTGCCGGGCATCCAGATCGACGAGCTGGCCCTGGCTGCCCGCATCGACTACGCGAAGCCCGCCGTGGCCGCCGGCGACGGCACGCCGGCGGTCCCGGCGAGGCCCCGCTCGACGCGGTTCTCGCTGACCGGGCGGGCCCGGCTCGGCCCCGCGCCCGCCGCCGGCGAGGCGGACCTCCGACTGTCGCTCGGCGCCGAGCTGGTGGTCCTCGACGCGGCGCCCGCCCTCGCCCGCCTCACCGTCGAACGGCCCTTCTCGCTCGCCGCGTTCCTGGAGAGATGCGTGACCGGCGGCGGCGGGTCCTGGGGCTCGTTCGTCGACGTGACCCTGCTGGCGGGCTCGCGGATCTACTACTACAGCGCCGCGGCGGACCCGGCCGGGACGCTCGCGCGGGCCGAGCACCTGCTGCCCGGCTACCACCTCGACGCCCGGGTGACGATCCGCCTCGTCGTCGACGTCACCGTGAACGTGTCGATCACCGTGGTGGCGGACCGGCAGACCGGCGCCCCCGCCGGCGTCACCGCCGCCATCGCCCTGGCGGACCCCGTGGACCTGCGGTTCGCGCAGCTCGCCGGTACCAGGCGCGCCGGAGGCGGCCACGTCTACACCGGCGGCCCCGAGGTCAGGTTCACGACCGGCACGCAGGCGTCCTTCGCGGTCGCGGCCGGCGTGAACTTCCTCGGCGCGGCGTTCGGCAGCGTCCAGGTCGCGGTGTCCCAGGACGTCGAAGGGACCCGCCGCTTCGCCGGCCGGCTCGAGTCCGCCCAGCGTCACCCGATGTTCGGGCGGCTGTCCTGCGGTTTCACGTACGCCGTCCGGCCCGACGGCGGGGACAGCTTCGAGATCGCCGACTGGCCGGCGTTCACCTGGGCACGCGAGCTCGTCGACCTGGTCGCGGCGATCCGCGAGGTGTTCGACGCCGCCAGGATCGACGGCTGTGGGGCGCTCGCCGACTTCGCCGTCGCCAGGACGTTCCGCAGCTCCTGGTCGCTCACGCCGGCCGTGCGCTCCGACGGCCCCGACCTGGTCTTCGCCCTCACCGGTACGTACAAGCTCACCCTGCCGCATCAGGGGGAAGCGTTCCTGACGGTGAGCCTCCCGCCGTTCGAGGTGCGGATCCCGAGCACGACGCGCTTCGACGACCTGCCCGACGCGCTGGCCGCCGGCGTCGCGCGCGGCGCCCACGACATCGCGACAGCTCTGCTGCGGGACCCGGAGAAGATCGCCATCTTCGCCGGTGTCGTCTTCGGCCCGCAGGCCGCCGCCTATGCCGAGGCGCTGCTCTGCAAGGACCTCGTCGCCACCGGCACCGTCGCCGCGGCGGAGGCGGCCGCGGCCGCGCTGGCGGGCGCGATCGCCAAGCATCTCGGCGTCGCCGCGGGCACCGTGGCCGCGACGGCCGCCGCCGCGGCCAGCCTCCGCGGGAGCACCGGCGGCGGCGGTGGACAGGGCGAGGGTGGGCAGGGCGGCGGGCAGGGCGGCGAGACACCCACGCCGACGCCCGCGAAGCCGACGGACGTCACCCTGGAGTACGCGGACGGCCGGTTCAGCCTGCGCTGGTCGCCGGCTCGGTACGCCGGCGGGTACGAGGCCGAGCTGGGGACCGACGCCGCCAGCTCGGCTCTGGCCAGCGTGACGCTCGGGCTCGCGGACCGGCCGCTCCAGCTCACCCACACCGTTTCCGTCGAGAACCTGCCCGCCGGCCGCTACGTGGGCCGCGTCCAGGCATACCGCGCGGGCCTGAGAGGCGAATGGGCGGAGTCCAGGCCGCTGACCAGGCTGGCCTCACCCCCGGCCACCATCGTCCTGCAGGTCGACAGCTTCGTCGTCACCTGGGAAGGACCGCCGGGCACGGCCTATGACGTGCTGGTGACCGATCCCGACGGCCGCACGGTCGGGACGGCGACGACCTACACCAAGGAGGGCAGCGGGAACGGGGCGTCCGGCGTCGGCGTCAAGTACTTCACGCTCGACGACCCCCGCGACGGCGTGTACTCGGCCCGGGTACGCACCGTCGGCGGCGACATCGAGGCGGCCTGGGGAACGGCGGGTACGGTCGCGGTACGCACGCTGGCCACCCCCACCGGACTGACGGTCGACGTCGGCGCCGGCGTGCTGACCGTCGCCTTCGCCGCGGTGCCGACCGCGACGCTCTACGTCGCCGAGGTGACGGCGGCCGACGGCACCGCGGCCGATGCGCCGATCAGGGCGTCCGCCGTGGCCGGCCCGTCGCCCCGGTGCACAGTGCCGGTGCGGGCCCCGGATAGGCAGCCTTACCGCCCGGGCACCACGTACGCCGTCCGGGTCCAGGCGCAGCGCCCGGACCTCCGGAGCGCGTGGAGCACCCCGATGACCGTGGCCTACACCCGCGGAACCCGGCCCTGACCAGCATCACTGGCGCGCTGCCCCGCGTGGGAAGGTAACGTCGAGAATGGCGATCCCGCAGGTCCCCGACGATGTGTCGAAACTGGATCTGGCCGCGGTGCGAGCGGGCTACCTCAAGCTCGCGAACCGCGACATGCGTCGGCTCAGAAAAGACGCGCTCTCTCGGCCCGACCCCTATTCTGCGGCCGAGTACAGGCAGCTTCACGACCTGGAGAGAATCTGGCGGGATCTGCCGTCGGAAGATCACCCGCTCTTCCTGGGTCACCTCCGGACCGCCGTGGCCGAGCTGACCGTCTTCGATCGCGTCCTAGACAGGCTCTGGGGCACGCCCTCGCTCGCGAGCGATACGCATCGCCCGGTGAACAACGCCGAATTCGCCATCATCAAGAGTGCCGTCGATGTTGTGGACAGCGTGGCGGCACAGGTCGCGAGCGGCAGCTGTGACCAGTTGATCGCGGAAATATTTCTCCTCGGTGGCGACTCGGCCGCAGGATTTCTTAAATTCGTCAAGGAGAACTACTTCTCCGTCATCCAATCACTGCGACGACTGCTCGACGAAACCATGAAGACTACCGGGTCGGCGGCGGAAAGACGCGGCTTCATGATTGACCCGGGTCTTCCGGCGAACATGCCAACGCTGGCGACGGGAAGTGGCCCCGGGTGCTTCATCAGAGTCAGGCCGGCCGCGATGGAGGGGGATCGGGTCACCCTCGCCGCCTCACTGGCGCATGAAGGATCGCACACTGTCGCCGGTCCTGGTCATACCATCGACTTCCTTTACAAGAACAGCGGTGCCCACTACCGGCTGATCGCCCCACTCGCTGTGCGGAACGCGGCGAACTACGAGCAGCTGACGAGCAGTTCCTTGCAGAAGGAGCCGTCGCCTGAGGCCTACACGCCGGACCCGGTGGGACTTGCCGTGGACCTGATCCGGACCAAGGTGACCCGAGCGTGGGTGCAGGCGGGGGACCTGAGAAAGTTCCGGCACGAGATCACCCCCACCGCGCGGGAAAAGCAAATTGCTCTCAATGAGGGGGTGCCCCAGGCAAGATTGGACGAGACGGATAACAAGGTTATGCGTCGGCGCCAGCTCGCGACGATGCTCAATGCACTCCTCGCTCAGGTGGGCCAGGAGCTCGCCGACGCCTTGTTCGTCGATCTGTACGACGGCCTGTCCCACCATATGGACACGATTTTCAAGAAGAAGATCACCCTGAGTACGGATCGCGGTCTCCAGGTAGTCGTTGACGGCAGGCCCCTGGGTGACCCGCTGCCTGCCTGGCCGAATACTCTGGAGGATCTTGTCCGCCACATCGTCGCGAGACTCGCGGAGTGGCAGGTGGTCGACGGTCGCATCTCAGATGCCGTGCCGCAGGTCGGCTTCATCGACACGATCAGACGGTTCGAGGAGGTGGAGTTCGGGGATCTTCTCGCCCTGTACTCCACAAGCCTCGGGCGGAAGTACCAACGGGTGAACAAGCCGGCGGTCGGCCCGCTTTGAGCGAGACCCATGGCCTGGCAGCGAGCACGGATCACGTGGCTTCGTGCCTACACCCCCCGGCACCTGGTCCTGACCAGGATCTCTAGCCCGCCGCCCCACGTGGGAAGGTAACGTCGAGAATGGCGATCCCGCAGGTCCCCGACGACGTGTCGAAACTGGATCTGACCGCTGTGCGAGCGGGCTACCTCAAGCTCGCGAAACGCGACATCCGCCGGCTCAGAAAAGACGCGCTGTCGCGTCCCGACCCCTATTCGCTGGACGAGTACGCGCAGTTTCACGTGTTGGACGATGCCTGGGAAGGTCTGCCGCAGGCCGACACATTGTTCTTCACCAGAAACCTCCGGACCGCGGTGGCCATGCTGACCGCCTTCGAGGGCGTCCTCGACGGGCTTCGGGGCAGGACCTCGCTCACGAAGAACACGGCTCGCCCGCCAGGCATGATGGAGAGGGCGGCGATAGTGAGTGCTGTCACAACGGTGAGCCTTGTGGGCCTGCGAGTCTCGCTGGGCATCGCTGACGATATGATAGCGAACCTCTTCCGCTTCCGCGGCGACTCCACCGAAGGCCTGAATTTCGTCAAGGGCACCTATCTTGCCATGGTCCAATCGCTGGGGCGACTGATCGACGAAACCACCGGGGCCGCCGGGCCTTTGACGGAGAATCGCGGCTTCATGATCGACCCGGGACTTCCGGCGAACATGCCTGCGCTGGCCAGTGGAAGCGGTCCGGGGTCCTTCATCAGGGTCAGTCCGGCGGCGATTGAGGGAAGCCCTTTGGTCCTCGCTTCGTCCCTGGCGCACGAAGGAACGCACACCGTCCCCGGCGCGCACCGCACCATCGACTTCGTCTACAAGAACAGCGGCGCCCACTACCGGCTGAACAGTCGGCTCGCTGTGCGGAACGCGGCGAACTACGAACAGCTGACGACCAATCTTTTGCAGACCGAGCCGCAGCGCGCGGCGTACATGCCGGACGCGCAGGCACTGGTCGTGGACCTGCTCCGGACCAGGGTAACCCGAGCGTGGGTCCTCGGGGCGGAAATTGGCAGGTTCGAATACGACGTCCCGGCCACGGAGCAGGAGAGGAAGAAGGCTCTCAGTGTCGGGTATAGCCAGGAAAAAGTGGACTCAAGGGACAGGCAGGTCCGCCGTCGGCGTGACCTCGCGACGATACTCAATGCGCTGGTGGCACAGGTGGGCAAGGACCTCGCCGACGCCCTGTTCACTGATCTGAACGACAGCCTGTCCCACCACATGGACACGATCTTCAAGCAGGAAATCACCCTGCGTACGGATGCAGGCCTCCAGGTGGTTCTCGGCGACCGACCGCTGGGCCGGCCGCTGCGGGCCTGGCCGAACACTCTGGAGGAACTGTTCCGGCACGTCGTCGGGGCACTGGCGGAGTGGCAGGTGATCGACGGCCGCGTCGCGGACACCGGGCCACAGATCGCCTTCCTCGAGACGATCGGACAGTACGAGGAGACGGAGTTCAAGAATCTTCTTGACGAGTACGTCCAAAGCCTCGGGCGGAAGTACCAACGGGTGGCAAAGCCTGCGCTCGGCCCGATCTGACCTACCGGTGGCGGCGTCGCCTCGCCTGGCTCGGAAAGGTAATGCGAGGAGGCCGGCCTCGCGGACGCCGCGTCCGCGAGCGCCGTCGCGAGCGCGAGTCTCGGCCCCCGAAGTTGACCCGCGGCTGGGCGTGGAGTCGCGCAGCGCGGGTGCGCTCGTGGGACCGTCTGACCACCGGCCGCGGAGGCGACCGGTATGCGACGTTTCGGGCAGCACGGCCGCCGTTTTGTTCCGCCCCCTTGTCCGTTCGGATTCCGGTACACATCTGGCGATCATGGGGAGTGGCTGTCGCTTCCGCGGTCGTTCCGACTGCGATCCGTGATCTACTAACAGCCACATAGACCAGCAGGTGTTGCGGACCACGGGCCCCTCTAACGTGGGCGATCATCTAAAGCCATGGACGCCGCGCATGACCGGCCCGCGCAGCGAAACCTGACCACGGCGCAGGCCGATCCCACACCGCCCGCGGCGCACGCGACCCTCGCTATCCCACGCTCCCTGGCGGTTCACTACGACGCGGGAGCCCGGTGCCCTCGGGTTTCTCCCGTCTGCTGGTCATCGATGAGTTCACGGGCTTTGCCGCCGGCCGCGACGGCCAGGCGGGCCTGCAGGGCGGCCCGCGCCCGGCTCTCGCTCAGCGCGGTGGATCGCGGAGCGGACCGCAGGTGGTGTGCTGGATGGCCGTCCGGCGCTCCGCGAGCTGGGCGCGCCGCCTGGCCCGTTCCTGCAGCGCGGCCCGCAGCTCGCGCAGCTCCGTCTCGATCTCGCGCAGGCGCCTGGCCCGGTGGGCCGCGCGCGCGGCGGCGCCGATGTGCCGGGCGGCTGTGACGGTGTGGCGGCCACGCAGCGGCCCGTTCACCCAGCTGCCGTCGGGTGCGACCCAGGTGGCGACGACCGGGCCCGCGCCCGGCCCGGCCGGGTCGGCGAGGCCGATGCGCGCGAGCAGCGCGGCGACCAGCTCGGGCGCCACCGGCCCGGCCGGGTCCGGTACGAGCCTGCCGGCCACGGACACAGCGGCGCGTGGCCCACGGGCGGAGACGAGCAGCTCGCCGCTGCCGGCGGTCAACTCGCCGCTCGCGTCGACGGTTGCCCGCCCGGCTGCGGGCGACGCGAAGACCTAGGTTTGGCAACGGGCGAGATCTCGGTGCATATCGAGGAGATCTACGTCGCTTCGGTCTCGGCCGGCGCCCTCTCGGCGGAAGGTCCTGCTTCACAGCCGTAGAAGGCCTGCGGGGGTGTGCCGAAACCCGCAGCGTTCGTAGAAGGTTTCGAGATGCGGTTCGTAGTCGACGTGCAGCCACTTGGCACCGTTGGCCTTTGCCTCGTCTGCGGCGGCACGGACCAGGCGTATCCCGAGCCCTTGGCGGCGTTGGTCCGGGTGCACAGTGGTATCCAGGATGAAGGCGTGCACGCCGCCGTCGCCGACGACGTTGACGAATCCGACCAAGTGTCCTGCTCGACGTGCCGCGATCCACGTCAGGCTTCGAGTCAGCACCGGCACGAACGACGCAGGTCTACGGTTCGGCCATGACGCACCGAACAGCGCGTCGAGTTCGGCGTCTGTCAGCGCGGGACGCACGACCAGTACCGTGTCGCCGCCCTGGGACGGATCACCCAACGCCATCCAGGCAGCCTGTCAGGCTGTCGGACGTCGTGGGTGGCCACTCGGCGGAGAGCCTTTGCGCCTCCGAGCCGGCGCCCGGTGGCGATCGGTGCCCTGGACCTTCCTTGACTGGAAGCGGGAAGGCGGGGCAGGCCAGCGACGGTGCGCGTGCGCTGAGGATCACGCGGGCCGGTCGGCTCGCACGCCGGGCGAGCGCCCGGATGGCGTCGAGGCCGTCGGTTCGGCTGGCGTCGTTGTCTGCGAGGGTTGGTCTCGGATGTCGATCATCGCTAGGTGTCCGTGCCTGCGGGTGGCTGGTCGACCACGAGGGCGTCGGGGCTCAGCGCGTAGTCGTCGGGTTCGCGGGCGAGTTGGTCGGCGGCTTCGTAGAGGGTCGGGAGCAAGATGAGGTCCTTGGACCGGCCGGCGGTTTCCTTGGATTTGATGATGTCTTCGAGGCTTGCAACGTGGATGCTGAGGCCGTAGCTGGTGAGGTCATAGCGCCGGGCGTTGCGCATGATCGCGTCGTAGGATCCGACGCCGGGTAGCTCGATGAGGATGTCGAGAGGTCCATAGGTGGTTTGGTACATGGCGAAGTACTCGGCGAAGAATTCCTCGGGCCGAACGACAGGGTGTGGGCGGTAGTCCGTCGAGTCGGCGGCTTTCTTCGTGGTGACGTCGCTAGAGAGGGCTGCGGCGAGTCGTTCAAGGTTGGCTGGGTCCGGGTCGGGGACGATGTCCAGGTCGCCGGTCACATAAGGGGTGCCTTGGAGGCGGGCGCCGACCCCGCCGACGATCGCGTAGCGGACCTTGTGCTCGGCGAGCATGCCGAGCATCCCGGAGAGTCGTAGCCGGGGCGCCGGGCGAGGTGTGTCTGTCACTCGGTGACGAGGCGGGCGTCGGCGAAGACGGCAAGTTCGTCCATGAGCATCTCGAGGCGCTCGGTCGGCGGCATCGCGAGGATCGCTTTGACCTGGCCGAGGATCGCCGGGTCGGACTGGTGGGTTGTTCGGCTGATCGTCGCCATGAGCGTCTGCGCGCGCTGGCGTGCGAGTTCGGCCCGTTCGCGAAGGTAGGCGGAGCGGGCGGCGGGGTCTGCGGGCGGATCGAAAGGATCTTTGAGGTCCACCGTGCGCCTCCCGTGATTAGCCCGACGAGCTGCACCTCCGGCGATCCACCGGCGGCGGCGGAGGTCGGCCTCGGCCAGCAGATCGAGCCTACCAGCGGTCCGTCGCATCTAGATCAACGGTGGCCACGGCTGGTTCGGCCATGGGCGCCGCGGACAGGAGCCCGGAGGGCCAGCCGCTGGCCTGCTCGCTTCCGAGAAGCGGGATCTGGCCGCGGCCCGCCGGTTCTTCGCCATGGCGTTGTCGCACAGGCGCCGGCCGGTCGAGGTGACCATCGACCGGGCCCCCGCCTACCCACGGGTCCTCGACGAACAGCTGCCCGCGGCCCACCACGTGGACGTCCGCTACGCGAACAACCCGATCGAGGCCGATCACGGCCGGTTGAAAGCTCGGTTGCGGCCGATGCGGGGGCTGAAACGGCTTCGCTCGGCCCAAGTGATCGACTCAGGGCACGCTTTCGTCCAGAACGTTCGCCGCGGTCACTACGAACTCGCCACCGACGCGGAACCCCGCCGCCGGCTCGCACAAGCCTTCACCGAGCTCGCTCTGGCGCTGTGACCAGGGCCGAGACTTGCATCTGCCATGCCGTGTCTCGGCCAGACGCAACAACGCCGGCTCAGGCGCCACGGAACATCGGGCAGTCTCGCGACTACGGCGCCGATTGCGGCGTAAGGTGCGCCTGAGGGCCGTGGCCTGGAGGGAAGATCTGCGCCTTCCAGCCGCCGGATTCGATCAGCCGTGTAGCCTCCTCCCGGATTATTTCACTGATCTTGATAGCAAATCCTCGCGGCTGTTCGAGATGTCCCGTGACGGCGGTGCCGAGTTGCTGGGTGAGGGTCGGTTTTCGCAGTGGCGCGTAGCGTAGCCGCTTGGCCTCGATCTCGGCGGCGACGGCAGACAGTGGCAGGACTCCGTAACCGTGGCCGGCCGCAATGAGGCCCTTTGCTACCGGAAGGGCGTCTGTGCCAAAACTGGTTAGCAGCTTGAGTTTGAGCCGCAGGGCGGTGTTCTCAAGGCTGACGCGGATCCCGGTCTGGCTTCCCGGCAATATGAGCGGAAGGGTCGTGAGATCGGCGAATTCAATGGCGCGGTTCGGGTTCAGGTCCGAGGTCGGGGACCCTACTACGATCAGTTCTTCCACGACGAGATCTTCGTAGAACAGCCTGCCATCCGGCACCGGCTCGATCAGTGCGATGTCGATGATTCCTTTGAGCATTTCGTCGACGAGTTCCGCCGTGGTGGCAACGGTCACCCGAAGACTCACCTTGGGGAAGGCCAGCCGCAAACTATCCAGCAACGGCATGGCGAGGATGTCCGCGGCGGTCGCCGGCAGCCCAAGGTGCAGGCCCCTCTCGATCCGCGCCAGCGGCGACCCGACGTATCGCATCGCCAGCTCCAGTTGTCGCAGCGGCGAGGCGGTCGACGCGCGTAGGCGCTCTCCGTCCTCGGTCAGCTGCACACCGCGAGCAGTCCGGCGAAAGAGCGTGACACCGAGGTCTTCCTCAAGCAGGCGGATCTGGCGGCTCAGTGCTGGCTGGGCTACCCCGAGCGTGCTCGCCGCCCGGTTGATCGAGCCTTCGTCCGCGACATGCAGGAAGTACCGAAGCCGGTGGGTGTCCACGGGGCCATGCTACCCGGCAGCTATACAGGAAAAGTATAGCTTGGCGCCGAAACTTGTATTGGCGGCAGACCTCCGCACCGGCCTAGCATCCATGAACGAATACCGGTCAGAGATCGATGTCGTCGACCGGTTGCTCATCGTCGGAGCGGACAGGGGATATTCATGGAGTCGGATGACCGGGACTGGTCCCAGCTGTTAGGGCTTGATCGGCTGCCCACCCACATCATTGGGATGCGGGTATCCGAACTGCTTGACCTGAGCGGCAAGAAGGCCGTCATCACTGGGGCCGGTGGTGACGGGTTGGGGCAAGCGATCGCGAATCGCCTGGCTGGCTCGGGCGCGGACGTGGCGTTGATAGGGCGCACCTTCTGGAAGGTCGAGAAGCGCGCGGCGGAGATCGAAAAGCGCTGGGGCGTGAAGGCGGTCCCGGTCCTCGCGGACATGTCGGACTGGGACCAGGTGCACCGTGCCGTACGCGAAAGCCGGGACGCGCTTGGCGGCCTGGACATCATGGTGAACAATCCCGTGATGGTCGTCGGCGGGCCGTTCGAGAAGCACACCAAGAACGACATCGATCAGACCGTCCTCGGCAGCCTGACGATGATGATGTACGGCGCTCACGCCGCGGCGGAGTATCTGCTGTCGCAGGGATCGGGTCGCATCATCAACATCGGTGCGGTTGGCGGGCGTATTCAGCAGAAGGGCCTGACGGTCTACTGCTCGTGCAAGGCCGGGGTCATCGGCTTCACCCGCAACCTGGCGCACGAGTTCGCGCCGCGTGGCGTGAACGTTCTCGGCGTGGCGCCCGGAATCATGATCAAGCCCGACCTCCGGGAGCGGGTCCTGAATCCGCAGAGCGAACAGGACCTGGTGGCTCGCGTCTCGGTCCTGAACTCCATCGAGAACCAGGTCCAGCTGGGGCGGGTGTGCCTGCCGGAGGAGGTCGCGAACATGGTCGCCTATCTCGCGTCCGACGCCGCCAACTACATGTGTGGCCAGACCATCGACGTCGCCGGCGGTCAGTGGATGGGGTAGCGGCGTTGCGCCGGCCGACGCCTCCCGTGCTGGTTTGTCGGGCGGCGTCGGCCGGCGGGTCGCATCTGGAGTCCTCTGGCATCGAGTCGCGGGAGTTTCACCATGCGCGGACTGGCGAGTAAGACGTTCATCGTGGCGGGCGGCGCGACCGGTATCGGCGCCGGCGCGGCGCTGAGGCTGGGTGAGGAAGGGGCCAGGGCCGTTGTCGGCGACATCAACCTGGCCGGTGCGCAGGCCACCGTCGAGAAGATCCTCGAGTCTGGCGGCGAGGCGATCGCCGTGCACTTCGACCTCGCGGACGAAGAGTCGGTCCAGGCATTGGTGGATACGACGATCGGGGAGTACGGCGCCGTCCACGGCCTGTTCAACGTCGGGGCTGACCTGTCGCCCACCAACCTCGGCCGGGACAAGACCCTCCTCGACACGGGCCTGGACGTGTGGGAGCGGACCCTCGACGTCAATGTGGTCGGCTATGTCCGGACGGCGCGCGCGGTCCTGCCGCACCTGCTCGCGATCGGCGGGGGCAGCATCGTCAACACCGCGTCCGGCGCGGCGGTGAGCCGCGGCAGCATCCGGCCCGCGTACGCGGCGTCGAAGTCCGCCATCAACGCGCTCACGCGGCACATCGCCGGGATCTACGGGCCGAAGGGTGTGCGCTGCAACGGCGTGATGCCCGGCCTGGTGATCGGCGAGACCCAGATCCAGCAGAACGACATCGCCCTGCAAGAACGGTTCCTCAACGAGGTCCCGACCACGCGGCTGGGCCGTCCGAGCGATCTGGCCGCCGTCGTGGCGTTCCTGCTCTCCGACGACGCCGCATGGATCAACGGCCAGGTCTGGGCCATCGACGGCGGCGCCAACATGCGCGCCTGACCCACGCAGGCCAAGGCACCGCGCCACGAAGGCTGAAGGGATTCATCAGCGTGTTACATGACGATCTGATCGACGAGGCCCGCGCCGCGACCGGCCTCGACGACTTCGGCGGCGACTCCTTCCGCGAAGGCCTGGAGCGGGCGACCCGTGCCCTGGAGACGGAGGCCCAGCTCAACGCGTCCGGCTGGGCAGCCCTGCGCGGCCTGCTGCTGCGGGCCCTCACGACCCGTCTGCACATCGAGCAGTGGTACAAGGACCATCCCGAGACCGACGACGCGCCGATCATCGAGCCCCTCATCGCCCTCGGCCTTCCCCGCACCGGCTCGACCGCGCTGGCGGGGCTGCTCGCCGAGGACCCGGGCATCCGCTATCTGCACCGCTGGGAGGCGGCCGAACTCGTGCCGCCGCCAGCGGCGGTGCGGGAGTTCCCGGACCCGCGGCTGCTGCGCCAGATCGAGGTCCAGTCCCGGCGCTCCGAGCTCGACAAGGCCCTCGTCCCGTCGTTTCCCGACGGCCCGCAGGAATGCCATGAGCTGATGCTGCTGGACTTCAAGGTCCACTACCTGGAGTGTTTCGCCCGAGTGCCGTCCTACGCCGACTGGCTGCTCGACGCGGATCTCACCGAGACGTTCCAGTACATGCGACGCGCGCTGAAATACCTGCAGTGGGGCCAGCCGGCGAAGCCCTGGCGGCTGAAGAACCCGAACCACCTGGCTCATATCGCCGACATCGACAAGGTCTTCCCCGAGGCCAGGTTCGTGATGACCCACCGCGACCCGACCGAGGTTCTGGTCTCAGTCTGCGACCTGTACGCCAACGTCGCGTTGCGTTTCAACGACGCCGTCGACAAGGAGTACATCGGCGCGCTCAACACCAACGTCCTGGCGACCGGCATGGACCGCACGATGGCCTTCCGCGACGACGGCAATGAGCATCGTTTCTACGACATCGACTTCCGCGCCATGCAGCAGGACCCACTCGGTGAGATCCGCGGTCTCTACGACTGGCTCGGTGAGCCCGTGTCGCCGGCGTTCGAGGACAACATGCGCCGCTGGTGGAAGGAGAACTCCGAGGACCGCGTGCGGGTCAAGCACTCAGACCCCGCCGACTACGGTCTCGACCTCGACGCGATCCGGCCGCGGTTCGCGCGCTACGTCGCCCGCGTGGCACGCTGGACCGACCGTCCCGCAAGCACGTCAGGCAGCGCCCGCGACCTCATCGAGTCGCCATGAGCACACGAACACCGGGCGAGGTGTCGATGCTGCCACCCGGTACCGCCCAGCTGAGCCATCTGCAGCGACTGGAGGCGGAGAGCATCCAGATCTTCCGGGAGGCTGTCGCCGAGGCGGAGCTGCCGGTGATGCTGTACTCGGTCGGTAAGGACAGCGCGGTCATGCTTCACCTGGCGCGCAAGGCCTTCTACCCGTCGAAGCCGCCTTTCCCGCTGCTGCACGTGGACACGACGTGGAAATTCCGGGCGATGTACGAGTTCCGGGACCGACTCGTCGCGGAGCTGGGCCTGGATCTGTTGGTCCATCGGAATCCGGAGGCGCTGGCGCGGGGGATCAACCCGTTCGACCATGGTTCGGCGATGCACACCGACGTGTGGAAGACCGATGGTCTGAAGCAGGCGTTGGACAAGTACGGGTTCGACCTGGCGTTCGGTGGGGCGCGTCGGGACGAGGAGAAGTCGCGGGCGAAGGAACGTGTGTTCTCGATCCGCTCGGCGGCGCATCGCTGGGATCCGAAGGACCAGCGGCCGGAGCTGTGGCGCCTGTACAACGCCCGCAAGGCACCGGGTCAGTCGGTTCGCGTGTTCCCGTTGTCGAACTGGACCGAGCTGGATATCTGGCTCTACATCCACCGGGAGAACATCCCGATCGTTCCGCTGTACTTCGCCGCGCCGCGGCCGGTCGTGGAACGCGACGGCACTCTGATCATGGTGGATGACGACCGGATGCCGCTGGCGCCGGGCGAGGTCCCCGATCAGCGCAGCGTTCGTTTTCGCACCCTGGGCTGCTACCCGCTGACCGGCGCGATCGAATCCGAGGCATCAACGCTCCTGGAGATCATCCAGGAGATGCTCCTGACGACGAGCTCGGAACGTCAGGGCCGGATCATCGACCACGACTCGTCCGGGTCGATGGAGAAGAAGAAGCACGAGGGCTACTTCTAGCCTGCCGGTCGGCGAGCCGTCTCAGGGATGGCATTCTCCAAGTCCGCCGACCCCGTGAAAGGAGGCGACGCATGGCACACGCGACCAACGAACTCGTCGCTACGGACATCGAGGAATACCTGCGGCGCCACGAGCACAAGTCGATGCTGCGGTTCATCACGTGTGGCAGCGTCGACGACGGGAAGTCGACCCTGATCGGCCGGCTGCTGTACGACTCGAAGCTGGTGTTCTCCGACCAGCTCGCCGCTCTCGAGTCCGACTCGAAGAAGGTCGGGACGCAGGGCGGCGAGCTGGACTTCGCGCTCCTGGTCGACGGCCTGGCCGCCGAGCGCGAACAGGGCATCACGATCGACGTCGCCTACCGGTTCTTCTCCACCGAGCGGCGCAAGTTCATCGTCGCAGACACGCCGGGCCATGAGCAGTACACCCGCAACATGGTGACCGGCGGGTCCACAGCCCAGCTCGCGGTCATCCTGATCGACGCGCGCAAGGGCGTGCTCACCCAGACTCGCCGCCACAGCTACCTGGTCTCGCTGCTGGGTATCCGCCACGTGGTTCTGGCGGTCAACAAGCTCGACCTCGTCGACTACTCCCAGGAGGTCTTCGACGCCGTCGAGGCCGACTACCGACAGTTCGCCAGCCAGATCGGGCTAGCAGGCGACGCGATCCAGTGCATTCCGCTCTCGGCGCTGCGCGGGGACAACATCACCGAACCCAGTGCGAACACTCCCTGGTACGCCGGCCCCACCCTGGTCGGCCATCTCGAGACCATCGACATCGCCGACACCGCGCACACCGGACCGTTCCGCCTGCCGGTGCAGTGGGTCAACCGGCCGAACCTGGACTTCCGCGGGTTCGCCGGGCAGATCGCCGGCGGGGTCGTCCGCGCCGGCGACCGGCTACGCGCGCTGCCGTCCGGGCAGGAATCCACCGTCGACCGGATCGTCACCACCGACGGTGACCTCCCCGAGGCCGTCGCCGGCCAGTCGGTGACGCTGACCCTCGCCGACGAGATCGACGTCTCCCGCGGAGACGTGCTCGCTGCGGCTGACAGCCCGGCGGAGGTCGCGGACCAGTTCGAGTGCCACCTCGTCTGGATGAGCGGCGAGCCGATGCTCCCCGGCCGGCCCTACCTGCTCAAGGTCGGCGCCCGCACGGTCAACGCGACGGTCGCCCAGCCGAAGTACAAGGTGAACGTCAACACCCTGGAGCAGACGGCCACGAAGACGCTCGAACTCAACGAGATCGGCGTCGCGAACATCAACCTCGACCGGCCCGTCCCGTTCGACCCCTACGCGGTCAACCGGGACATGGGCGGGTTCATCCTCATCGACAAGTTCACCCACGCCACCGTCGCCGCTGGCCTGCTGCACTTCGCGTTGCGCCGGTCGCACAACATCCACTGGCAGGCCGTCGAGGTGAACAAGCAGGTCCGTGCCCGGCGAAAGGGCCAGCGACCGGCGGTAGTCTGGTTCACTGGCCTGTCCGGCGCCGGCAAGTCCACCATCGCGAACCTGGTCGAGAAGCGGCTCCACGAGCTGGGCCACCACACCTACCTGCTCGACGGCGACAACGTCCGCCACGGACTGAACAAGGACCTGGGCTTCACGGAGGCCGACCGGGTCGAGAACATCCGCCGGATCGCCGAGGTCGCCAGGCTCATGGCCGACGCCGGACTGATCGTGCTGGCGTCGTTCATCTCGCCGTTCCGGGCCGAACGCCAGCTCGCCCGCGACCTGCTCGACGACGGCGAGTTCATCGAGGTCTTCGTCGACACACCGCTTGCGGTCGCCGAATCCCGCGACCGCAAGGGTCTCTACGCCAAAGCGCGCCGTGGCGAGCTGACGAACTTCACCGGCATCGACTCGCCTTACGAAGCACCAGTCAACCCCGAAATCCATCTCGACGCCACCGGTATCATCTCCGCCAGCGACAGCGCGGAGCGAGTTGTCACCTACCTCCGGGAACGCGCTTTCCTCGTTCCACCCGTGGAATAGGTGTGACGTGACGTCCCGATGTTCGTGCGTGCTGGCGGGCGGTGTTTCGCCGCTCAGCACGCACGATGCCAGCGTCAGGCGCCGGCTTGTATCACCCGGTCCGCGGGCCATGACGTTCACCTACCACCAACCATTCGGACGGCGAAATGGACGACCATAGCCTCGCCGCGTGGCTCGCGGAGCAGGCCGGAAATCACCTTCTCGCGATCCGCGCGCAGGGCGGCAAAGAGGGTGACCGGCAGTCGAACGAGCTGCTCCTGCGCCTGTTGACGGACGCCCGGCCTGACGACGCCGTCCTGTCCGAAGAAGGCGCGGACGATCTCGCGCGCCTCGACCGGGATCGGGTGTGGATCATCGATCCGCTCGACGGAACCCGCGAATACGGCGAGCCGCCCCGGGACGACTGGGCGGTCCATGTCGCCCTCGCGGTCGGAGGCCAGCCGACAGTTGGCGCCGTCGCGTTGCCCGCTCAGAGGCTCGTCCTGCACACCGGCACGCCGGTCATACTCGCGCCTCGAGGTCCGGGGGCGCTGCGTCTCGTCGTCTCACGCACCCGTCCACCCGCCTGCGTGGATCTACTCGTCTCGCGGCTGGATGCCGAGCTGCTCCCCATGGGGTCGGCCGGCGCCAAGGCTATGGCCGTCGTCCGCGGCAACGCCGACGTCTACGCCCACTCCGGTGGCCAGTACGAGTGGGACTCCTGCGCACCGGTCGCCGTTGCCGCCTCCGCCGGACTGCACGTCTCGCGGCTTGACGGGAGCCCGCTGCGCTACAACCAGCACAATCCGTATCTCCCCGATCTGCTGATCTGTCATCCGGAGATCGCTGACGAAATCGTCGGTGCGCTTGCGGGCGTCTGACCACCGCACGCGCGAGAACCACCGAGACGCCGCACCGGCCGCCGACCGAGTGCGGCCCCCGAGATGCCACACCGGTATTTCGCCTGAGTCTGGAGGTTAGCGGCCGATGCATTTCATCTACCACTATCCGGAGACCAACGGCACCGAGCGCGACATGCTTGATGCTGGCGGACTGCGGCAGGTGGCGTCCGCTGCCGAGAAAGCAGGATTTCACGGCTTCTGCCTGAGCGAACATCCCGCTCCCAGCGCCGGATGGCTCGCCAGCGGAGGACATCAAAGCCTTGACCCCTTCGTCGCTCTGGGCTTCGTCGTGGCGGTGACCACGCGGCTGCGGCTGCACACCAATCTCTCGGTCGCGCCGTATCGCAACCCGTTCCTGCTCGCGAAGGCCGCGGCGACCGTCGACAAGGTCTCCGACGGGCGGATCGTACTCGGGCTCGGTACCGGCTACATGAGGTCAGAGTTCTTCGCGCTCGGCGTGGACATCGAAGAGCGCAACACCCTGTTCGGCCACAGGGTCGCACGCCACCCGAACATCGGTCTCTGGTCGACGGCCGGTTTCGTCGGATCTCGACGTCCTTCATGAGAATCCACGAGGAAGAGCGATCACGATGACTATTCAAGAAACTGAGCAGACCCGGCCAGTTCTGGCCACGCCGTCGCAGATCCTGGCCGAGGACACCCTGCTGGAGATCCTCGAGGACGCCCGGCTCAAGCGCCTGCGGGCCGAACTGCGCGACCAGCTCGCGGCGACACCACGCGGCCAGTCGCCGTCAGGCGCGGCCACCCTCGACGAAGCGATCTCCCAGTGGTCCAACTCGCTGATCATGGCCGAGACCGCGAACTTCCTGCCGGCGCCATCCCAGCTCTGGGTCACGGACGACACCCCCCGGGAATGGCTAGGCCACACCCTGCCCGGCGTCGGAACGTCTGGCGACAATCCGGACGCGATCTATCGCATTGCCTCCGTGGACGGAGCCCGGCGCTTCGAGGTCCTCGGCCGGTTCGACCCGGACCGCCGACCCGCGCAGCTCAACATCGAGTTGCACCGCGGCACCAAGGTCACCCCGCCGCACATGGTCAACAATACCGACCTGACCCCCCTCGCCAGCATCACCGACCGCCACCTCCAGATCGCGGCGGACGGATCTTTCCGTATCACCATCGGCCCGAAGGAGGAAAGCCCCGTCCACCTGCTCTCGGCGCCAGGTCTTCTCTCCCTCGGGTCCCGGGACATGCTCGCCGACTGGAACCAGCGCCCGTCCTGGATGGACCTGCGCCCGCTTGACGACCAGGAATCCGCCCCCTTCGACATCGCGGCGGTCAAGCAGGCGGTATACCGCGACCTACCGAACTACCTCTTGTTCTGGGCGAACTTTCCGAACGTTTGGTTCGGCGGTCTGCAGGGCAACCGGATCAGCCCCGGGCACACCCGCACAGGCAGCATGGCTGGCTTCACCGTGGCGCTCAGCTGGAACCTGCGCCCGGGCGAGGCGATCGCCGTAACGACGGACCCTGTCGGCGCGGCCTACACCGGCTTCCAACTCATGGATCCGTGGATGATCGGAGCCAACGCCAAAGAGCACCAGGTCTCGCTCAACCTGGCTCAGACCATGCCGAACCCCGACGGCACCTTCACCTTCGTTCTCGCCCACGAAGACCCCGGAGTCGCCAACTGGCTCGACACCACCGGCCTCGCCGAGGGTCTGGGGCTCATCCGGTGGCAGGCGACACCGCCCGGCGCGTCGATCGACCCGGCCGCGCTCGTACGCGACTTCCAGGTGATCCCCCTCACGGCCCTGGACAGCCTCGATCTTCCCCGGGTCAATCCTGAACAGCGGGCAGCCCAGCTTGCGGCCCGAGCCGCCGAATATCACTCCCGCACGCTCTAGCTGTCCACAAGATCGCCGATGGTGAGGAATACCGTCGGCGTGGCCCCGCCGAGCCGGCCCGAGGACAGACGGGCATAGATTCAGGCTGTGCCAATACGTGATCTTGCCTACACGGTGTATGCCCGTCGGCTCCGCGCGTCGCTCAAGGGAGCTGAGCTACCGAGGCACGTCGGCCTGATCATGGACGGCAACCGCCGCTGGGCCCGCCAGATGGGGATGGCCAATCCCAGCCTCGGCCACAAGTTCGGCGCCGACCATGTCGAGGACGTGCTGTCGTGGTGTGAGGCGGCCGGGATCAAGCACGTGACTGTCTTCGTCTGCTCCACCGAGAACCTGGCCCACCGCGAGGATGCCGAGATCGCGTTCCTCATGCGGGTCATCGAGCAGGTTGTCTCCGACAAGATCGCGACTCCCGATCCGGCGTGGCAGATGCACATCGCGGGGTTGCTCGACGCGCTGCCGGACAGCACGGCTCGCGCGCTCAAGAACGCCGAGGAGATCACCCGATCCTGTTCGACGGGGGCGCACGTCACCCTCGCCGTGGGGTACGGCGGCCGGCAGGAGGTCGTCGACGCGTTCCGGGCCCTCCTGCACGAGCAGGCCGAGACGGGCGGCTCGCTGGCCGACCTGGCCGAGACCCTCACCGCCGAGGATGTCGCCCGCCACCTCTACACGGCCGGCCAGCCCGACCCCGACCTGGTCATCCGCACTAGCGGCGAGCAGCGCATGTCGAACTTCCTGCTCTGGCAGAGCGCGTATTCCGAGCTGTATTTCTGCGAGGCGTACTGGCCCGCGTTCCGCGAGATCGACTTCCTGCGGGCGCTGCGCAGCTACGCCGCCCGTGGCCGCCGCCACGGCGCCTGACCCGGTGCTTTCCGACGGCCTGCCAGCTCTGCCGCCGGCTCGCCGCCCGGTGCAGCCACCGGTGCGCGAAACCACCAGGTGGGCCACGGCGCCCGACGGCCGACGGGGAAGAACAAGGCTCACGCTCGTCAAAGCCCCCCGACGACTCCCTGCAAAGCGGACTCCGTGACGGATCATCCCGCCGACACCCAGAGAACCTCAAGGTCTCGACGATGAATACCGCAGGTCTCGGATAACAGCACTCCACCAGCCAACGGAGATTCTGTGGATTCTCGTCGGGCATGATCACTTCTCGCAGATGATGTCCTCGATCTGTCCCGTGGGACAAGTCGGTGAGAAACGGCTCGGCGTGTGTCTGTCCGTTCCGGTGAGCTCGGCAGGTCGGAGCGGACCGTGCAGCGATGGGTGGCTGCCTACCGCGAGGCCGGTGACGCGGGCCTGCTCGACACCCGACGGGTGAAGGGCCGCGGGAGCACCGCGGACCCGAGATTGGAGGAAAGCTGCTTGCTGGTGGCCGTCGAGCAGGTAAATGTCTCCGTCTCTAACTTGCTTGTTCACCCTCAAGCGTTTCGCCGGCCCAGTCCTTCCCGTCAGCGGGAGGCGTCGAGCGCGGCGATCGCCTGGGTGAAGCGGGCGGCGTGGCCGGTCTCCTCCCGACCGCTGATCCGCAGGAGCCGGGCGACCTCGGGGTCGGCCTCCGCGTCCGCCCAGCGCTGGTAGTCAACATCGCCCGCGCGTTCCCCCTCGATGACCGCGGCCAGCAACGCCGCGTCGACCACCGCCGGGGCCTCGACCGGATATCCGGCGTCCATGTCCGGGGTGGGCTCGAACGGCCTGCCGGTCTTGATGGTCAGAGCACGGCGTACCCGGCCGGCGTGGCCCAGCTCTTCCCGGGCGTTGCGGCGGACGAGTTCGGCCGCCTCGCCGTCACCGATCCGGTCTGCCAGGCGCTCGTAGAGGTTGGCGGCCGTCCGCTCCAGCTTGTAGAGGATCTCCAGGTCCGGCACGCCCAGGTGATCGAGCGCCGCCAGGGCCATCGCCGCCGACCGGAAGTCCAGGTCGTTCACCGTCTTCGTCGCCTCCTCGGAGCGGGATCGGTCCACCGGAGTGCCCGACGCCGGTGGGCCCGACGCGCAGACCGGCGGACGGACTGTCAGCGTGCACGACTGTAAGGACGCATCCGCGCGGACGTGCGACTCCGGCGGCCTTCCGTCCCACCTGGGCGGCCAGATCTCGTCGGGAGGCTTGTCGCTCGGCCGGTGGCGGCGTTCTCAACCAGGTGGAGGCGGGCCGACGCGGTACTGGCGGCCGGTGTTCCGGTCAGGCGTTCGAATAACGGTACTGTGTCAGCCAAATGAATCTTTGTAGTTCTCGACGGACATGGCCGTTTCTCGCAGATGATGTCCTCGACCTTTCCCATGGGAAAAATCGTTGAGAAGGCGTGTAGCGTGCCAGAACTCAATTCTGGGGCGTGGTCTGCGGTTTCGCCGTTCGATCAGGCGGCGCGGTGGTACTCGTTGATTATGCCCGCGAGGACCGTGTGGCGGCGGATCGGGCCGTCGAGGGGTGTGACGGTCGCCGGGTCGTGGTTCGGTGGGCGCTGGCCGCGTCCTTGGTGGGGTCAATGATCGTTGAGTGGCGGGCGTACTCCTCAAGCACGACGGTGGCGTGGCGCTCGCCGTAGAGGAAGGATCCGATCGGTGCGCTCCTGGCGGACGGAGCGGACGAACCGTTCCGCGTAGCGGTTCGCCTGTGGTATCCGCGGGGGAGTGCGCACGACTTGGACGCATTCGGAGGCGAACACGTCGTCGAAGGCCTGGGGGTATTTCGTGTCCCGGTCGAGGATCAGGAATCGGAAGCGGCCGAGGCATCCGTCGAGGTCCATGGCCAGGTGGCGTGCCTTGTTGGGTGACCCAGGCCGCGGTCGGGGGGTGACGCCGAGGATGTGGACGCGCCGGGTCTGGATCTCCATGGCGAACACGGCGTAGAGCCGGCGTAGCGCGATGGTGTCCAGGTGGAAGAAGTCGGTCGCCACCAGGCCGGCGGCCGTTCACGTACGGCTCGACGGTGACGTGGTTTCCCGTCGCCACGGGCTCGACGGCCAGCTCAAAACCAATCCGGTCCACGTCCACGACGTATCCGCGAAGATCATCGCGACCGTCAACGGCTGCCTGGGTCCTCCTTGACCCCCTTCCTGCCTCAGTCCGTGCTTCGACGGCCGGCCGGCCGAGGTGGCGGCTTCACCTCCGCGGCCTTAGTCAGCTCGAGTTCGGCCCGCAGCCGTGCGTTCTCGGTCTCCAGCTCGAGCACCTTGGCGATCCCGGCGAGATTCAGTCCGGCTGCGAGTAGATGCCCGATCCGTTGAAGCCGGGCCAGGTCGTCGCTGCTGTAGCGGCGGGTCCCGCCGTCGGTGCGGGCCGGCTCGAGCAGCCCGCGCCGCTCATACAGGCGCAGGCTCTGCGGGTCCATCCCGACCAGATCGGCAGCCACCGAGATCCCGTACACCCCCTGAGCTGGGTCGACATCGGACGGGCTCACGGGGCGCCTCCAGGGACTCCCCCGGACGGCCGACCGGGGTCTTGCCTCAGTCTGTCACCGGTGCTATATAAAAATCTAGGTCAGCCACCACAGATAAGTGGATGACCCAACGCTCTGATCTACAAGATCGTGATCGTGGAGGTGGAGTTCCGATGTTGGTGCGCACCGACCCGTTCAGGGAGCTGGACCGGCTGAGCCAGCAGGTGCTCGGCACCCTGGGCACGGTGGCCCGGCCGACCGGGATGCCGATCGACGCCTGGCGCGAGGGCGAGGAGTTCGTGGCGGAGTTCGACCTGCCCGGGGTGGACCCCGCCACCGTGGATCTGGACGTCGAGCGCAACGTGCTGACCGTGCGGGCGGAACGTCCGGCTCTGAAGGGGAACGGCGAGGTCCTGGTCGCCGAGCGACCCCGCGGTGTGTTCAGCCGCCAGTTGATCCTGGGCGACAACCTGGACACGGAGAAGATCACCGCCAGCTACCACGCCGGCGTGCTGACCCTGCGGATCCCGGTCGCCGAGAAGGCCAAGCCCCGGAAGATCGCGATCGAGACGTCCAGCGACGACCGCCGGGCCATCCACGCCTGACACGGCGCCGGACCGATGACGAACCCGCAGGGGGCGGCTCCGGTCCGGCCGGTCGAGGCGCAGCTGGCCGATCTGATCTGCTCCGACCCCGACCTGCTGCGCGCCGAGTTCGACGCGATCATCTCGGCCGCGTGGGACAGCGACATTCCGCCGGGCGGGCCGGGGCAGCCATCCGTGCCAGGACCAGCGGCGCCGGGACCACCGCCGACCGCGGACCGTTCCTTCCCTCACCCACCCGGACCGCCGGCAGCCCGACGGCTGCGACGGCGAGCCGGGCAGCGGGCGCCGCCTGGCAGCCCGACCCTCGACACCGACCCAGCGGCACGGCGAAGGGAGACACAGCCGCTCAGGGCTCCCCAAGGAATCTCGATCAGCACGTCGGTTCACACGCCGGCCTGGCCCCCACCGGGGGCCAGACCGGCCGCCCGATCGGGTCAGATGGGGGACCCGTGCATGACCACCGACCAAGACCTCTACCTGGTGCTCGGGGTCGACCCCTCGACCTCGGCCAGCCAGATCAGGCGCGCCTACCGCACGCTGATGCGCCGCCATCACCCGGACACCCGCATGCCTGCGCGACAGGCCGCGCAAACCAACCCCGATCACGAACACGACACGGCTCTACGGCGGTCGTCGCCGCCTACGCCGTGCCGCGCGACCCCAGCCAGCGAGTCGACTACGACGCCCGCCGTGCCGAACGCGCCCGGCACGATCAGTCTCTCCGTGCGCGCGAGGATTCCGAGCCAGCCCGCCGGGCCACCCGGTAGAGTGCCAGAGCTGGATCACCGATCTTGACCTGGGCTTTTATGCGACTCGTTCGTATTCGTTGATCAAGACGCCGAGGGTGGGCCGGCGCCTGATCCGTTCGGTGGTCAGGTCGGCGATGGGATGGCCGGGCCGTGGCGGTCGAAGATCACGGCTGCGGTGGGGTCATCGCCCGTTGTAGTGGCCCGCATAGTCGGCTAGGACCGTCCGCAGGTGCCGGTCACTGAGGATCAGCATGCGGTCGGTGACTTCCTCTTCGCCGGCGCCGACGCGTTGGCCGCACTTGGAGATCCGCGCCGCTACCGGCGTCCCCGAGCTGGCTCCACGAGGCCGGCGACCTCCTGCTCTCGGCTACCACGCGGGCTCGGATCTTGCGCAGGGACCTGTTCCAGGGGCCCACTGAAGCCGAGCCGGTGCACTTCGGCCGCATCGACCTCGATGGTCTCGATGCGCGAAAATCAACCGGTTCCTCGATGGTCGCCGGCGCGCTGTCGAAGTAGGCCCTGAGCTTCCTATCGCCGCCTGCTTAGGCGCTCGCGGCCGGGCGGCGGTCAACCGACGTACTGGCGGTAGACGCCGGTCGCGAACCAGGACTGCAGCCCCGGCGAGATCCAGGCCAGCAGGTATGGCTCGCACAGGTTCAGTGCGTAGGCGTCGGCGAAGAACTCGATCCACTGCGGCTGGGCGTCCGGTGCGAGCAGCGTGATGCTGGCGCCGAGGCCGAGGTGGGTGGCGGCGGTCGTGAAGGGGCCCAGGCAGAGCGAGACCGTCAGGGGCGGTTCGTCGTCCCACGCCCAGTTGTGCATCGCGGCCGCCTGTCCGACGAGACGCAGCACGTTCCAGTGGCTCGGTGGTGCGACGGCGCCGCTGCGGCCGTGGAATCCCTCGGTCAGGCTGGTGAACGTCGCGTCCGAGAAGGTCAGCGTGTGGGTCGCGGCCTCGTACGTGCCCTTCCCCAGTGTCGCGCCGTTGCCGCGGACGAGGGTGCAGTTCTGCAGGACGCGGCGGTCGGCGGCCGGGAGTTTGGTGAACGCGTCGCAGACCTGGACCAGTTCACCCGCCGTCCACGCGCACCCGCCCGCGGTGGTGACCGCCTTGACCTTGTAGCGGTCGCGCAGGAGCTGCGTCGACGTCTCGACCGAGGGCGGCACCGCGAGGGCGGGGGCCACGTTCTCGCACTCGATCCACAGGGACCGGTTGGCGAAGAACGTGAAACGCACGAGCAGCGGTCGGTCGCGGCTCGGAACGGCGACCGAGACGTTGACGGCCAGTGCGAACTGCGAATCGCAGTCCGTGAAGACCGTCGCGGCGGCGTTGTACAGCCAGGTGTACTCCCAGAACGAGATCCCACCGGTGCTGTCATGCAGCGTGACCCCAGTGAACCCGAGCTCACGCAGCGCGGCGACCGCCCGGGGCAGCGACCGCATGACGCGGTCGCCACCTCGCCGGCCGCGGACGACGGTGACGCCGTCCGGCAGCATGAGGATCGTGCAGGCACCGGACGACACCCGGCGCAGGGTGCGGACGGGCGGCGTCACGACGACGGCCAGCAGGGTGGCGAGAGTCTCGCGTTCGCGCAGGAAGATCGCCTTCAACTCGGCGAAGACGGTGGGGGCTGGCAGCCCGCCGCCGGGCGGGCTCAGCCGCGGTGTCGCCTCGCTCTTGAACAACTCCGCCACCCACCACAGGACCGCCCGCTCGATCCGGGCGTCCCAATACCCGGTGAGCGTGTCGAACAGCGCGCGCAGCTGCGTTATCAGCGTGGATGCCGACACGCGCAGGCTGTCGACGGCCTTCTGGTCAGTCGAACGCACGGCGGTGAGCGCGTTACAGAGGCCGTCCAACGCTCCCAGCAGGGTCTGCAGCGGGCCGGCCAGTCCGGTCATCGCGAGCCGGGTGCCGCCGCGGGTGATGCGGTACCCGCCCTGGCGGAACCAGGTCAACAGCTGGTGCGACACGTATTCCATCGCGCCCGGGTCGTTGAGGAAGTACGAGTAGGCGTCCGCGAAGAACTCGATCGGCTTGGCTGCCCAGTTGTGCCACGCGTAGATCGTGAACGGCTGGACCTGCAGCGCCTCCACCTGGGCGCCGAACAGGGCAAGGGCCCCACCGTCCTGCCCGCCCGGCACCCTGTACCAGTTCTCCACGACGTGGCCGATCTCATGGAGAATCACGAAATGGCTATAGGGAACGGCGTCATCGCCGGACCCGACGAATCCGTTGAGATCAGCGAACGCGCCGTTCAGGATCGTGAACGAATGGTTCACGGTGTCGTAGTAGCCCCGGTGCTGCGCCGCGTCCGGCCGGTCGATCTGTGAGCTACCCGACCGCACCAGCTCCAGGTCCACCAGCGCGCCGCGGTCCGCGAGCGGGATCTTGGCGAACGCCGCCTGGATCTCCAGCAGCTCCTCGACGGTCCACACGGCGCCCTGCTCGGACACGGCACGCAGCTGGTAGGTACGGCGCAGCGATTCCTTAAGCACCTGCAGGGTGGCGCCGGTCGGGCGCGCGCGCAGCGCGATCCGCGACTCGCAGGTGAGGAACAGGGCCCGGTCCTCGGTGAGCACCAGGCGCAGGTAGAGCTTGCGATCCCCGGCCGCGATCTCGACGTTGCAGCACAACTGGGGAACCGTGTAGGCGAATTCCACGAAGAGGCGGATGGCCGCGCCGCACAGCCAGGACTGTTCCTGCGGCGGGAGGTCGGCGATACCGGTCAGGCCCAGGAAGGTAACGCCCAACGTGCGTAGCTGGACGATGGACGCGGTGAAGCCGTACAGGTCGATCCGCACGTGGGGTTCGGTCGACAGGTAGAGCTTGTTCGTGCCGAGGTCGATGACGCACGCGTGCCTTGCGAGGGTGGTGAACGGCACGCCCGGGAAGCCCTGCCGCGGGTTCCCGAAGTTCACCGGCGGCACGCGCTGCGCCAGCAGCCTCATGGCACCCGCCTGCTCGGCGCAGACGGCGGCGATCTCGTTGCGGCCGGGAACAGCCCGCGGGGGGACGGCGGGTGGCGCGAACAAGACGCGCAGCTCACGCCGCAGCATCGCGCTGATCATGCGAAGCCCGGTGAGCTCGATCCCGTCGTAGCCGATCGCCTTGAGGGTGCCATCGTCGAGCTTCTCGATGCCGCCGGCCCGCACCTGCACGTCACGAATCAGGCGCCGCAGCCTGGTGAGGATCGTATCCAGCGCGCGCTGCGTGGGCTCTGCGACGAAAGCATCGACCAGCGCCGCGATCGCCATGAGTTCCGCACGCTGCTCCTCGTTCATTGCCAGCCTCCCCGCATCCGGCCCCGCCCCAGAACACGGGAAAGGCTAGTCCCGCCAGGTGATCTCACGGGGCCAGTTGGCGAGAATGGACCCGAAACGGCCCGCTCCGAGCATGAGCGAGCCACCACTGTCAGGCTGGCCCCGGTCGTGATCGAACGGGCGGCACGCGGCAGAACCGGAGAATTCCGGACAGGCTGCGGCACACAGGCGACGCGCACACCGCGTTCCCAGTAATACGCGGCCAGCACGTGAGTAAGCGTCGTCCTGCCCGAAGCGTGGGCGCCTTCGACCACGACAACCAGACAGTCGCGCAGCATCAGCGAGCTCCTTCAGCGAAGGATCGGCACCGGGGCCGCGAGGCCGCGCTCACGCGGACGGCCACGGGACCGTTCTCGATCCTGCGCGCCTCGCCCGCCCGCCCGGCGGGACGGCGGTGGCATCGGCGTCCATCGACGACCTCGCACCCCACGAACCGCAGCAACCGCAACGCGTGCGTCAACGAGCTGCCGAACTTCCCCGCTTCCAACGACGACACGTACGACTGCCCGACTCCCATTGCCTCCGCCGCCGCCACCTGCGTTACCCAGCCGCGGACCGGTAGTGCCTGATGGCCGCTCCAAGATCCCGCGCCGCGATCACCTGGTACTCGCCAATCGGTATCACCATAAATCAATACTAGGCCGATATCGGCAGATGGTGATATCACCAGTCGTGCATATCGCGGCGAGGGAGTATCCCGTGACCGGTGTTTCCGGCAGTTTTGATCAGTAGGTCTCGGCGGACGGCCAGCGGTCACGGAAAGTGATCGCCATGGCGTCGATCACGGGCTTCCAGCGGACTGCCCACCGGGCGCGGCCGGTCCCGGTCGGGTCCAGGCTGCGGGTGACAAGGTACAGGCATTTCAGCGCGGCCTGGTCTGACGGGAAATGCCCGCGGGCGCGGACCGCGCGGCGGTAGCGGGCGTTCAGCGACTCGATGGCGTTTGTGGAGCACAGGACCCGCCGTATCTCGGCGTCGTAGTCGAGGAACGGTATGAACTCCTCCCAGGCGTTCCGCCACAGCCGGATCACCGCGCGGTACTGCTTTCCCCAGGTTTCCTCGAACTCGTCGAGCGCGACGGCCGCGGCTTGCGGGGTCGGAGCGGTGTAGATAGGCCGCAGGTCGCGTTTGATGGCGTCGTGGTCGCGCCTGGAGGTCAGGCGGAAGGTGTTGCGGATCAGATGAATGATGCAGGTTTGGACGGTGGTGGCGGGCCAGACGTTCTCGACGACCTCGGGCAGCCCTTTCAGCCCGTCGCAGACGAGGAAGAACACGTCGCCGACGCCCCGGTTGCGCAGGTCGGTGAGCACGGACATCCAAAACTTGGCGCCCTCGCCCCCGGTCCCGGCCCACAGGCCCAGGACGTCCTTGTGGCCGTCGATGGTGACCCCGATCGCGGCGTAGACGGGCCGGTTGCCGACCTGCCCGTCCCGGATCTTCACGACGACAGCGTCGATGAAGATCGCCACGTAGACGCGATCGAGTGGACGAGAGGCCCATTCATTCATCTCGGCGAGCACCGTGTCGGTGATCCGTGAGATGGTCTCCCTCGACACCGACGCCCCGTAGATCTCCTCGAAATGCGCCGAGATCTCCCCTGTCGTCAGCCCCTTCGCATACAGCGACAGCACGATCTCGTCGACACCCGAGAGACGCCGCTGCCGCTTCTTCACGATCTGCGGCTCGAACGTCCCTTCCCGGTCCCGCGGAACGGCGATCTCCACCTCGCCAGCCGCCTCGGAAACCACTGTCTTCGACCGGCTGCCGTTCCGCACGTTCGTCGATTCCCGCTCGACCGGGGCGCGGTTCTTCTCATGGCCGAGGTGCTCGGTCATCTCCTCGGCCAACGCCGTTTCCAACACACTCTTGGTAAACAGCTTCAACAGACCGTCCGGCCCGGTCAGCGCCAGCCCCCGCGCCTTCGCGTCCGCGATCATCGCCGCGGCGGCCGCCTGCTCCGGCGACAGCTGCCGCCCCACATCCCGATCTTTCCTGCGAGGGGTCATATCACCCGATGTCATCACTCACAGTGCCCATCCCGCCGGACCCGAGGCCCGGCGTGTCGGGCCGGAAACACCGATCTTGAAGCACTCCCCGCGGCGACCAATTTCGCCGAGTGAGGACCAGCGGAGCGACCATCACGACACGGCGGTCCCGACAGTCCCTCCCGCTGCCTGGCGAGAGCGCCAGGGGGAGTGTCCGGGTCCGGCCCGATGTCCAGGTCGCCAGTGACGTGGGAGTGTCCTGGATGCGTGTGTCGGCTCCTCCGACGATGGCGTGGTGGACCTGGTGTTCGGCGGGCATGCCGTGCATCCCGGAGAGCTGGAGGCGGGGGCGGGGCGGGTTTTGTCCGTCACTCGGTGATCAGGTGGGCGTTGGTGAAGACGGCGGGCTCGTCCATGAGCATCTCGAGGCGTTCGGTGGGTGGCGGTGCGAGGATCGCCTTGACCTGGCTGCGGATTGCCGGGTCCGATTGGTTGGTGGTCCGGCTGATCGTCGTCGTCAGTCTTTGCGTGCGTAGGTGTGCGAGCTCGGCTCGCTGCCGGAGGTAGGCGGAGCGTGCGGCGGGATCCGTCGGTGGGTCGAGGGGATCGTCGATGTTCATGGCAGGCCTCTCTGAGTAGCCTTGAACAGCTGGGCATCCGAGGACCCACGTGGTACGGCGGTGGCAGGCCTGGATCCGCAACCCGCAGGTGAGGTCTGACAGGTCTGACCAGGCCAGCCGCATTGACCGAGGTCCGTTGACCGCGGTGCCGTGTCCGGGCGCTAGATCATCGATCACGCGTGGGGTGGTGCGCGGAGCAGTCGCTGCTCGCCGGGTCTGGAGGGCGGGGTTGATGGGTCGTCGGTTTAACACGGCTGGGCCGTGTCTGCCGGCGGACCATTTCATGATCCCGGCGTTGTCCCGGTTGCCGGAGGCGCCTCGGCTTGTGGATCTCAAGGCGTACTTCGTCGTGCATGCGCCTCGTCAGACGGGAAGACGACTGCGCTGCGTGCACTCGCGAGCGAGTTGACGGCCCAGGGCCGCTATGCGGCGGTGATGTTCTCGTGTGAGGCTGCCAGGGCGGCCGGTGACGACTACGGTGCCCCACCCTCGGCATTCTTGAGCGGATCAAGGAAGCTGCGCGGTG
This sequence comes from Pseudofrankia saprophytica, assembly GCF_000235425.2. NCBI lineage: Bacteria > Bacillati > Actinomycetota > Actinomycetes > Frankiales > Frankiaceae > Pseudofrankia > Pseudofrankia saprophytica. Next base: position 3,090,191 of record NZ_KI912266.1, read on the forward strand.
GCAGCTGCCGGAGGAGCTGCGGCCGCCGGCGTGGCCGGACGCGCCGGCGGCGACCCGGCTTGGTACGGGGCTGACCGCGTGGGCGCAGGTGTGTCCTCGCCCGTTGGTTCTGTTTTTTGATGAGATTGACGCATTGCGCGGCCAGTCGCTCATCAGCGTTCTAAGTCAGCTCCGTGACGGTTACAACAGCCGGTCGGCCCCGCTGGTGTTCGACCGTCATCGACAGTGCTGGGAGCTGCCAGGAGGGAGCATCGACCCAGGTGAAACAGCGCGGCAGGCGGCGGTACGCGAGCTACACGAGGAATCCGGCTGTCGGGTCGAGCAGCTGATCTTCGCCGGCTTCGCGCAGTTCCTCCTGGGGCCCGAGCAGCGCGTCGAGTATGCGGCGGTGTACGCCGGACACGCCGCATCGAGCGACCGATTCACCCCTAACGACGAGATAGCCGCGATCACCTGGTGGGACGGCACCGAGCCGCTCGCGGGTCGCATGCAGCCTCTTGACGTGTGCTTGGGACGGCTGGCGCGAGCTGTGATCGTCCGCGGCTGAGAACTGGCTGGGGGACTGGCCGTACGGCCGTTGGCGGTAGCGATGATCTAGGCGCCACCCGGCCGGCTTCCCGCCGCCGCGCCCTATCCGCGTCCTGGTGGCTACGCTCCGTCTACCAGTGCTGGTCGGCGAGTAGCAGTGTGGCGAGCGGTTCGAGGGTGGTCACGAGCTCGTCGAGCTCGTCGGGCCCGAGGCTCTCGTACGGTTTCGCGGCGAGGTCGTCGGTGAGCGCCTCGACCCGCTGCTTGATGGCGCGGCCCGTTTCGCTCAGCCAACCGTCATCTCCGATCAGGTTGCGAGCGCGCATCCCGTCGATCACGGCGGCGAGCTGCGCTGGGGGGAGGTGGTGGATCCGTCCGAACTTCTCCGCGGGCATGCCTATGCCGAGGGCGTGGAGGACGTGAGCCTCCAGGCCGCCGACACCTTCGATCATCAGGGCGGCGATGTGCCCGTCGCCACGGTGCTCGCGCAGCATGGAAGCTGCATGGAAGAGACGAGCCACCACGTCATCGGGGATCGGGATCGCGCGCAGCGCGGCGTACATGGGCCGGCCCTCGAACGGTGCGCTGGTCGCAGCCCGCAGCAACAGTTCGGCGGCCCGTGCGAAGGCGGGCGAGTCGACGTGATCGCCGAGGATCCGCCGCAACGCCTTCACGCAACCCATCTGACGAGCGGCGATCGCCGCTTCGGGCGTGGTCGTGTCCCACACCTTCGGGATGTGGCGGGCGACCTCGCCGGGAGCGAAGTTGTAGAAGAGCGCGTCCACCACCTCCGCCGGGACGAGACCCAGAGGCGCCGCCCGTCCGGCGAAGTAGGTATCCCAGTAGTTGGTGAACCCCAGGGCGAACATCGCCTCATTGGGTTCGTCGGCTGCGTAGGGGATGACACCGATCGGCTCGACCAGCTCGAACATCCGGCGTGCCATCGAGTTCATGGTCCTGATCCTCCTGCTGCCCAGCGCATCGTGCGGACACTCACGATCACTTAGACGTTTGACCCCCGCGAAACTCATCGATGGGCGTGTGGCTTCGTAAGTGGCAACGGGATCTGGCGCCGATCTTGTGGTTGAAGCGACGCCAGGTTGATCAAAAGTTGACGGCTGACTGCGATCATCGGGCTGGTGTGACCTCCTTGGCCTTGGGTCGTGCTGCCGCACCTCGCGGACGTCGTCGTCGAGGGCGTCGAGCGTGCAGTCAGGGGAAAGTAGCTCAGCGTAGCCGCTTGATCCCGGGATCTTGTCGGTAAACGGTCGTCTGTCGACACCGGCGGGCGGCCACCCATAGAGCCTTCGCGCGGCGTCGATAACCCGCGTCGAAATTCAATGTCGACAAACGCCCTGGCCGGTGGCTGTCGGCGCCGGGTTGATCGACTACGCGTGATCGCGGACCAGAATCTCGACCACTAGGTTGACGCGCTGCTGCCTACCAGTGTGACTGGCAGACGAGAGGGCGGGCGGCTTGTGAGCTCGCGGGTGACGATGGCCGGTTACGAGCGAGGCTCGAGGTCATAGGGCGCCGAGCGCGGTGAGGACCAGGATCTTCAACGCGAGAGCGCCGGCGAACGCGGTCCCGCCGCGCAGGACCGCGTTCGCCGGGTGGGCGCCGGCGCGCCGCTCCAGGTAGCCGGCGACCAGCGCCACGCAGACGGACGCGGTGACGCACAACGCCGCTACGAGGATCTTGGCTGTCATCGGGTCGGTGTACATCCGGCGCTCCTTCAGTCCAGTCGCTCGGATCGGCGACAGTCCTGACGGTGGGGCGTCCAAACTGGGGTTTTCGTTGTGCCGGAATGTGACCGGAACGATCGGCTTTGTTCACCATTGGGGCAGACTGTCCGGTGGTTCCGGTACCGGAAGTGCACCGGAACAGGAACGGGGGTTCCTATGGCGGCGAGTGAGCCGAGTCTGGCTGTCAGGGAGATGTGCGCGATCCTGGGTCGGCTGCGCAACAGCGCGGGTCTAACCGATCCGCAGCTCGCTGAGCGGTGCGGGTACAGCGTCAGCCAGCTCAACGCGATCCGCAACGCCAAGATCGTTAATCCTCCGCCGGATGAGAAGATCGAGCGGTGGGTGCGGCCTGCACCGCCAACGAGGGCGCGGCGGATTTCGCCTTGGCGGAGATCCGAGAGCTGATCGCCGTTCATGAGCGCCACCGCGATCTGGCAAAGATCACCGTCGGCTTGCGGCTCCCCACCGACAGGAAGCCTCTAGGCATGGATCGACCCGGGCCGGCGCGGCTGATCGGGCTGTGGCGGCATGGCCGGGCCGCGTCGATCAACAGCGGCGTGAACCGCTGCACCCACCGGAAGATCGTGACGTGATCGACGTCGAGGCCGCGTTCGGCCAGCAGTTCCTCGACGTCGCGGTACGACAGGGCGAACGGTAGGTACCAGCGGACACCCAGAACGATCACGTCGGGCGGGAAGCGGAACCCGGCAAACTCCGAGGCCGGAACCACAGGTCGTACACGCCGACGATGCACTACTCGATCATGCCTGAGCGGATGGCCCGACCGCTGTGCCCCGCCACGCAACAAAGCCGTGCGAGGTCACCAGCCCAGCGCGCTCCTCCGAAACTTCCCTTCTACAGGAGCAGATTGAAAATCCGGCTGGCTCGGGCCCACTCCTCGGTACCAGGGTTGCGCACGTCCGGCTCCAGGATCGTGAAGGCCTCGGCGAGCGCGAGGCTCAGCCCACCGGCGATGAGAGGCAGCCGGGCGGATGTGTCCTCGCTCAGGGCGATCTCGAGCGGAGGCCGGGCGGCGATCTGCTCCAGGATGGGGCTCAGCTCGATCTCCTCATCGAGACTCCGGAAGCGGTGGATGCTCTCCTGAAGGCCCTTGGTGATCGGTAGATCCCATGGCTCGATAACATCACGAAGATTCGCCTTCGCCGTCGCCCGCGCGATCACCAGCAGGTCGTACAACTTGTCGTTGACGAACTCGTTGTGCCGCTTCAGGTCGTTCTTGTCGACGTCCAGTCCCGCGGCGGTCCGGAAAAACCGTTCGAACCTACTGACGCCCATGACCGGCATGTTTAGCATCCCCCGATCTTCCCGTGATGCGAGGCCGGTACGCGGTGACCCGCACCGCCGTCTCGCATCCGCTTCAGCGTGGACATACCTCTATCTAGAATCGGCATTGCCCGCCGAGTGATCCGTACACGTCCCAGACGCCGGCCGCTCCGGGTCCACGGGACGGAGGGGTTCGTTCCGGAAGCCCGGCAATGTACGACCAAGGGCATCGGTGCCCGCTACCTGCGCAGACGGAGCCTCGATTCTCTCCGCTCCCGGACAACGCAAATCCATTTGACCAGGTCAGAGGTTTGTGCGCGGTGGACCCTGTGTGCCAGCATCCGAACCGCTTCGGCGACGCGCAGCCCACCAACCAGTCGGCGAGATCAGAACGGGACAACCGCCGCGCGCCCCAGAGACGGACAAGTCGAACGACAAGCTCAGGCGGCGAGGCCGTGGCGGGCGGGGGCCTTCTCGTAGTTCACGACCAGCTCCCCGTCGTGGGCGTCGATGCGCACGACACCGCCTTCGGAGACCTCGCCGCGGATGAGCGCACGCCCGACCTGGGTTTCGACCTCGTGGGAGATGTATCGGCGTAGCGGGCGGGCGCCGAACACCGGATCGAATCCCTTCTCGGCGATCAGCCGGCGGCCGGCCTCGGCCAGCTCCAGGCTGATCTGCCGTTCGGCGAGCCGGTGGCGCAGCTCCTCGAACTGCAGGCCGACGATCCGCTCGATCTGCGGCAGGGCCAGCGGCCGGAACAGGACGATGTCGTCGATCCGGTTGAGGAACTCCGGGCGGAAGTGCCCCCGCAGCTCCGCCATCACCCGGGCCTCGGCCTCGGGCCTGATCTGGCCGTTCGCGTCCACCCCGTCGAGCAGGTACTGCGAGCCGATGTTCGAGGTCATGATGATGACGGTGTTGCGGAAGTCGACCCGATGCCCCTGGGCGTCGGTGATCCGGCCGTCATCCAGGATCTGCAGCAGGACGTTGAACACATCCGCGTGCGCCTTCTCGATCTCGTCGAAGAGCACCACCGAGTAGGGCTTGCGCCGGACGGCCTCGGTGAGCTGGCCGCCTTCCTCGTATCCCACGTAGCCGGGGGGAGCGCCGACCAGCCGGCTGACGGTGTGCCGCTCCTGGTATTCGCTCATGTCGAGGCGGATCATGTGCTCCTCGGTGTCGAAGAGCGCCACTGCCAGGGTCTTCGCCAGCTCCGTCTTCCCGACACCGGTCGGGCCGAGGAACACGAAGGAGCCGATGGGCCGGCGGGGGTCCCGGATCCCGGACCGGGCCCGGATGATCGCGTCGGCGACGAGCGTGACGGCCTCGTCCTGGCCGACGACTCGTTCCCGGAGGATCTCGTCCAGCCGCAGCAGCTTGTCCCGCTCGGTTTCCTTGAGCCGGGTGACCGGGATACCGGTCCAGACCGCGACGATCTCGGCGATCTCGTCCTCGGTGACGACCTCGCGCAGCAGCCGGTGCTCGCCCTGCTTGGCGGCGAGCTGTTCCTCCTCGGTGGCAAGGCGCCGTTCCAGCTCGCCCAGCCGGCCGTAGCGCAGTTCGGCGGCCCGCTCGAGGTCGTAGGCCCGTTCGGCCTCCTCGGCTTCGCGGCGGACGCGTTCGAGCTCCCCGCGCAGCTCCTGGACTCGGCGGATCGCCTGGCGTTCGGCCTCCCATTGGGCGCGCATCGCGTCCGCCTCGGCGCGCACGTCGGCGAGCTCCCGGCGCAGCTGATCCAGTCGCGCCTGGCTGGCCGGGTCGGTCTCCTTGGCCAGGGCCGCCTCCTCGATCTCCAGCCGGGTCACCCGGCGGCTGGTCTCGTCCAGCTCGGCGGGCATCGAGTCGATCTCGGTCCGTAGCCGGGCGCAGGCCTCGTCGACCAGGTCGATCGCCTTGTCGGGCAGGAACCGGTCGGTGATGTAGCGGTGGCTCAACGTCGCCGCGGCGACGAGCGCGCGGTCCTGGATCTTCACTCCGTGGAAGACCTCGAACCGCTCGCGCAGTCCGCGCAGGATCGAGATGGTGTCCTCCACGCTCGGCTCGTCCACCATCACCGGTTGGAATCGCCGTTCCAACGCGGCGTCGGACTCGACGCGCTTGCGGTACTCGTCCAGCGTGGTCGCGCCGATCATGTGCAGCTCGCCGCGGGCGAGCATCGGCTTGAGCATGTTCCCGGCGTCCATGGCCCCCTCGGCGGCGCCGGCGCCGACCACGGTGTGCAGCTCGTCGACGAACAGCAGGACCCGCCCCTCGGCGGCCTTCACCTCGGTCAGCACGGCCTTGAGCCGTTCCTCGAACTCGCCGCGGTACTTCGCTCCCGCCACCAGCGAGCTCAGGTCCAACGCGAAGACGGTCTTGTCGCGCAGGCCCTCCGGCACGTCCCGGCGGACGATCCGCTGAGCCAGGCCCTCCACGATCGCGGTCTTCCCGACGCCCGGATCCCCCAGCAGCACCGGGTTGTTCTTCGACTTGCGGCTGAGGATCTGGATCACTCGGCGGATCTCCGTGTCCCGGCCGATGACCGGGTCGAGACTGCCGGTCCGGGCCAGCTCGACGAGGTCCCGGCCGTACTTCTCCAGCGCCTCGTAGGCGGCCTCCGGGGTTGCGGAGGTGACCCGCTGGTGGCCGCGGATCCGGGTGAGCGCGGCCAGGAAGGACTCTCTGGTGACGCCATGCTCATGCAGCCGCTGGCCGGCGGCGGTGGCGGTGCCCTCCTCGGTCAACGCGAGCAGCAGGTGCTCCACCGACACGTACTCGTCCTTCAGCCGCCCCGCCTCGCGTTCGGCCGCGTCCAGCAGCCGGGCCAACCGCTGGGTCACGAACACCTGCCCGGGCGCGGCTCCTGGACCGGTCACCTTCGGGCGCCGGGCCAGGTCGGCCTCCAGCTGCGTGCTGAGGGCGGCGACATCGGCCCCGGCCTCGTTGAGCAGCCGTGGAATCAGCCCGTCGGGCGCCGCCAGCAGGGCGGCCAGCAGGTGCTCGCCGTCGACCTCGGTGTGCCCGAGCGCGGTCGCCTTGGCCTGGGCCGCGGCCAGCGCCTCCTGGGACTTCTGGGTCAGGCGGTTCATGTCCATAGTCGTCCGCTCCTCGCGTTGCTGGCTTCCCGGCTGGCTTCCAGCGCCGACCGCACCCGCGGGGCCGTGCTGCCCCCGAGGGCGGATTCCAGCGCGTCGATGCGGTCGAGCAGATCGAGCACGAGGCCGATGGCGGCGTAGTTCAGGCAGAGACCGGCCCGTAGCCGCTGGATCCGGGCGATCGTCGCCGGAGTGTCCGGCGGGAACCACAGCGTGCCGGCGGCGTCGCGGGACGTGTCCAGCAGGCTGAGCGCGGCGAACCGGCGGACCAGTTCGGGATGCAGCCCGGCCCGGTCGGCGACCGTCTCCAGGGTGAGCCAGGTGGCGACGCCGAACCGTGGGGCCTCGCTTCTCGCGCCTACGGTGCCGCGGCGCGGGCGGCGGACCGGCGTCAGTGGGTAGCGGCGGGAGGCCTCGGGCCGGGACGCCCCACCCTGCGGCTGGGAACGGGTGCTCATCTTCGCCTCCTTACCGTTGCCCGGACCAGGTCCCGCCGTGGGTCACCGCCGTGGTCGCGTCCGGCCACCGGGTCTCGATCGCGTTCTGGTCATGTCCTGCGTCTACGTCCTCGGGTCGAACGTGGAGATCGCCGCCAGTTCTTCGAACAGCGCGCGTTCGCGGTCGGTCAGCTTCGCCGGGACCATCACGCTGACCTCGGCATAGAGGTCACCAGGGGAGCCCCTCGGGTTGGGCATGCCCTCACCGCGCAGGCGCAGCCGCCGGCCGGACGACGAGCCTGCCGGGACGTGCACCTTGACCTCGCCGCCCGGAGTGGCGACGGGGACGGTCGCACCGAGCGCCGCCTCCCAGGGCGAGACAGCCACGGTGAGGTGGATGTCCCGCCCGGACAGCCGATATCGCGGGTGCGGCACGATTCGCACCCGCAGGTACAGATCCCCGGCCGGGCCATCGCCGGTGGCACGCCCGCCCTGCCCGACCAGCCGGATCCGCTGCCCGTCCATCACTCCGGGCGGGATGGTCACGGTGTAGCCCCGCGCGCCCTCGGGGCCAGCGAGGGTGACCTGACGGCGGCCGCCCCGGTACGCCTCCTCGACGCTCAGCGCCAGCTCGGCCTCCTGATCGGCGCCGGGAATCGGACCGGTCGCCCCACGTGCGCCGCGACCCGCCCCGAAGAGGTCTCCGAACAGGTCCTCGAAGCCGCCGCCACCGCCGAAGCCCGCCTCGAAGCCCGGCGTCACCCGGACCCGCTGACCCGAGCCCCCGCGCCCGGCACCGGCGCCCCCGAAGCCGGCACCGACGCCCGCGGCCATCCGTTCCTCGTAGTCCTCGGGTATGCGCCGGAAGTCCGGCCCGAACCGGTCGTACCGGCCACGGGTCTTCGGGTCCGACAGCACCTGATAGGCGTCGTTGATCTCCTTGAAGCGCTCCTCAGCCGCCGGATCCTTGTTCACGTCCGGGTGGTAGCGGCGGGCGAGCTTCCGGTAGGCCTGCTGGATCTCCTCCGTGGTCGCCGCGCGGCTGACGCCGAGAGCCTCGTAGTAGTCCCGGGCCACGGCGTCACTCCGTGGGCTTGCTGACGGCCACGCCTACCGGGCGCAGCTGCCGTCCGGCGTCGCCGTAGCCGGGCCGGACGACGGCGACCACCGTGCCCGGCGGCTTGCCCGGCTCGTCGACGACGCTCACCACGTCATGCCTGGCCGGGTCGAAGGGCACGCCTACCTCGTCATGGCGGGGGTAGCCGAGCCGGGCCAGCACGTCGACCGCCTGGTCGCGCACGGCCCGGACGCCGGTCAGGATCGAGTCCGGATCGGCCCCGGCATGCGCCAGCGCGAGCTCGAGGTGGTCGAGCACCGGTAGCCAGGCCGTGGCCGCCCCCGTGCGCGCGGCCTCCCGTTCCCGTTCCACCTCCCGGGCGCACCACTTGCGCTGGTTGTCGAGGTCCGCGAGGGCCTGGCGCCAGCGGGCCGTGAGCTCCTCGATCCGCGCGGCGAGCGCCGCCGGCTCGTCTCGCGGGTCGGCTCCGGCCGGCTGCTCCACCCTGGCCGGCTGCTCGCCGCGACCAGGCCGCGTCTCGCTTACCGGCCGATCGGTGGCCGCCGCCGACTGGTCCGCGCCCACGGGCCGGTTCCCACGCGGATGATCATCCCCGGTTTCTGGTGATGGCCGACGGGCAGACGTCATCGCTCAGTCCTCCGCTCGCTCGCTCACCGCTCCCGTTCGCCCGTTCGCCTCGCGGGACCGCTCTGCTCGCCCGCTCCGACGCTCAGCTCCGGTCGAAATCGGCGTCGATGACGTCATCCGGGCCGCTCGACGGCGGCTGCCCGCCGCCGGCCGGGCCGTCGGGACCCGGCTGGCCACCTCCGCCCGGCTGGACGCTCGCCAACGCGTGGTAGAGCTGCTGGAGATCCGAGCTGAGTGACCGGACCCGGTCGAGCGGCGCTTCGTCCTTGACGGCCTGCCGAGCGTCGGTGATGAGCATCTCGGCGCGGGCCTTCTCGTGCGCCGGCGCGGCGTCACCGAGGTCCGCCAACCGGCGCTCGACCTGATAGGCGACCGAGTCGAGTTCGTTGCGGGCGTCGATCGCGGCGCGCAGCGCCTCGTCCTCATTCCGGTGCCGTTCGGCCTCGCTGATCATCTGCTCGACCTCGCTCTTGTCGAGTGTCGAGCTTTCCGTGATGGTGATCTTCTGCTCGGCTCCGGTGTCCTTGTCCCGCGCGGTGACGTTGAGGATGCCATTGGCATCGATGTCGAAGGTGACCTCGATCTGGGGCTCGCCGCGCGGGGCCGGCCGGATGTTCTCCAGCCGGAAGCGGCCAAGCACCCGGTTGTCCGCGGCGCGTTCCCGCTCGCCCTGCAGCACGACCACGTCGACAGCGGACTGGTTGTCCTCCGCGGTGGTGAACACCTCCGATCGCCGAACCGGGATCGTGGTGTTCCGCTCGACGATCTTCGTCATCACGCCACCGCGGGTTTCCAGGCCGAGCGACAGCGGGGTGACGTCGAGCAGCAGCACGTCCTTGACCTCGCCCTTGAGTACCCCTGCCTGGATCGAGGCCCCGAGCGCCACCACCTCGTCCGGGTTGACGCTCATGTTCGGTTCCTTGCCGCCGGTCAGCCGCCGGACCAGCGTCTGCACCGCCGGCATCCGGGTGGCGCCGCCGACCAGGATCACCTCGTCCAGGTCGTCCGGGGTGACCTTGGCGTCCTCCGTTGCCTGGTTCACCGGTCCCATGGTCCGATCCAGCAGATCGGCGGTGATCTGCTCGAACGTCGAGCGCATGACCGTGGTCGTCAGGTGCGTCGGCCCGGACGCGTCCGCGGTGATGAACGGCAGGTTGACCTGGGTCTGGGTCACCGAGCTCAGCTCGACCTTCGCCTTCTCTGCGGCTTCGAAGAGTCGCTGCAGCGCCTGTGGATCCGCACGCAGGTCGATGCCCCGGTCACGCTGGAAGTCGTCGGCCAGGTGGTCGACCAGCCGGCGGTCGAAGTCGTCCCCGCCCAGGTGGCTGTCGCCGGCGGTCGAGCGCACCTCGACCACCCCGTCGCCGACGTCGAGGACGCTCACGTCGAACGTGCCGCCGCCGAGGTCGAACACGAGCACGGTCTCGTGCTGCTTCTTGTCCAGCCCGTAGGCCAGCGCGGCCGCGGTCGGCTCGTTGATGATCCGCAGCACCTCCAGGCCGGCGATGCGGCCAGCGTCCCGGGTGGCGGTGCGCTGCGCGTCGTTGAAGTAGGCGGGCACCGTGATGACCGCTTCGGTGACCTTCTCGCCGAGCTGCTTGGCGGCGTCGTCGGCGAGCTTGCGCAGCACCAGCGCGCTGATCTCCTCCGGCGAATAGAGCTTGTCCCGTACCTTGAAGCGGACGGAGCCGCTGGGGCCGGGCACGACGTCGAAGGCGACCGCCTTACTTTCCTCGCTGATCTCGTCGTAGTGCCGCCCGACGAACCGCTTCGCCGAGGAGATCGTGCCCTTCGGGTTGAGGATCGACTGCCGCCTGGCTAACTGACCGACGAGCCGCTCCCCGCTCTCCGTGAACGCGACCACGGACGGAGTCGTCCGCGATCCCTCGGAGTTCGGGATGACCCTGGCTTCACCACCCTCCCACGCGGCGATCACCGAGTTGGTCGTGCCCAGGTCGATACCTACTGCCTTGGCCATGAACCTGCTCCTAAGCTAGGAGCGAGCGGAAACGGTCAGAAGTCGAACGAGCCACCACGGGCCGTCCAAACCATCCCGGCTAGAGATGTCCTGGCTGAGCCAGTCAGACGAAGCCGGCCACGCCGCCCGATATCGGCCCAACGGGTGCTACCCGCGGGTTCACCGCTGGCTGCCCTTCCCTACCGGTGACACCCCAAACTTTGGGCAGGATCGCGCCCCGCCGATAAACATGACGCGAATCATTATCGCGTGACGGCTCACCTGTACGGGCATGACGCCGAGATGTCTGGCTTCACCATATTCTTCGGGCGAGGAAGGTGTGAAGCATCGACCGCCCGTCTCCGCCTCGCGCCATGGGGCCGCCGGGTCGATCGGAGCCGCCACGTTTTGTGGACGGTAGGCACGGGATCCCAATGTGGGACCGCCCACACGCACGCGGCCCGGGGTGAGAACGCCACGTCCAGGCCGCGAGGTCGCAACGGCGAACGCCCTCGTTCCCGACCCGGACGCCGCTCAACATGGGCGAAGATCTGCACGGTCCGGTTTCGCTTCGCGTTAAAGCGCCCACCGCGGGATGAACATTCACCAGCGAGCGCTCCAACCGGATGCCCCACGGGCCCGGTGCGGTGCGTCGGGCCGGCGCGATCGGCGTGCACACGCTCCGCTCCCCGGCGGGGGAGCAGCCCTTGGCGAGGCGGCACGTTCCGCCGGACGTCACCGGGACGTAGGCAGGCCCCTGACGCCGGCCAGACAGGCAGGAGAGATCATGAGTACTCGGCTGCCGCACGACGACGGGCGATCCAGGCGGTTCGGCCCGGTCGAGCGGCCCGGCGACAGCGAGCGCCGCGAGCCTGGCGAACGGCTCAGCCGGGTTGGACGGCCCGGTGCGGAGTTCCTCCGCACCGCCCTCGGTTGGTTCAGTCTGGGTCTCGGCGCCACCGAGATCGGCGCTCCGCACTCGCTGGCCAGAACGCTTGGCGTCGACGACTCGGCCACGAACCGGTCTGTTCTGCGGTTGTTCGGGGTTCGGGAGGTCTCGGCCGGGGTCGGGGTTTTCGTGAGCAGATGCCCGGAACGCGCGCTGTGGGGTCGGGTCGCGGGAGACGTGCTGGATCTCTCGGCGCTCGGGCTCGCGTTGAGCCGGTACCGCTTCCATCCTCGGAGCGCGACCCGGCTGAGCGTCGCCACCGCGGCGGTCGTCGGCTGCACGGCGCTGGATGTGATCGCCGCCAGAAAGCAGGCCGCCATGACCGAGGCGGAACGCAGGACAGCCGGGTCCAGGCACCCGGTGCATGCGACGGCGAACGCCACCATCCGGCGGTCTCCGACGGAGCTCTACGAGGCTTGGCATGACTTCGAGCGGCTGCCGAGATTCATGTACCACCTGGACTCGGTGCGGGTTGTCGACGGGCATTCGCACTGGAAGGCCAAGGGTCCGGCGGGGACTCACGTCGAGTGGGACGCCGAGGTCGTCGAGGACGGCCCGGCGAGGAAAGCGACCGCCCCTTCGCGCTGCGGCAGGCGATCCGCAACTGCCGCAACGGCGGAACGGTCTCCGTCATCGGCGTGTACGGCGGCTTCGTCGACAAGTTCCCGATGGGGTCACTGATGAATCGTGGGCTGACCCTGCGGGCGGGGCAGTGCCACGTTCAGCGGTACACCAAGCCGCTACTCGAACGCATCCAGGCCGATCAGCTCGACCCGAGCTTCGTCATCACCCATCGCATGGGCCTTGACGATGCGCCCTCCGCCTTCGAGACCTTCCTCAACAAGGAGGACGAGTGCGTCAAGGCCGTCCTGACGCCCTGACCGCCGCCAGCCGGCGTGTCCCGCCAGGCGCCGCGGGAACTCTTCGACGCTGGCCCACCCCACATGAGACACGCTCCCAAGGGATCTGCCATGGCCACGACGCGGTCGCCGACCACCGCGCCGGACCCGGTCGTCCTGGCCTGTGACCCGGGATCATCGAGCCTGCGGCTGGTCCTGGCCGGGCCCGGAGATCGGGTCGTAGCCAGCCGCCACCTCGAGCAGCCGCCCGGATCGCCGGCAGCGGCCGCGGCGGTCGACGCATTTCTCAGCGAGGTCGTATCGCGGCCGGTGCGCGCCGTGGGCTACCGGCTGGTGCACGGTGGTCCGGCCCTGACCAGGCCTTCTCTGGTGGACGACGAGGTGCTGCGCGAGGTCAGGGCGGTCGCCGGTCTGGCGCCCCTTCACCTGCCGCCCACGCTCGACCTGCTGGACAACCTGCGGCGCAGGCTGCCGGACGTGCCGCACGTGGTCTGCCCGGACTCCGCGTTCCACCGGGGGCTGCCGGTGGTCGCGGCCACCCTGGCGCTGCCCGCCCCGTGGCGGGAGAAGTATCACCTGCGCCGTTTCGGTTTCCACGGGCTCTCCTACGCCTGGGCGCTGCGGCGCACCGGGGACCTGCTGGGTCGGCGGCCGGATGGACTGCATCTCGTCATGGCCCACCTGGGGGGTGGCGCGTCGGTGACCGCGGTCCGGGACGGCCTCAGTGTCGACACGTCGATGTCGATGACGCCGTTGGATGGCGTGCCGATGTGTACCCGGTCGGGTGCGATCGACCCGGGTGTGCTGCTGTGGCTGCTCGAGGGCGACCGGCTGACCCTGCGGGAGGTCACCGACGGCCTCTACCATCGGTCGGGCCTGCTCGGCCTGTCCGGCCTCTCGGACGACACCCGGGACCTGGTCGTCGCCGCGGACTCCGGCGACGAGGCGGCGCGCCTGGCGCTCGATCACTACAGCCACCGGCTCTGTCGCGAGATCGCGGCGGCGAGCGCCAGTCTCGACCGCCTCGACGCTCTTGTCCTGACCGGCGAGATCGGCTGGGACCAGCCCGAGATCCGCACCGCTGTGTGCGCGGGCCTGGGCATCCTCGGTGTCCGGCCTCCCATCCGCGACCGGCTCGACGCCGATGGACCGGTAAGCGCGCCGGACGCCCCCGTCCCCGTGCTGGTCATCGAACCCCGCGAGGACCTCGAGCTCGCCCGCGAGACCCTCGCCGCGCTCGCCGCCCTTGACGACCGGAGTCTTTGAGCCCATGCGTAGAGCGCACCACAGCAAAGAGCTGCCCGAGCCCATGGGCCGCCGGGGGATCGCCGGCCGGCGGGGTCGGTGCGCTGCTGGGCCGCCGGCATCCGCCTGGAGACCTGTCGTCAGCGCGCCGCGCTTCCGGTCCGCTGGAGGTGGTCGTGGAGCATCTGAATGGCGGCGGCACCGTCGCCGACGGCGGAGCCGACCCTTCGGGTGGCGCCGTGTCGGACGTCTCCGGCGGCGAACACCCCCGGTCGGCTGGTTTCCAGAGGGTGTGGCGGGCGGCCGAGACGCCGCGAGTGGTCGCCCCGGGGGGCCGAGACGGCGTCGGTTCCGGTCAGGACGAATCCGTCGGCGTCCAGCGCGACGATGTCGCCCAGCCAGTCGGTGTGGGGCCGCGCGCCGATGAACACGAAGAGCATGTGGACGGCTATCGACTCGTGCTCGCCGGTGTGGAGGTCCTCCAGGACGAGCGCTTCCAGGCAGCCGTCTCCCTCTGCGCGCTGCAGGCCGGTATGAGTGCGGACAACGATCCGCGGATGACGGCTGATCCGGTCCACCAGGTACTTCGACATCTTCTGATGGAGATCGTATTCGCGGGCCAGCAGGTACACGCGCGGCGCAACCCCCGCGAGAAAGACGGCGGCCTGCCCGGCCGAGTTGCCGCCGCCCACGACGGCGACGGGGTGACGGGCGCACTGTCGGGCTTCCATGAAGGTGGCCGCGTAGCACACGCTGGTTGCTGCGAGCTCGCTGATACCGGGCACGTCCAGTTCGCGGTAGCGGGCGCCGGTGGCGATAACGACGGTCCGGCTGACGATCTCAACCCGCTGGCCGTCGAGATCCAGCGACGCGGCCTGCAGCTCGCCGTCCGGTACCAGCGACACGGCCTCGGCCGGTAGGTTGATCTCGGCACCGAACCGGCGTGCCTGGATAGCGGCCCGCTCGGCGAGTTCCGCCCCCGAGATCCCGGCGGGAAACCCGAGGTAGTTCTCGATCCGGGAGGACGTCGCCGCCTGGCCTCCGGTGGCGGTCGCGTCGAACGCGGTGGTGGTCAGGCCGTCCGCGGCGCCATAGACGGCGGCGGCGAGCCCGGCTGGTCCCGCTCCGATCACGAGCAGATCCCGAACCCCACTGTCCGGGCGCGGGGTCGTCAGCCCGATCGCCTGCGCCAGCCGCGCGTTGCTCGGGTTGCGCAGGACTTTTCCATCCCGCCAGATCACGACTGGTGTGTCCTCGGGAGTCAGGCCGAGAGAGCGCAGGGCCTCCTCCGCGTCGGTGTCCTCCTCGAGGTCGACGTACCGGTGTGGCAGGCGGTTTCGGGCCGCGAACTCGCGCAGCCGTCGCGTGTCCGCGCTGTAGCGGGAGCCAATAATCCGGAAACCCGCATCGAGGCCGACGAGTATCTCTCGCCGGATGAAGAAGGCCCGCACGATCAGGTCACCGAGCCGGGTGTCGCACTGCAGGAGCTCCGCGAGCTGCTCCACGGGCACGACGAGGACCCTGGTGCCCCCGCCGGCGACGGCGGTGTAGAAGGACGCCTGCCCGGCCAGGAGGCCGAGCTCCCCGAGGAAACGCCCAGCTCCGTGGACAAGGAGCCGCCGGGGCTCGTCGCTGCCATAGCCCGTGATCACCTGCACCGAACCCCGCAGGATGACCACGAACCGATCGCTCGGTTCGCCCTCCCGGATCAACACTTCGCCGGGCGCGACGTCCCGATGGTCGCCCCGGGTCGCGAGGGTCTCGATCTGGCCGGCCGACAGCCGCGGATACGCGCCGTAGCTATCCGGAGACTCGGTGACTCCGACTGTGTCCGTAATCGTCATGGGCTTCTCCGATGCGGGTGTGCCGCGGGGCGGTCTCGGGAGCCGGCAACCGCGGCCGTCCTTGGTCCCTGTCGCTGTGCCGCTACCGGACTTCGGCAGTTCGCGACATCCAGCACCGCATCTCGGCAGCAATCCGAAACCCGGCCAGATGACATACGTTGCCAATGACGGACATCCGTCTCGTGTTAGACCGAACGCACCAGGCTCGAAGCCCCGAATATTGGCCGATGCTACCCACTTCATCGACCCGTACACGTCGACTGGCCACGTCCTGTCCGACTACCACCAAGACCACCGGGTAAACCAAGCTAGGTCGCGCCGAGGGTACACATTCGGCTTTTTTCCGTGCTAGCCGTAAGTGCGCATGTGTTCGGAACGTCGAGGAGGCCGAGAGCGGCAGCGACCCGTTCATCGTGCTCGATGACAACAACCTCGACCGCACCGTCGAAGCGGCCCTGGTCGGCCGCCTGCACAACATGGGGCAAAGCTGCGTCAGCGCCAAGCGGGTGATCGTGGTATCCGAGGTATTCGACCGGTTCGTGACCGCGCTGGCCGAACGGATGCTCAAGCTGGTTCCGGGCGACCCCGTTGACGAGGCCACCACGCTGGCACCAGTGTGCTCCGAGCAGGCCGCCCAGACGCTGGTGGACCAGGTCCGCGACGCGCTGGACAAGGGAGCGACCGCGGTCGTCGGCGGCGGGCACGCCGACCACCCCGGAGCGTTCGTGCAACCCACGGTCCTCGTCGGCGTGACGCCGAAGATGCGCGCCTTTCGCGAAGAGCTGTTTGGACCGATCGCGGTCGTCTATCGGGTACAAGACGATGACGAGGCGGTCTCCTTGGCGAACGACTCGCCTTACGGTCTCGGCGGTGCGGTATTCAGCAGCGACATCTCCCGGGCGCGTGCAGTCGCCAGCCGGATCGAGAGCGGGATGGTGTGGATCAACCATCCGACGTCCTCCGAGCCGGAACTGCCCTTCGGCGGCATCAAGCGGTCCGGCTATGGCCGAGAGCTGTCTCACCTCGGCATCAAGGAGTTCGCCAACCGGAAGCTGATCGTGACGATGGGGACGGACGCGCCGATCACCGACGCTTTGGGCTGACGCCTGCTCGGACGATGTGCCCCAACTACCCCGGCCCAGCGTCTCCTCGTCTCGCAAGCTTGGTCTGACGTCGACGACCGCGCACGCACGGTACACGTCGTCGTAGGGGTTCCCCCGCGCCGTCTGCGAGCATGGTGGGTGTGCGTTTGTTGGAGGACTCGACGGGCCGCGCGCGATGACGCACCCCATACCAAGGCCTGAACGAGATCGCGACGACGGCGGCCGGGCGCGGAACGCGCGGCCGCGCGACGGGCTGGGCAGACCGCTGCCACGAGGCGCCGAGGGGGTCGTGTGGCAGTCCGAAGTCGTGGGGTACTCGCCGGATGAGGCCTTGACGGCGGCGCAGCGGCTGCTCGATGCGGGAATGCCGTTCCACGCCCACGAGGTCCTGGAAAACACCTGGAAGACCGCGCCACCCGACGAGCGCGCATTGTGGCGGGGATTGGCTCAGTTCGCGGTCGGCCTCACCCACGCGGCGCGCGGCAACGCTAGGAGCGCGGTGGCGCTGCTGTCGCGGTCGGTTGACGCCATCGCCCCGTACGCGGCCGCCGCGCCGCATGGCATCGACGTCGTCGGGCTGGTTGCGTGGGCGCGCGCGCGAACCGGGGATCTCGCTTCGGACGCGGCCCAGGCTCTCCGGCCGCCGCCGCTGCGCCGGCACCCCCCTCGCCCCGCCCTTCCCGGGTGAGCGTCCGGGCGGCCAGCTCGGCGCGGAAGCCAGGGCGCGCCGCCCCCGGCAGTGACGAGGACACGGTCACCGCCGCGTCGGATCTGGCGGCGACGTTGCGGGCGCAGGGGGATCATCCGGCTGCTCGGGCGCTGGATGAGGACGTGCTCTCGTGGCGGCAGCGGGTGCTTGGTGAGGATCACCCGCACACGATTGGTGCTGTGGCGAACCTCGCGGTGACTCTCTCTCGCCTGGGCGACGCTGCGGCCGCGCGGGTGCTGCGAGCGGAGGTGGTCGCGCGTCGGCGGAGGGTGCTTGGCGAGAACCATCCCGCCACGATCCAGGCCGAAGCGGCGTTAGTCGATCTTGATGGCAGTTGATCGCGTGCCGACGGGCGCTACGGGGCGAACCTCGGGGCGATGCTCCCTGGAGCACTAGCGATTTCTTGCGATGAGGCGAGGAACCGAAATTGCTCATCTAGTTGGACTGATCGATTGTGATGCTCGTCACTGCGTCGTAGAGATCCGTGTGCACTGCCTGGGGTGCGCGGCCGTCGTTCCGTTCCGGTGGGATGATGTTCATTTGGGTCACTGGTCTGCCACGGCTGGTGGCTGGTCGGTGACGGGGGTGGCTGCCGGTGGGTGGCTTGTCGGCGGGTGGGGTCGCGGAGTTCGCGAGGGTGTTCCCGGATGCGGGTTCGGCTGGGCGGGTTCTGGCGGCTGCGGGTGTGCCGGTGGAGTGGTTTCCGGGAGACCGGCGCGGCGGCCTCATCCACGAATACCTGCAGGCAGCCTGACCGGACCCGATTTCGGGCACCCACCGGCGCGCCCGAACCCGCACCACTCGTCGTCCAGAAGATCGAACACGTTTCTCGACGATCCTCGCCTGATCGATTTTCGATCTTTGTTTTCTTGTTCCTGAACAGATGGCCCCGGCCGGTGCAACAGACTCGCCGGCCCGTACCACGCCTCGGTCCGCTTCGACGCAACAACGTCGCCACGAGGTCCTCCTCCCGGGAGCCTGATTCAGCACAACTGCAGGAATCGTTCCAGGATGGCGACTCCGGCGCGGATCGCGTCGACCGGCACACGCTCGTCCACGCCGTGGAAGGCCGCGGGGAAGTCGAAACCGTCGGGCAATTGCAGTGGAGCGAATCCGAAACAGTTGATGCCGAGCTGGCTGAAGTGCTTGGCGTCGCTGCCCGCGGGCAGGAGGTAGGGAACGGTGATTGCGCCGGGATCGGTGGCGATGACTGCCTGCGTGATCGCCTCGCTGACAGGCCCGCTGAATTCGGTCTCCACCGCGATGGCGCGGTAGACGATCTGGTGGTCGACGCCCGGCCCGATCAGCTCGCGCATGCGCGCCGCGCAGGCTTCTTCGGAGCCGGGCAGGAACCGGCAGTCAAACCGCGCTGTGGCGTGCGGCGGTATGACGTTCGTCTTTCCGCCCGCGGCCAACTCGGTCGGCGAGGCGACGTCGCGCAGTGACGAAGCGATCATGCGGGCGGCCGGGCCGAGGTGGTGCAGCAACGCTTCTGGGTCAACCGGATCGAACGGTTCGCCGACGCAGTCGGCGACGGTCTGCAGCAGGGCGCGCGTGGTCGGGGTGAGGCGATACGGGAACTCGTGCCGGCCGATGCGGGCGACGACCTCGGCTAGGTTCACCACGCTGTTACCGTCATTGATCATCGATGCGTGCCCGGCGGGACCGCGCGCGGTGACCTCGAACCAGAGGACGCCCTTCTGCGCGGTCTCGATGAAATACAGTCGTTGCCCGGTGGGCAGCCGCGCCGAGTACCCGCCGACCTCTCCGATGGCCTCGGTGCAGTCGTCCAGTAGGTCGCGATGATGCTCGACCAGCCACCGCGCGCCCAGTCGGCCGCCGTTCTCCTCGTCGGCGACGAAGGCGAGCACGACGTCACGGGCCGGCCGCTGCCCGCTGCCTGACCAGGCCCGGATCACCGCAAGCACCTGGGCCACGAAGTACTTCATGTCGACCGCACCGCGACCCCACAGGCATCCGTCCGCCAGCTCGGCGCCGAACGGGTGCCTGCTCCAGATGGCCGGTTCCGCCGGGACGACGTCGGTGTGGGCGTGGATGAGGAGCGGTGGCCGTGTTCGGTCCAGTCCGGGCCAACGCGCCATGACCGTGGTGCGTCGGGGGCGGGGTTCGATGATCTCGACAGGCAGGCCCGCGTCGGCCAGAACGGTCGCGCAGTATTCCGCGGCGGTGCGCTCGCCCGGGCCGTCGTCGGTGCCGTAGTTGGAGGTGTCGATCCGCAGCAGGTCGGCGCAGATGGCCACGGCGACGTCGGCCGCGGAACGGGGGGCGCGCTCGCCCGCGGCGACCGCGGCGATCCCGGCGGCCGCGACCGGGGCTGCCGGGGTCGCGCCGTCAGGCATGCCGCGGCCCACCGGGCTGGTCCAGTTCCAGGGCCGGTGTCAGTTCGCGCGCGGTGGGTGCTGGCGCTGGCCGCCGTTGGGGCAGAGCGGCGGCCTGGTCCACCGGCAGTCCCGTGGTGCGTGGCCCGAGCGCGAGGACGTCGAGGGCCAGGATGACCAGGGCGGCGGCGACCACGGTGAACACGGCTCCCGACCCGGCGTGGTCGAGGACGGGGATGAGGACGAAGGGCAGCGCGGCGGTGACGAGCCGGCTCAGCGCGTACGCCGCGCCGACCGCCGTGGCACGCACCGCGGTCGGGTACAGCTCGGCCGTAAAGACGTGGTAACCATTGGAGTAGACGTTGCTGATCAATGTAAACAGCGTTCCCCACAAAACCACGGTGGTGCCGGAGCCGGCGAACCCGAACAGCAGCCCGGTGACGGCCATTCCACTGGCCGAGACCGCCACGACGGCACGGCGCTCGAAGCGTTCGATCACTGGCAGCGACAGCAGTGAGCCGAGCGGATAGCCAACATAGGTGAGGGCGAGGAAGCTCAGCGAGGTAAGCACCGTGTAGCCCTTCGCGACCAGCACCAGGGTCGCGATCGTGCCGAATCCGTAGTAGCCGATCGCCGACATCACATTCATGATCCAAGCCATCACGGTGCGCCGCAGGAACGGCCCGGTGAACAACACACGGAACGGCGGGCGCCGCAGTGCTGTCTCGGGAGGCGCCGTCGGGGCCGGGACGGGGACCGGTTCGGAAAGGGCGTGCCCACGCCGGACGGCGTCGGTCTCCCACGCGGTGACGATGCGGTCGGCCTCCTCATGCCGCCCGACCGACTCCAGCCAGCGCGGCGACTCGGGCAGCACCCGCCGCAGCGCCCACACCAGCACGGCGCCGAGAGCGCCGAGGAAGAACATCCAGCGCCATCCGTCGACGCCGACCGGACTGCGCGCCACGAGCCCGCGGCCGAGAAACCCGGCGGCCGGGACGCCAAGGAAGCCGATCGTGTACGCGACGGCAATGAGCCGGCCGCGCACCCGCGGTGGCAGCAGATCGGACAGGTAGGAGTCGCCGAGCGTGAGCTCAGCCCCCAGCCCCATCCCGGCCAGGAACCGTGCGCCGACGAGGACCTCGACGTTCGGCGCCAGTCCGCCGACCAGCGAGAACACCGAGTAGATGAGCAGGTTCAGCAAGAACGAGTTGCGGCGGCCGATGCGGTCGGCCAGCCGGCCGAGTACCAGCGCGCCGGCAAACTGGCCCACGAAGGCACTGGCCAGCAGAAGCTTGAGCGCATCCCCTCCGAATCCGAATCTCTCCTTCAGCACGACCGACAACGTGCCGGCCAGAAACACCTCGTAGGTGTCGAAGAAGAACCCGAGCCCGACGCAGATGACCGCGACGAGGTGGATCCTGCCAACCGGCAGGCGATCGAGCCGAGCCGCCAGGGATGGTTTGCCGACGTCGATAGAAGATGTCATGGCCTTTTCTCCAGGTCGCTATAGCCGCGTTTCCGCGGCAAGGAAATGGGCTCTGCTAGCCCAGCGGCGTCGGCGACGCTGGCGTGTCAGTTAACGCGGGAAAGGCGCTATTCGCGGATAGCCGAGGAGGCTCGAGCGGAACGGTGTTGTCCGCTCCGTGGCTGCCGCAATGAACAGCACGCGGTTTCGGCTCCGGGCGGCGCCTAGGACGACATGGTGGCGTCGGCTGCCGCCGCCCGAGCCCGGTCCAGCTCGGCGTCGAGCAGCCCGGGTGGGTCCTCGGGAACCATCTGTCGCATGGGATGGACGACGACGGACTCGAACACCCCGGCCCGGTGGTAGGGCTCGCCCGCGAGGAACCGCGAGGCTTCGGACGTAGTGGCCACTCGCAGGGCGAACACCGCACCGATGGCGAGCCCGTCCTCGGCGGTCAGCGGGCCACCGAAGACCAGCCTCGACCGGGCGGCCATCATGTACTCGAGGTGCGCGGGCCTGATCGCGCGGCGGAGTTCCTGGGTGCCGGTCCGGTCGCGGCACAGAACTAGCACGATCATGGCTGCTGCCTTCCGTGATGACCGTCGCTACCACCGGGGCTCGGGACGTGCGCGGGGCCGCCCCGAACGGGGGCCGGGCGCCGCAGGGTCGAAGCCGCGAGGGCGGCCGCGACGGTATAGGCGGCCGCCACCGCGATGAGCGCTCGGCCGATACCCGCCCGCTCACTTCCCGCGCCCGCGACTACTCCGCCGAGCAGCGCGATGCCGAGGGTTCCGCCGATCTGGCGGGCGGTGTTGTTCAGCCCGGACCCTAGGCCGGCCCGCGCTCCCGGGACGGCCGCGACCGCGGTCGACACCACCGCCGGCAGCGCCAGCCCGATGCCCACGCCCGCGAGCACCAGACCGGCGGTGGCAGCGACTCCCGACGCCCGGTCGGCTGCGACGAGCGCGACACCCGTACCGGCGGCCAAGCCGCCAAGCGTCCCCGGGACGCGTTGGCCGAACCGGTCGGCGATCCGCCCGGCGAGCATGCTGACGGCGGCATAGGCCGCGAACAGCGGAGCGATGCGGACGCCCGTAGCGGTGGCTGACCGGCCGTCCACATGCTCGAAATCGAGGCTGAGCAGGTAAAGCAGGCCGAGAGTCGCGAAGTTGACCAGCAGCGAGGCGAGGTTGGCGCCCCGGAAGGTTCGCGAACGGAACACCGACAGTGGCACGAGTGGCGTCGCGCACCGGCGCTCCACCGCGACGAATCCCGCCGCGAGCAGGACCGAGGCGCCGAGCGCCAGCCATCCGATGACCGACCCGGGCTCCGCGGCTGCCTCGGACAGCCCCCAGGCCAGGGCGCCCAGCATGAGCACGGCGAGGATCTGGCCGCCGCGGTCGAGGTGGCGGTCGTGGCCGCCGCGACGCGACTCGCGCAGCACCCTGCGCCCGGCCGCGATGCTCACGAACGAGATCGGCACGTTGATCCAGAAGATCCACCGCCACCCCAGTCCGTCCACGACCAGACCACCGACGAGTGGACCGACGACCAGGGCGATGCCGGCCACGGCCGACCACACGCCGATCGCGCGGGTGCGGTCGGTCCCGTCGAAGGCGTCAGTGAGGATGGCGAGCGAAGACACGAGGACGGCAGCGCCGGCGACGCCCTGCAAGGTGCGGAACAGGATCAGCCAGCCGACTCCGGGCGCGGCCGCGCAACCAGTCGACGCGGCCGCGAAGCCGGCCAGCCCGGCCAGGAAGACCCGCCTGCGCCCGAACAGGTCGCCGACGTCGCCAAAACCGATCATGAACGCGGCGAACGTCACGAAATACCCGTCGACCACCCAGGTGACCGCGCCGGTGGACGCGTGCAGCCGGCGACCGATCGCGCCGACCGCCACGTTGACGACGGTCAGATCCAGCTGGGTGACGAACAGCCCGACGCAGGTGACGAGCAGCACCGACCAGTCCCGGCGGCTCCAGCGTCCAGCCACGGACTGGTTGGCGCCAGCGTTCCCGCCCACGGCGGTCGCCGCCGCTGTGCTGGGCGTCCGCAGGCTCACCGGCTGACCGACCATGGCCGGCGTGGCACCGTTCGGGCCGGCGCGATCTCCCCGGTGTTGCGTCCATCCCGGCCATCCCAGCGGCGAGCGCGGCACGGACGGTGCGACCGGGTGGCAAGCCATCTGATCATCATCGCGCCTAGTCATGTTCGGTGGACGGACGGACGTCGACCGACGGGGCCGGTCCCCGGCACAGCAGAAGCAACGCCACCGCGACCTCGCTGCCGGCTGGGCCGAGCGCGTCCAGGAATCTGCGGGTGACCTCGTACTCGCGGGTCATCTCGATCCGCCCTCCGCCGGCGGTCATCCGCAGCTTCTGTATCCGCCAGGCCACCCGACGCCGCAGCACGATCACGTCGCGGATCAGGTCGTCGAGCTCGTCGATGATCTCGCGACCCTCAGTCACCGAGTCGATCGTGGAGATGTCCGGGGTCTCGGGGCCGAGCAGGTCGAGGCCGGTCGGCCAAGACCGGCTAGGTGCCGGGTGCGGTCGCGCGTCGAGTTCGCCGGCGGTCACCGCGGCACGTCCCGAGAGCAGGTGCGGCCGGTCTTCAAGCGCATGGTGTGTCTCCTTCGTCGTCGTTCGTGACTGCCGGTCTCGGCGGGGCCAGCCGGCCTGGCAGCGCCCCGCAGACCAGCGCGGCCAGCAGGTAGGCGGCCGCGGCCACGGCCAGTCCGACCCGCGTGCCCGCGGCGACCGAGTGGGAGCCGGCGACGATGCCGCCGAGCAACGCGACGCCGCGGGCCGGCGTGCGGGGGCCGAACCGTTCGACGAGTCGCCCGGAGAGAAGGCTGATGATCAGCAGCACGCCCCAGGCGCCGCGGTCCCAACGAGCCCGGGGATGCGTCCACCTTGGTCACCCGGCCTTCCTGGGCCGGCTGGGCGTGGGCCGGCTGGGCGTGGGGCGGCTCGGGGCGGGCTCGTCGAAGGTGCCGAGGACGCGGACCCGGACGCCGTGCTCGGCCAGCTCGCGCAGCACGGCCCGTGGCGGCGGGTCGTCGGGATGGCCGTGCCACTCGATGAGGAAGTAGAAGCGGCCCAGCCCGTCGCGGGTCGGCCGGGATTCGATCCGGAGCAGGTCGATGCCGGCGCGGGCGAACGGTTCGAGGACGGTCATCAGCGATCCGGGCCGGTCGCGCCGCTGGAAGCAGGCGATGACCGTCCGCTCGCGTCCGGTGCGGGCCGGCTCGTCGCGGCCGAGGACGACGAACCGGGTCTCCGCTGTGGCGGTCTCCCCAATGTCGTCGGCCAGAACGCTGAGCCGCGGGGCGGCGAGGCCCGCCTTTGGCGTGACCGCGGCGGTTCGGCCGGTCGGGTCGCCCAGGGCGAGCTCGAGCGCGGCCGTCGTGGACGGGGTCGGGACCAGGCTGGACCGCGGGGCGTGCTCGGCCAGCCAGGCACGGCATTGGTCGAGCGCGTGCGGATGTGAGGAGACCGTGCGCAGTGCCTCGGGGCTGGCACCGTGCCGGCCGACGAGCTGGAACCGGACCGGGATGACGACGTCGCGGTGCAGGCGGACCTGGCTTCGTTCGGACGGGTCCACGGCCTTTCCGGTGCCCAGGCCGGCGAGCAGGTCGGCCGTCGGCCCGACCAGGCCGGCGACCGAGTTCTCCCAGGCCAGCACGCCGTAGGTGACCGAGCCGTCGCTGAGCCGGGCCATGAGTTCGTCGGGGTCGGCGCAGGGGACGTGCCGCAGCGCGGCCAGGGCCGGATCGGCCAGCACGGTGCGGTGGGTGAAGGTACCCGCCGGTCCGAGGTAGGCGACGGACGCGGCTGGGGCGGGATCGAGTGTGGTGGTCACGGCCGACTCCTGGAGGTCTCCACGCGCGGGACGGGTCGACGCCGCCGGTGCCGCCGGGGGCGGCCCCGGCTATTGGGTGAGGCCTTCGGGCGACTAGCGGGCCGCCAGCGCGTCCGACAGCAGGTCGGGCCCGACGACCTTCCCTGGATTGAGCACGTTGGCCGGGTCGAACAGGTCCTTGATACGGGCCATCCACAGGGCCGCGTCGCCGTGCTCGGCGGTCAGGTACTGGCGCTTGCTCAGGCCGATGCCGTGCTCGCCGGTGCAGGTGCCGCCGACGCGCAGCGCGTGGCGGACCAGCTGGTCCGAGAACAGCGCGGCGGGGGCGTCCTGGCCCTCGGCGACCGCGACGACGGTGTGGATGTTGCCGTCGCCGACGTGACCGGTGGTGACCACGTCCAGCCCGAGATCGGCGCGCAGCTCGCTGATCACCTGCGCGTGCTCGACGATCGCCGACAGCGGCACAGCCGTGTCAGTGATCAGGTATCGCCGGCCGGGGAAGGCCCGGCGGATCGACCAGTACAGGCGGTGGCGTGCTTCCCAGATGGCCTCCCGCTCCGCCTGCGCGGTCGCCGTGCCGACCGTGCTCGCGCCGGCGTCGAGCAGGACTCGGCGGGCGATGTCCAGCTCGGTGGCCAGGCCGGCCGCGGTGGAGCTGTGCAGTTCGACGAACAGGGCAGGGGCGTCCGGGACCAGGCCGGGCACGTCCTGGGCGAGCAGGCCGGCGGTGATCTCGTCGAGCAGCTCGAGGCGGGCGATGGGCAGCCCGGTCCCGACCGCGGCGAAGGCGCCGGCCACCGCGGCGGCGACGTCGGGGAAGAACGCCCGCAGAACCGCGATCTCCTCGGGTACGGGGTGCAGCGCGACGGTGAGTTCGGTGATGACGCCCAAGGTGCCCGCCGAGCCGATGAACAGGTCGCGCAGGTCGTAGCCGCTGCTCGACTTGCGGACCGGCCGGCCCAGCCGCAGCACCTCACCGCTGGCCAGCACGACCTCCAGGGCCAGAGTGTTGGCCCGCATGCCGCCGTAGCGGATCGTGGTCGTGCCGCTGGCGTTGGTCGCCGCCATCCCGCCGAGGCTCGCGTCCGCGCCCGGGTCGACGGGAAACGTCAACCCGAACTCCCTCGCCCGGGAGTTGAGCCCGTTCCTGGTCAGGCCCGGCTGGACGACCGCGCGGAAGTCCTCCGGGCACAGCGCGACAAGCCGGTTCATCCGGGAGACGTCGAGGCTCACCTCGCCGCCGAGTGGCACCACATGGCCCTCGGCGCTGGTGCCGGTACCGAACGGGATGAGCGCCACGTCGTGGCGGGCGGACCATCGCATCGTGGTGACGACGTCGTCACGGGTCTCGGCGAACACCACCGCTCGCGGCGGGATGCTGTCCAGGTGGTTCTCGTCGCGGCCGTGGGTGTCGAGGTCGGCGGGCCGGGTCGACACCGTGCCCGCGAGCCCGGCGGCCAGCTCGGCGAGGGCGTCCGCGTCCGGGACCACCCTGGCCGGCCGGCTGACGGTGGTCACCGCGCGGCCGACACGGTCTCGGTGACGGCCTGCACGACGTCCACGGAGGCGGCGCCGGCCGGCGCGACCGGGACGAGCTCGAACAGGACGCCGCCGGGTGGGGCGACGGTGTGGTGGGCCGCGCGGGGCGTCCAGCCGGCCTCGGCGAATGCCTCGCCCCACTCGGCCTCGGTCGGCAGGTAGGTGTGCATGAGCGCGTGGGCGGCCTCGAAGCCGAGCCGGAAGATGGGCGTGTCCGGCCCGGGCGTGTCCTCGGACCGGACAACGTCGCAGAGCAGCATCGTCCGAAGGTTCGGGAAGGCGATCCGCAGGTTGGTCAGCACCCGCACGCACGACTCGCGCGGCCAGAAGTCGTGGCCCATGAACACGCAGGTGACGACGTCGACGTCGGACAGGTCGTCGGCGGGGGTGAGCCGGTGGACGTCGCCCTGGCGCACGCTGAGCCGGTCGGCCAGGCCCTCGGCCGCGATGACCTGCCCCGCCAGCTCGACCGAGGCGGGGGCGAGGTCGATGCCCACCCCGGTCACCCCGGGATTCCGCTTCATGATCCGGACCAGGCGCCCACCCGAGCCGCAGCCCAGGTCGGCGACCCGGGTGAGCTCGAGGCCGCCCAGGACGCGGTCGAACAGCGGCTCGACCTCGCCGTTGCCCATGAGCCGGGAGCTGAGGGCCACCGCGCGCATGTCGCGGTGATAGGTGACCTCGTCCCGGTCGGGCGCCAGGTCGGCCGCGTAGGTGAACACCTCGCCGTTGCCGCGCACCAGCCAGTAGAAGTAGCCACGCAGTTCGTACGCGTCGGCGAAGCGCGGACCGGGCCGGACCAGCAGGGCCGGGTCCGAGGTGTCCAGCTCGACGATGCCGGCCCAGGCCAGCGCGTTGAGCAGGGCGCGCGCGACCCAGGGCGACACCGGCTCGCCGCCACGGCGCAGGTCGTCTGCCCGACAGGTGCCGCCGTCGGCGAGCGTGTCGAACAGGCCGAGCTCGACGGCGGCTGAGATCGCGCTGGCGGCCACGTAGGAGGAGAAGATGTCGGCCACCGGGCCGATGGTCGCGGGCGGCGGCGCGGCGGGGGCCGCCGAGGGAGCGGGCTGTGGCGAAAGGGAGGCGCACATAGCAATTCCTTCGCTGGGAGCCGGTGGGGGAATGGGGATTACCAGGGGTGGGTCGTCGCGAATATGAGCACGACAACGGAGCGTTCACCGCAGGCGCCTATTGCGTGCCGCGGTTCGGCGTTGACCGAACGAGAATCGGACCAACGAACTGAGAATGTCTTTTCATTTATGGTGCGGACGGCGGCCGCCGAGTGTCAAGCGAAGGAATGTTAACATTCTATATCGGCATGTTACACTTGGTGCATATTTCTGCCTCGTTTCGGCGGGACTGGACGATGGAAAGGGTGGTTCACACGCCTACGGCGAGCGGTTCGATCCGCGGCGAGGAACCGGGCAGCCGCCGGATCAGGCGGGATTACCTGGCGAGCCGGCGGGATCTTCTGGATGCGGCCGAGCGATTGCTCGCGAAACACGGCGGGCGGTTCAGCCTCGTGGATCTCGCGGCCGAGGCCGGTGTGTCGACCGCCACTGCCTATCGACATTTCCCGGACGTGGACGCGGCCCTTGACGCCTATTACACGCAGCTCGTGGAGACCCTGGTCAGCCACATGGAGGCGGTGCCGGCCGCGCCGGATGTGCTGCGCCGTTTCGTCGCCGTGTGCGAGCTGTGGGTCCGCGAGGCCGTGAGCTGGGGGCCGGCCGTGGTGCACGTCCGGTCCTCCCGCGGTTTCCTGCAGCGGCTGCGCGCGGACGACCCGGTGATCGGCCGGCTGTTCGGGGCGCTCGCGCCGCTGCTGGCCGCGCTGACCGAGGCCGGTTTCATTCCTCCCGGGCCCGCCGAGTACGGGGTGCTCATCTGGGTGACCGTGTTCGACGAGCGGGTGGTCGTCGATCTGCACGACAGCCTGAGCTGGCCGTCCGCGCGCATCGCGGCCGAGCTGACCGGCAGCGTGCTGCGCGCCCTCGGCCGGCCCGCCGGGGCGGCCGAGTAGCACTCGGCTACCCGGCCGCCCCGGCGCTCAGCCGAGCACGGCCGTCGCCTCGATCTCCACCAGCAGGCCGGGCCGCACCAGCCCGCAGACCACGGTCGTCCGGGCCGGCGGGTCGACCGGGAAGGCCTCCCGGAACGCGACGTCGAGCTCCGGCGCGGCGGCGGCCTCGGTCAGGTAGCACACGCAGCGCACCACGTCGGCGAGGCGGCCACCCGCCCGGTCCAGGACCTCGGCGATCTGGCCGAAGATGTCGCGCGCCTGGCTCACCGTCGTGCTGCCGCGCGGCCGGCCGGTCGCCGGGTCCAGGGCGACGCAGCCCGAGAGCACGACCAGGTCATCGACCCGCACCGCGGCGCTGATCGGGGCCAGGCCGGCGAGCCCGGGCGGCAGCGGCACGGTCGTCCTGGTCGAGCGTGGCCGGTCGACGGATCCGGTCCTCGCGCCGATCACCATCGCGACGCCGCCGACGGTCTGATCATCGTGTCGGTCAGCTCGTCGACGCCGCTTGCTCCGAGAAGCTTGATGGTCGTCGAGATCTCCTCGCGTAGCAGTTCGTGCAGCCGGCCGACGCCTTCCTCGCCGCCGGCCGCGAGCGCCATCGCCGCGGCGCGGCCGATGACGACGACGTCGGCGCCGAGCGCCAGTGCCTTGACGACGTCGCTCCCGCGGCGGATCCCCGAGTCCAGCGCGATGGGCACCCGACCGCTGACCGCCGCGACGACCTCCGGAAGCTGGTCGAGGGCCGCGGGCACCGTGTCGAGCTGCCGGCCGCCGTGGTTGCTGACCAGCACCGCGGCGGCTCCGGCCCGCACGGCCGCCTCGGCATCGGAACCGGTGAGGATGCCCTTGGCCATCCAGGGCAGCGGCGAGTCCGCCATCCGCCCGGCGAGCTCGTCCCAGGTCCAGATCGGCTCCCGGCGGACGAACAGTTGGCCGAGGGTGTCGGCCAGGTCGGCCGGACCGGCGTGCGGGTAGTTGCCGCTGACCACGTCGACGGCCACGTCGAACCGGTTGCGCATGTTGCGCTCGCGCCAGCCGGCCGTCGGGCAGTCCAGCGTCAGGCAGAGCGCGCTGAAACCCGCGGCGGCGGCCCGGCGCAGCATCGCGGCGAAGTTCGCCGGGTTGCCCATCGGGTGCAGCTGGGCCATCCGCGCGGCGCCCGGCGCCGCCGTCGCCACCTCCTCCCAGGAGTACGACCCGGCCTCCGGCACGATCGAGGCCACGCCGGCCTTGGCGTTCGCCCGGGCGACGGCGAGCTGGCCGTCCCGGTGCATCAGCCGGTCGGCGCCGAACGGGCTGGTGAGCACCGGCATCGACAGCTCGATGCCGAGGAAGGTGCGGGCCAGGTCCGGCTCGCCGGCCCCGGTCATCAGCCGTGGCAGCACCGCCCACTGCTCGAACGACGACAGGTTGGCCCGCAGCGTCTGCTCGCCGCCCGAACCACCGTCGAGGAAGTCCCACACCTGCGGGGGCAGCGCGCGACGGGCCTCCTCGTAGATCTCCCCGACCGTGGCGAACCGGTCGGCTGAGGTGAAGGAGACGAACGGGCTCGGGTCGGTCCCGGTCGGGGCCGTCGCGTCCCGCGGCCGGGCGGGCCGCGCCGGCGGGACCGCGGCCTGGGTCGAGGCGTCAGTGGCTGTCACGTGTCACTCCACTCCACTCCTGTCTGATCGGCGGCCGTGCCGGGCGATCAGGACGTCGCCGCGCGGACGGCCTGCGTCCCGGCCGCCGCTTCGGTAGAGCTCGATCTCTGTCGGCTGGCCCGATCACCCCGCGAGCAGCTGCCGGTCCGACGGGGCGTCCCCGAGCCCGGACACGATGTCGACCAGGTCGGACGGCGTCAGCGCCGTCTTAGCGGGCCCGGCCACGTCGTAGATGACCCGGCCGCGCGACATCACCAACAGCCGGTCGCCGACCTCGATCGCGTGGCGCATGCTGTGCGTGATCATCATCGAGGCGCAGCCCAGTCGTTCGTGCATCTGGAGGGTGAGGTCGAGGACCCGCGTACGGGTCCTGGGGTCCAGCGCCGCCAGGTGCTCATCGAGCAGCAGGAGCTTGGGTTTCCGTAGGCCGGCCATCAGCATCGTCACGCTCTGCCGCTGCCCTGCGGACAGCAGCGTCACCGGGTCGGCGAGGCGGCGCTCCAGGCCCAGGCCGAGCACGGCGAGGTCCTCGCGCATGCCCGAGCGCCGGCCCGGGGTGACCGCGGGCGACAGCCGCCGCCGACGGCCGCGGGCGGCGGCGAGAGCGAGGTTGTCGGCCAGGGAGAGATCGGGCGCGGTGCCCGCGAGTGGGTCGTCGAAGACGCGGGCCACCGCGCCGGCGCGGGCGTGGACCGCCAGCCGCGTCACGTCCCGGCCGCCGAGCAGCACCCGCCCCCGGGTCGGCCGGTAGACCCCGGCCACCACGTTGACCAGGCTGCTCTTGCCGGCGCCGTTGCTGCCGACGACGGTGACGAACTGACCAGCCGGGATCTCCAGGTCGACGTGGTCGAGCGCGACGACCTCCGTCGGGGTGCCCGCGCCGTGGACCAGGCGCACTCCGTCCAGCCTCAGCATCAGCCAGCCTCCTTCATCGTCGCCGAGGCCGAGGCCCGCCCGGCGGCGGCGGGCTGGCGGGCAGGAGGGACAGTCGGACCGTCGTCGGCCACCGGCCGGCCACCCGCCACGGCGGCGGTCCTCGGGCCGTCCAACGCCACCGCCCGGCTGCCGAGACGGCCGCCCGCGCCGAACCGGCCCAGCGCTCGGCCGATCTCGGGCAGGTAACGGTTGAGCGCGACCGCCGCGACCAGGGTGAGTGCGGTGATGCCGGACAGGTCGGTCGCCTGCAACCCGGCCCGCAGCGCGCCGACCAGGATCAACCGGTACAGCAACGTGCCGGCGACCACGGCGGCGATCACCCGGCCGACCCGGGACGCCCCGCCCGGCCGGGCGATCAGCTCACCGAGCATCACCGCGCCGACACCCGCCAGCAGTGTGCCCGTGCCCGTCGACGAATCGGAGAAGCCCTGGGACTGCACGGTCAGCGCGCCCGACAATCCGGCGCTGGCGTTGGCCAGCGCCAGGCACAGCGCCAGCGAACGCCGGTCGTCGACGCCCTGAGCCCGGGCCATCCGGGGGTTGACCCCGGTGGCCCGCAACGCCAGACCGATCTCGGTGAGCAACAGGTAACCGACGGCGGCGAGGAACACGGCGGCGAACGCGGCGAGGATCGCGATCGTCAGCCAGTCCTGAACGTCCGGAGCCAGGCCGATCAGTCCACCGAACAGGGTCCGGCCGCTGTCCAGACTGATCGACGGCCGTCCCAGCACGTGCAGGTTCAGCGTCGTCATGCCGATGCTCATGACCAGCCCGGCCAGAATGACCGGGATGCGAAACGCCAGGTGCAGCCCGGTCGTGACGAGCCCCGCGGCGGCGGCCCCGGCCACGGCCACGAGCATCGCCAGCGGCACGCCCAGTCCGTGATTGAGTAGCACAGCGGTGATCGCGCCGCCCAAAGTGAAGCTGCCGTCGACGGTGAGGTCGAAGTCCTGCCTGATGCGGACGACGAGGTAGATGCCCATGACGACCGGCAGCAGCGGCAGACCGGCGATCAGGGTGTCGGTGACGAGGAATCGCATGGCTAACCCATCGCCGCGGACGGCATGGTGACCTCGAGCGCGCCGAGCGTCGAATGGTTGACGTCCCACTCGAGCGCACCCGGCCGGCCGAACGGGGTAGCCGCCGGCTGGGCACCGTCGAGGACCTTCACGGCGACGTCGGCGCCCTGCGAACCTAGGTCTGCGTAACTCGGCCCCAGCGTGGCCAGCACCCCGCTCGTGGTCGCGTCTCCCGACGTCAGGTACAGCGGGATCTTGTTCGACAGGGCGACCGCGCCGACCGCCGCGATGCCCGACGCCACGGCCGCATCGGGTCCGACGAGGATCGTGTCGGTCCGGCCGACCAGGGATCGGGCGGCGCTCTGCACGTCACCGGCGCCCGCCACGGTTGCCTCGACCAGTGAGAGACCGGGCCGCGCCTTGATCGCCGTCCGCAGCTGCGCGACCCAGACCTGGCTGTTCTCGTTCGACGGATCGTAGATCGTCCCGATCCGCCTCGGCGCCGGGGTGACCTTGGCCAGCTCGCCGAGGAGCTCGGCGGGGTCGACGAAGTCGATAGTGCCCGTGACATTGCGCCCGGGGCGGTCCAGGCTGTCGGCCACCTTGCCGCCGACCGGATCCCCCATCGCCAGCGCGATGATCGGATGCGTCTTGTCCTGCTGCGCCATGGCGATGACGGCCGGAGTGCCGATCACCGCGATCAGCGAGGAATTGGACCGGGAAAGGTTGCGGGCGATGCTCTGGATCAGGGACGGATCGCCGTTCGCGTTGCTGACGCTGTAGCTGACCGTCCGTCCGGCCAGCTTGGCCGTGAGCTCCTTCTTGAACGCCGTCTCCAGGGTGGTGACGACGTCGGCTTGCGCGACCTCGAAGATGTTGACCTTGACCGTGCCCGAACCGGCGCTCGACGAGGTCGTCGATCCGGACGAGCTCCCGCAACCGGCGATCACACCGATCATGCCGATCGCGCCCAGTAGCGCGCCGGCCATCCGGCGGCGACGCGATGTCCCCAGCTTCATCCGACCTCCCAATCTGAGAAGTTCTTCTCAGGTCAGGTTGGGAACCTCGTGTTTCTTACCGATAA
Source organism: Pseudofrankia saprophytica (assembly GCF_000235425.2). Lineage (NCBI taxonomy): Bacteria > Bacillati > Actinomycetota > Actinomycetes > Frankiales > Frankiaceae > Pseudofrankia > Pseudofrankia saprophytica. The sequence continues at coordinate 3,123,546 of NZ_KI912266.1, forward strand.
AGGTTTCTGATCGTTCTGGTAACGACTCTGTGGGCTGGTGTACTCACTGTGAGCATCGATTCAACTCCGGCGACTCTGTGTAATGAAGGCGGCGTTCCTAACGCGTAGGCGGCGTTGACGGTGACCGTCTGCCGAGGGCACGGGGACGCGGCTCGCCCGGTCCGGATGCCGTCTTGGTCACGGAGGCGTGGGGACTGTCCTACATCCCGTCTGAGCCAACCCAGCTCAAGGCCCGGCTGCGGCCGATGCGCGGGCTCAAACGCCTACGCTCCGCCCAGACGATCAGCACTGGACACGCCCTGATCCAGAACATTCGCCGCGGCCACTACGAACTCGCCACCGACGCCGACCCACAGCTGCGGCTCGCGACGGCGTTCACCGAACTCGCTCACGCCATCTGACCAGCGAGCCAGCGACGGTCCAACGCGTCCCGACTCCGCCCAAACGCAACAGCCCCGCCGTCGCTGGTTGGCATTCGGCTGGGGACTGTCAAGTTAACGGTGTAACGGATTGTTATTGAGTTGCTACTTTCGGCCGGCGGTGAGGCGCCCGTCGAACGCGAGGTCGAAGGCGTTCAGCGGTGCCTTCCAGCGGATCATCCACTTTGCCCGGCCGCGTCCGGTGGGGTCGAGGCTGGTCACGGTGAGGTAGAGGTGCTTGAGTGCGGCCTGTTCGTTGGGGAAGTGGCCGCGGGCCTTGACGGAGCGGCGGAACCGGGAGTTCAGCGACTCGATCGCGTTGGTCGTGGCGATGACGGTCCGGATCTCGGCGTCGAAGCGCAGGAACGGGACGAACTCGGCCCAGGCGTTCTCCCAGAGCCGGATGATCGCGGGGTATTTCTTCTCCCAGATCGCGGAGAAGTCGGCGAACCGGTCGAGCGCGGCCGCCTCGGTCGGGGCGGTGTAGACGGGCTTGAGGTCGCGGGCGAGTGCGGGCCAGTCCCTCTTGGACGCATATCTGAACGAGTTGCGGAGCAGGTGCACGATGCAGGTCTGGACGATGGTGTCGGGCCAAACCTGGGCGACGGCGTCGGGTAGGCCGGTCAGGCCGTCGCAGACGAGGATGAGGACGTCGGCGACGCCGCGGTTCTTCAGGTCGGTCAGGACAAGCTGCCAGTGTTTGGCGCCTTCGCCGCCGGTGCCGGCCCAGAGGCCGAGGATGTCGCGTTCGCCGTCGGCGGTGACGCCGATCGCGGCGTAGATCGGCCGGTTCGCGACCTGCCCGTCGCGGATCTTCACCATGATGGCGTCGATGAACACGACGGCGTAGACGGCGTCCAGGGGGCGGGCGCGCCAGGCCTCCATGCCCTCGATGACCCTGTCGGTGATGTCCGAGACCTGCTGGCGCGACACGGTGGTGCCGTAGATCTCGGCGAGATGCGCCTGGACCTCGCCGGTCGTCAGTCCCTTCGCGACCAGCGAGACGACGAGGTCCTCGACCCCGCCGAGGCGGCGTTGGCGCTTGGCGACGATCGTCGGGGTGAAGGTGCCGTCACGGTCACGGGGCACGTCGATCTCGACCGGTCCGATCTCGGTGACCACGGTCTTCGTTCGAGTGCCGTTACGGGAGTTCCCGCCGTCACGGCCGGCCGGGTCGTGGGCCTCGTAGCCCAGATGCGAGCTCAGCTCGGCGGCGAGGGCCTTCTCCAGGACCATCTTCGTCAGGGTGCCCAGCAGCCCGCCCGGCCCCGTCAGCGACAGCCCCTCAACCCGGGCCTTCTCCACGAGGCTCTGCGCGAGCGCCTCGTCCACGACCACGCCCGCCGGCGCCCCATCGCCATCCACCGGTCTGACCGGGATCGCCCCAGCCGCCGTGTCAGCCATCGTGTCGGTCATCTGGTGTCTCCTCTACCTGCACAGATGCACAGAGTGTCACAGGGGAGTTACACCGTTGTTCTTACAGGCCCTTCGGCTGGCCATGGACGTGGTCGGTAGAGGGTGTCAGCTCCTGCTGTCGAGGCGGACGCGTTCGGCCTGTTGCTTGATGATGGCCAGGACTCGTTCGTCGCCGGGTGTGCTGGGAATGGTCGCCAGGATCCGGTCGAGTGTGTCGGTGACGATGGTCGACGCGGCGCGCCGTCGTAGGCCCCATCTGGTGGCTTCGTCGATGAGGTGGACAGTGGTCACCTGCTGGATGTCGGTCTGGCCGCCGACGCGTTGGCCCATGCGGGTTTCGGCTCGCATCGGTTGTCCGAGGTGGTCGCGGAGTTCGAGGGCGATCGTGGACAGGACGTCGTACAGCGGTGCGAGGCGTACCGCTGGATCATCTGTCGCGTGCAGGATCGAGAGGTTCTTGGCATGTGCGTCGACGTTGCCTATGGCGATGTTGCCAAGGCCACGGTGTCGTTGGTGAGGAAGTCGCAGGCCAACACGCCGCGGGCCTGGCTACGCAGGAACTGTGACCATCTTGGCCCGGCGCCGCGGCGGGGTGCCGGACCGAGGCCGTGGCGGCGCAGGAGGTTGCGGACCGAGGTGGCTGACACCTGGACCTGCAGCTTGCTGCATTCCCCGACGATGCGGACGTAGCCCCAGCGGGGGTTCTCCCGGGCCAGGCGGAGCACCAGCTGCACCGTGGCCTCCTCAAGTCGGCGACCACGATGCGGCTGCGGGTAGGTCCAGCGTCGGCGGCCCAGCTCGCGGTGCCAGCGCAGGAGGGTGGCAGGGGTGACGAGGAACGCCGACCAGCGCGGTCGGGGCAGGAGCTGGGCCAAGGTGGCCAGCAGCATCCGATCGGATGAGGTGTACCGCGGCCGGGCGAGCTGGCGATGCAGGACCGCCAGCTGGTGGCGCAGGACGGCGATCTCGATGTCCTTCTCGTCCGGCCGGCCACCGAGACCGGCCACGCCGGGCAGCCTACGGATCAGCAGGAGCACGACCGTCGACACCATGTCCACCATGATCCCCGCCGTGCTGTTCGCCCAGCTCAGCGCCCCTGATCGCCTACTTGCACCCCACAGGTCCGGTACAAAGGCTGACCAGGGCGAAGGAGAAGCCGCCGTCAGACAGGACCGGCCACTGGCCGTAACCGCGCTGTGCCGAAGCCGCCGGATCGCCCGCCGGCAGGCGCCCATGGATCAGGCGATGGACTCTAGCCAGGTGTCCACGAGCGCGTTGAACTCGGCGGGGCGTTCCTGGTGCAGCCAGTGGCCACATCCTTCCCAGGAGACGGCCTTGGAGCTGGCATCGGCGAACAGCGTCGTCTCCACGGACACCCGCGAAGGGTCGGCGTAGAACGACAACACTGGACAGCGTCGCCGTCGTAGGTAGCGCTCCCCGCTGGAGCGCATCGACGTCACCTCGGACCCGGCAGCCATGTTGGTGAGTGTGTCGCGGAGAACGTGGTTGGGCATGCCGGCGACCCGGCGAAGGTGCCAGGCGCGAAGCGCGGGAACTGACGCCGGGGTGTCGCTCGCGCCCAGCAGGCCTTGGACGAATGGCACAGGATCGCTGGCATCCATGACGGCCGTGAGGGCGGGGATGGCTTCGACGAGTGCGTCATCGACGAGATAGCCGGGATCGACGGCGACCAGCGCCTGGACCATCTCTGGGTGTTCGACGGCGAGGGCGCTGACCACGAGGGCGCCCATCGAGTGGCCCACGGCGACAACCGGCCCGCATCCGAGATGCTTGACGAGGCGAGCCACGTCGTCCGCGAAGACCCGCGGCTCATAGCCGCCCTCGGGGGTGCTGGAGTGCCCATGCCCTCGGAGATCCAGGGCGATCACCCGATGCCTGGCCGCGAAGTGCGGCAGCTGCCAGGTCCAGTCGTGCGAATCACAGGTGTACCCGTGCACGAAGAGCATCGGCGGGCTGCCGGTCCCCTCGTCGGTGAAGAACAGCTGCGCATCACCGAGGTCGGCGAATGCCACATCCACTCCTGTCCTCGACGCTCGCGTCGACGCCGGCTCCCGCGCCGTGCGCCGGCGAGGTTCCTCCCGTACGTCAGCCAGGACGACCTTCACCCCGGACGCGCCGAGGGTGTCGGCCATGCCGAGGCCGTTTGCCGCTTGCGGCGCGGGTCATGACCGCGACGCGCCCGCCGAACTTCTCCATCGGTACCTGCCCCCGACGTCAGTGCCGGTTCAGCATCCGTACGAGTGTCGAGCAAACGTATCCAATATGCAATAGTCGGAGGGCGGGAGAGCGGCTCGATCCGGCCACGGGCAGCCAGTCCCGCTCCTGCCTGGCTAACGGCCCCAGGGGCTCGGCGGCCTCGTCGTCCCTTCGGGCGTGGGCCAGGTCGCCCAGGACGTGGTCGATGCTCCGCCATCTCGGGCGTCTCCACCAGAAAGTCTCGCGCGGCGACATGTGGTCTTGAGGCGCGGATTGTGGTGGATGCCGCCAGCGCTGGAGTCTGATCGTGTTGGAGGGAGCGGATGGGCGTCGATGACGGAACGCCACGGACTTCGGCACCGCTTCCTCCAGCGTGCTCAACCCCGGCGTCCGCCTCGGCGCCCACACCACCAGCAGTACGCGGTGGTCGGCTTCGGCGAGACGCTGCGGATGGAACTCGAGCAGGAGGGGATCGGGGTGTCGATCCTGTTCCCGGCCAGCATGTCCACCCGTCACCTGGAAAGCAGCAGGCTGGCCCGACCAGCACAGCTGGGACCGTCCCTGCTGCGGAACGAGGATGTCGCGGCGATGCTCGCCAGCCGCGACATGGACGACACGACGAACGTCGTCACGCCGGAGTTCGCGGTCCGCAACCTGCTGGACGATCTCGCGCGCAACGAGCCGTACATCGTGACACACGGTGGCTACCGGGATGCGTTGGTCCGGCGCCAGCAGGCGTTCGTCGCCACGTATGACCGGATGACCGGCTCGAACGATGTGACGGAGCCGGCCCGGTGAGCCAGGAGGAGTTACAGGAGGGGAGTTAGCCGTGGACGCCGGCACCCTCGTCGAGATCGAGAAGATCAAGCAGCTCAAGGCCCGTTACTTCCGGCTGCTGGACACCAAGAAGTGGGACGACTGGGCCGAGGTCTTCACCCCGGACCTCAACCTCTGGGTACAGGACGTTCCGGACGTCATCTACACCAGCCGGGAGGAGTTCCTCGCCGCGATCGTCCCGATGCTCACCGGCGCGGTCACCACCCATCACGGGCACATGCCGGAGATCGACGTCACCGGGTCGGACACCGCCCGTGGCGTCTGGGCCATGTTCGACTACGTCCAGCTCCGCACCCCGGACCGGTCGATCCAGCTAAAGGGCTTCGGCCACTACCACGAGGAATACCGCAAGGGTTCGGACGGCCAGTGGCGGATCAGTTTGCTGCGGCTGCACCGGCTTCGCGTCGACTACAGCCGACGTGTACGCCAACGGTCCGCGTGCCCGCCCTCATCGGTCGCTTGCCAGTAGATGGTCGGGGCGCTCACGATAGCCGCGACGTCCGGGCTTCATCCATCCGCCGCGCTGTGGTCGAAGCGTTGCCGATTGTTGCGCTTGGAGCTGATCCGCCAGTGCCCGTCCGGGCATTTCCGGTACGTCTCGATGTAGTGGCCGTAGCCTTTGAGGCTCAGTCTGCCCTGAGGTCCGTCCAGCTGGACGTAGTCGAACATCGACCAGACGCCTTCGGCCTCGGTGTCGCTGAGCAACGTGATCTCTGGCATGTGGCCGTGATGGGTCGTCACGCCGTTGTCTAGCATGGGGATGGTGGATTCGAAGTACTCCTGGTTGAGCTGGAAGCGCTTCTCCCCTTCGATCGGGAGGTAGTGCTTGCAGTCCGCGGTGAACAGGTCGCGGAACGCGTCCCAGTTCTTCAGGTCAAGGTAGCGGAAGTACCGTGCCTTGAGCTGCTTGATCTGTTCGATGTCCCATAGCGCCTGCACGGAGGGTGAAACAGGCTGCTGACCGGACTCCGCGGCGGTCGCCAGGAGCCCAAGCTGCGTGCCCGCGGCGGCGGCGAGGGCCTTGGCGGTCGCGACGTCCTTGGTGATGTAACGGCCGGCAGCTTCCTGGAGGCGAGCCGACGAGCCGAGCGCGCGCACCGCGCCGAGGGCATAGCTGTTCCCGCTGCAGTGGCTGATCGCGTCGAGAGCTTTCGCTGGGTCGAGCCCAAGTTCCCGAGCCACCCGTTCCGCTTCCGCCACCAGGCCGACGTTCGCCCCGAACAGCGCGTTGTTGACCAGCTTCACCCGTTGGCCGTCACCGAGTCCGCCGACGTGCAGGATCGGGTTGGCATAGGCGGCCAGCACAGGCCGGACCGCCTCCAGAACGCTGGGCTCACCGCCGACCAGCAGCGTCACCCGGCTCGCCGCGGCGTCCGCCGGACCGCCGCTGAAGGCCGCGTCGAGGATCCGGATATCACGGGATCGCCCGGTCTCCGCGAGCGCGGGCGCGGTGTCGGGGCTACAGGTCGTGTGGATCACCACGACGGAGCCGGGACGCATCGAGGCGAGCAGCCCCTCGTCGCCCCCGCACACCTCATGTATCTGCTGGTCGGAGAAGACGCACACAACGACCACGTCGCTGGTGGCCGCCAGCGCGGCAGGCGTCGGTACGCTGCTCGCCCCCGATGCCTCGACCTCGCGCACCACCTCGGGCCGGCGGGCGTAGAACGACGCCTGGAAGCCTGCCTTGACAACTTGCTCCAGCATGGGCCGGCCCATGCTTCCCACGCCCAAGAATCCGATCTTCATGCCGTGCTCCCGGATCCGTCACCGGCGGCCGTCCATGCGTTCCGGTCGAGGCCGAAACCGCCATCAGGGGCGGCCGTGATCGTCTCTGCCAGTTCTGCTGTCATATCCAACCAATCGTCGGGCGACTGTCCTGTCGAACAAGAGCACAAACGGTGAACCTTTTCCATTGCCGTTGGCGGATAGGGCCCGCCGTGGGCAAGGAGACGCACAAATGGAAAAGGTTCAGTGGGAGGCGCCGGCAGGCCCACGCGGTAGTCGCCGCGAACGACCTCGCGCCCGGGTGTTGTCGGCCGAACCCTCGAGGACGGCTGCGGCGCGGCCCTGCCGGTGATGCGGACGCAGGCGTTCCCTCTTGATCAGAGCCGGGAAATCCAGCCGCCATCGACCAGGATGGTCTGGCCGGTGATCCAGTCGCCTGCCTTCGAGCACAGCAGGAGAAGGGTGCCGATCAGGTCCTCGGGCGGCCCGGACTTCTTGCCGGGGATGCCCGAGTAGAGAGCGTTCCGGAGGGCTGAGTCCTTCGGCAGGCTCACGTATCCGCTGTCGTTGTCGACGAGCCCGGGTGCGATCGCGTTGACGTTGATACCGCGTCCGCCGAGCTCGGAGGCGAGGTTCACGGTGAGGCCGTGCAGCGCGTACTTCGAGACGCTGTAGATCCCGCCGGCGATGAAGGCGCCGGCGGACAGGCCGTTGACGATCCGGCCCCCGCCGCGGGCTGTCATCGATTCGAGCACTGCCTGGGTACACAGCAGCGGGCCGCGCAGGTTGACGTCCACGACGCGGTCCCACTCGGGGACCGGCATGTTCGACAGGCCGTACGGGGGCAGGTTGGTCATGATCGCGGCGTTGTTGATCAGGATGTCGATCCCGCCGAAGGCCTCGACCGCGGTTGTCGCCATCGCCTGGGCCGACTGCGCCGAGGCGACGTCGACGTGCGCGGCGGCGGCGTGGAACCCGCTGTCGGTCAGGGTCTTCGCGGTCGACGTGGCCGCTTCGAGGTCGAGGTCCGCGAGGACGACGGACGCTCCGGCCTCGCAGAGCGCGCGGGCATAGACGACGCCGATGCCGCCGGCGCCCCCGGTGATGATCGCGACCTTGCCAGTCAGGTCGAACAGCTCGGTGGGAGTCATGCCATCGACTAACGCATGCGCATCAGGTCTAAGTCAACTAGTGTCGCCTCAAATGCACATGCGTTAGGTAGGCAGGAGGAGGTCGGCATGACGATCGATCGCACGGTCCCAGCGGTGCATCTGCACATCGGAGAGGAAGCGCGCCCGCACGGCACGGGTGGGGTGCACGACCACGTCTTCCCGGTGACGGGCGAGGTCCAGGGGCCGGTCCCGCTCGCGGGGCGCGATGACGTCGACGCCGCGGTCAGCGCCGCGCAAGACGCGCTCGGCGCGTGGCGGGCGTGGAAGCCCGCGGACCGGGCAGCCGTCCTCCTGCGGCTCGCGGAGCTGATGCGCAGCGATGGCGATGAGCTGGCCCGGCTCGCGGTGCTCGACAACGGCATGACGCTCGGGAACGGCCAACTCGCCGTCAGTGTGATGGCGCAGTACATGGCCTACTACGCGGGCTGGGCGGACAAGATCGAGGGTCGGGTGACCTCGGTCCCGGGGCAGTCGCGTGAGCTCGCGTACACCGTCCCTGAGCCCTACGGCGTGGTTGCGATCATCATGACGTGGAACAGCCCGCTGTTCTCAGTCGGCATGAAGCTTGCTCCCGCGCTGGCTGCCGGGAACACGGTGGTCCTCAAGCCGTCGGAGCTCACGCCGTACGCGTGCGAGCGGCTCATGGCACTGATCCGGGAGGCGGGCATCCCCGCGGGTGTCGTCAACCTGCTGCTCGGTGGGGCCGAGACAGGCGACGCGCTGGTCCGCCACCCGCTCGTGCAGAAGATCAGTTTCACCGGCGGTCCGGCCACGGCCCGGAAGATCCTCGCGGCCTGCGCGGAATCGCTCAAGCCGGCCGTCCTCGAGCTCGGCGGCAAGTCCGCCAACATCGTCTTCCCGGACGCCGACCTCGACGCCGCGGCGATGATCAACAGCTACAGCGTCCTCGGCACGCTCGCCGGCCAGGGCTGCGCGATCGCAACCCGCATGCTCGTGCACGAGGACATCTACGACGAGGTCGTCGACAAGGTCGTCGCGCTGGTGAGCACGATGCGGTGCGGCGACCCGTTCGACCCCACGACGACGATCAGCCCCGTCATCACGAAGGCCGCGCAGGAACGCGTCGTGGGGATGATCGAGCGCGCTCGGTCGGAGGGCGCGGGCAAGCTCCTGCTGGGCGGCGGTGTCCCAGGCGGCGACCTTGCCAACGGCTTCTTCGTCGAGCCGACCGTCTTCGGCGAGGTGGATCCGGCCAGCGAGCTCGGTCAGGTCGAGGTCTTCGGTCCCGTGCTCTCGCTGATGCGCTTCGCCTCGGAGGACGAGGCAGTCGCGCTGGCGAACGCGACCGAATACGGGCTCGCCTCCTACGCGTACACGAAGGACGTACGCCGGATCAACCGCCTCGCGACCCAGCTGCACGCCGGGGGCGTCTACGTCAACGGTGCGTCGCCAGTCCTGGGATGCGAGCTGCCGTTCGGTGGCGTGGGCATCTCCGGCTACGGCCGCGAGGGTGGCCTCGAGGGCCTGCTCGAGTTCGTCCGCACCAAGGCGGTGGCCATCGCATGACGATTCCGCTGAAGCTGGACGGAGCAACCGCCGTCCTCACCGGAGCCGGCAGCGGCATCGGCCGCGCGAGCGCGCTGGAGTTCGCCCGCCGTGGCGCCCGGGTCGCCATCAGCGACCTCGATGCCGACCGCGCGGATGCCGTCGCCGCCGAGGTCGAGGCCGCCGGCGGCGCGGCCGTCGCCGTCCGTGCCGACGTCACCAGCGAGGACGATCTCGTGCGACTGCGCGAAGCCGCGTTGACGCGGTTCGGCCGGGTCGACCTCGTCATGAACAACGCCGGGGTGCTCGCCATGGGCGCGCCCGAGTCACTGCCCGACGAGGCCTGGCAGTGGGTGCTCGACGTCAACCTGATGGGCATCGCCCGCGGCAACCGGGTGTTCCTGCCCCTGCTGATCGAGCAGGGCAGCGGCCACCTGGTGAACACCGCGTCGGCGTCCGGACTGCTCGCCTATGGCTTCGACCGGCTGCCGTACGTTGCGAGCAAGCACGCGGTCGTCGGCGTGTCGGAGGCTCTCGCGTCGTATCTCGGTCCGCGGGGGGTGGGTGTCACCTGCCTCTGTCCATCAGGAGTGATCACCAACATGCCCGAAGGGTTCCGGGTCTACGGGGAGACCTCCACCAGGCCTCGCGCTCCTGAGCACGAGATCGTGACGGCGGAGCGGGTCGCCGAGCTGACCGCGGACGCTGTCACGCTGGGCCGGTTCCTCGTAACCACCGTGCCGGACGTCGAGGCCGAGCTCGTCGAGCGGGCGCGAGACATCGAGGCCTACCTGCAGGCGCGCATCACCGAGCAGACCGCCGACCGAGAGGACTGACCATGACTCCCGACGAGGTCTACCGCACCGTCATGACCATCGACCCGCCAGCGGTCGAGACGCCGTTCGAGGCCGCGAGCCGGGAATTCCTCTTCGGGAACGTCTGGAACCGTCCCGGCCTGAGCATCCGCGACCGCAGGCTGGTGTCCCTCGCCTGCGTCGCGGCGGCGGACGCACCCAAGCCGATCGACGACCATGTCTACGCGGCACTTCGCAGCGGCGACCTCACGATCGAGCAGATGAACGAGGTGACCCTGCAGTTCGCGGTCTACTGCGGATGGCCGAAGGGCTCGCACCTGGAGATGACGGTCCGCACGCAGTGGCACCGGATCCACGCGGAGCGCGGCGAGCAGACGCCGCCGTGGCCGACGCGAACGCCGGAAGATCTCGGTCCCGCCGATCCTGCGCAACGGATCCTGGACGGCCAATGGGAGTTCGCCGACGTCAACGTCGTACCGGCTCCCCCGTCGGACTCCCCATACTTCTATGCCGGCATCCTCAACTTCGTCTTCGGGCACGTGTGGCGCCGCCCGGACCTGTCACGTAGAGACCGGCGGCTCGTGACCATCCCGTGTGTCGGGCTGTCCGACTCGCCCGCGCCGATCCTCTCGCACGTGGGTTCCGCGCTAGAGACTGGCGACGTGACCTACGACGAGATGCAGGAGATCTGCCTGCAGTTCAGCGCGTACTACGGCTTCGCCAAGGGCGAGGCACTCCAGGACGCCGCTGAACGCTGGCGCCTGGGCAAGGCGTGACCCACCCAGCCACCACCCCGCTCAACGCGACGGCGCTGCAGCTCCTGGCCACCGCCGAGCGGCTGTTCGCCGAGAACGGCATCGCCGGCGTGTCCCTGCGACAGATCGGCACCGCGGCGGGGTCGGCCAACAGCTCAGCTGTCAACTATCACTTCGGCACCAAGGACCGGCTGATAGAGGCAATCTTCGCCTACCGCCTTCCGCACCTCCTCGAACGACGCGCGCTGCTGAAGGAACGCGTCGACCCGGATGACCTGCGCGCCCGCCTCGAAGCCCACCTGCTGCCCGTCCTCGAACTCGCGGAATCGCCGGGCAACTCCTACGTCTCCTTCGTCGAACAGCTACAGCGAGGCGCGGACTCCTGGCGGCTCTTCGCCACGCAGCCCGACATCCGCCAATCGCGGGAAGAGTTCCTCGTCGACGTGCGGCGGCTACTGCCGGACATCGGCGAACCGACACTGGCCATCCGGGTCGGACAGGTGCAGAACCTCAGCCTCAACGCCGCGGCCGAACGGGAACGCGCCATCAACAGACAACAGAAGGTGATCCCCTTCGGCCTGTTCGTCACCACAACCCTCGACGGTTTCACCGGCTTCCTGACCGCACCGGTTTCCTCCGAAACTCGACGATTCCTCGCCCGGCCGCCCACGACGGTTACTCCGGAACCCGCGCAGCAGACGGCGCCTCACTAGACGACGTCAGGGCCGCGCCGCCGCGGTTTTCCCAGCTCCGCCGGAGCCGAGCGCCAGCCGGTCCGCCTCGCCGCCGAGGATGGCGGCGAGCGCGGGCACGGCGGTGACGAACGGGGAGTGCGCGGTATCCAGGGTGTGGACGGCGTCGACCCGCGCGGCCTGGTGCATCCGGCGCTGGCATGCGATCGGGAGCGCGAGATCCTGCGCGGTCTCGACGTAGACCTTGCGGACCTGTCCCCATCGCTCGTCGGTGAGTGCTACGGGTTCGGCGGTTACGAGGGGTGATTCGGGTACCAGCAGTGCCCCGAAGCGGCCGTAGTCGGTCTCCGGGACGTCGGTGTAGAACGTCTCGCGGCCGAGCTCGACCGGTACATAACTGACGCGTCTTTCCTCGTCGAACCGCTGGCTGGTGATGACCAGCGAGTCGGCGAAGTCCTGGTGGCCGCCGATGTCGATCAGCGACTGGCCGTCTGCCGGGACGAACGCGGCCAGGTAGACCAGGCAGCCGACCAGGTCGGGCACGATCTCGGCCGCCTGGGTGATGGTGAGGCCGCCCATGCTGTGCCCGACCAGGATGACCGGCCCGCGGGCGGCGTGGATCCGTTCGACGACGGTCTCGACGAAGTCGGCGAGGGTCGCGGTGGCGGCCACGGCGGGATCGTCACGGCCGGGGAGGTCAACGGCGTCCACCGTGTATCCACGTCGCCGTAGTTCCGCTGTCAGCGGCTGCCAGCTGGCGCCTCGGTGAAATGCGCCGTGTACCAGCAGTAAGTGGCCACCCGTGGCCTCTGCGCTCATCGTCGGCCTCCGTCGTTCTCGCTGCTGCTGTTTGGCGTTCAGCGGTGTTCGGGTGACGCCCGGCGGGCGATCAACGCCCCGTGCCCTGCCTGGCGCGGGTCACGGTCCGACGTCTTCTTCGTGGCGCCGCCGCCGCCCGCGGGCGGCGGCGGCGCCACGAACATTTGATGCGTCCCGGCCCTGGTGGGGCCTACGGCGCCGGTGTGATGACGCCGCAGGTCTCGGGAGGCGCGGTCCAGGTCTTGTCCTTCAGGTGGGCGAGGGTTCCGCAGGGTGAGGGGGCGATGTGGTTGAGCGGCCAGCGCGTCTCGGGCAGCGCTCCTGGGACGTAGTTGGTGAAGTTGTCGTTGAGTACTTTCAGGAAGCTGTCGACGGTGAGATTGCGCCCGACCTTCCGCAGCGCGCTGATGACCAGGTCCGCTGACCAGTAGCCGGCCATGACGGGCGTGCTGAGCGCGACCCCGGGGGCGTAGGCGGCGAGGTCCTTGACCATCTGCGCGATGGCGGGGACGTCGGTGGAGATCCCGGGCTGCCACCCCACGATGGCGTAGGTGTCGTCAAGCTCGGCCACGCCGGCGAGGCGGGGGTCGTAGATCGGGGTGATGAGGATGCCCTTGTAACCGGCCGCCTTGAGCGCGGAGACCATTTTGACGGAGTCGGCGAACTGGAGGACCGTGAACACGGCGGCTGGCGGCTTTCCCCCGTCCGCCGTCATGATCGCGCTGACGATGGGGGTCGGATCGGTCAGGCCGGACAGAGGTACCGGTGACTTCTGGTAGACGACCTTGAATCCGGCGGACTCGAAGCCCTGGCCGATGGTGATGTTGCCCTGGCGGGCGGCCTCGACGTCATTCCCGACCACGGCGATGGTCTTCGCGGCGCCGGCGGGCAGCAGCTTCGCGACGGCGATGGGTGGGCCGGTGCTGACCGTGCGCTGGGCTTTCGGCGCCGGTGTCTGGCAGCCGGTGATGCCGAAGCCGATGGCGTTGCCGCAGAAGGCGGTGTTCGTTCCCCAGCCGACGAACGGGACGACCTGCTTGCAGAACGTGTCCAGGAAGTTCGGCGCCGAGACGGCGACCGGGGCCACGGCGAACACCTGCTCCTGCTGGACGAGGACACTCGCCTGTTGGCCGTCCCGAGCCGCGTCGCTGCCGTCGTCGCGGACTCCGACGAAGTCGATCTGGCGGCCCGCGACACCGCCTTCCGCGTTCGCCCGCGCGAAACGCGCCTTCGCGCCCGCGTCAATGTCGCCGAACACCGCGCCAGCCGGGCTGGTCAAGGACGCCAGTCCGCCGATCTTGATTGAGGTGTCCGTGACACCACGGTTCGGGTTTGGCGCCGCCCCCTGGCAGGCGAGCGTCTTCGGATCGAGCGTCACGTTCGTCTGGCTCCAGCCGTGGTCGGGCCCCTCCTTGCTGAAAGCGGGGTCCGCCGAGACCACCCCGGCGCCGCCAGATCCTCCGTCCACCCCACCACCACCACCACAGCCGGCGATCCCGACCAAGGAGACGATGGATAAGACAAGGGCCGTTCGAATTCCACGCTGCATGAGCTTCTCCTTCGAGACTTGATCCGCTCCTCGACGCCGCCGAGGCGCGGGGTTGTGGGGGGCGCCCAGGGAGCGGCGCTCAGGAGACCTCCTTCAGGTACTCGTCACGCAGCTGGCCCTTGGCCAGCTTGCCGGTCGCCATCCGGGGCAACTCGTCGCGGAAGCTGAACATCCGCGGGACCTTGTAGTGGGCGAGGTTGTCGCGCGCGTAGCGGTGCAGCTCGTCCGCGAGTTCCTCGTTCGCCTCGACGCCGGGCGCCGGCGCGACGACGGCCTGCACGAACTCGCCCATCTCGGCGTCGGGTAGGCCGAAGACGGCTACGTCGGCGACCTTCGGGTGCATCACGAGGCGGGCCTCGACCTCGGCCGGGTAGATGTTGACGCCACCGGATATGATCATGAAGCTCTTGCGGTCGGTGAGATAGAGGTAGCCCTCGTCGTCGAGGCGGCCGATGTCGCCGACCGCCGTCCAGTTCGGGTGGTCGGGATGCCTGCTCGCCGCGGTCTTCTCGGGATCGCCGTGGTAGCTGAACGGGGCGTCGGGTTGCTCGAAGTAGAGCAGGCCGGGCTGGCCGGCGGGCAGCTCGGCGCCCTCGTCGTCGCAGACGTGGGCGATGCCGTTCAGCATTTGCCCGACCGAGCCGGGGTGCTTCAACCAGTCCGCCGCGCTGATGTAGGAGATTCCCGCGCCCTCGGTGCTGGCGTAGTACTCGTCGACGATGGGTCCGAGCCAGTCGATCATCTGGCGCTTGACGTCGGGCGGGCACGGCCCCGCCGAATGGATCACTCGCCGCAGGCTCGACAGGTCGTGGCGCAGCCGTCGTTCCCCAGGCAGCTTGAGGACCCGGACCAGCATCGTGGGCACGACCTGCGTGTGGGTCACCCTTTCCCGCTCGATGACCTCGAGCAGACCCTCGGCGTCGAATTTCTCCATGAGCACGAGGGTGGCGCCGAGCTCGTGGACACCGGTCGACCACTGGATCCCCGCCGAGTGGTACAGCGGGGTGGGACACAGGTAGATCGAGGTCTCGTCCATCCCGAACACGTGTCGGGCCAGGATCGACGTGCCAACGTCCTTCGGGTCGTCGACGGTCCGGCCGCTCAGCGGCCGACGCACGCCCTTGGGCCTGCCGGTCGTACCCGACGAGTAGAGCATCAGACCGCCGCGCGGCTGCTCGTCGAGTGGCGTCGCGGGCTGGGCCGCCACCGCGTCGTCGTAGGGCTCGAAGCCGTCGGCGGCGCCGTCGACCACGAACCGGTGGATGCAGCCGCGCGCGGCGGCCACCGCGGCGACGGCCGTGGGCGCCAGGGCCCCGGTGGTAACGATCGCCTTGGCGCCAGCGTCGTTGAGGATGTATGCCGCCTCGGCCGGTGACAGGTGTCGGTTGATCGCCGTCAGGTATAGCCCGGACCGCCTCGCCGCCCAGACCACCTCCATGAAGCGCAGGTGGTTCTCCGCCAGCAGAGCCACGGCGTCGCCGGGCCGCAGACCGCGTTCCCGTAACAGCCGTGCGAGCCGGGTCGACCCGGCGTCGAGTTCGGCGTAGGTCATCCGGGCTCCGGAGCCCGCCATGATGACGGCCGGCTTGTCCGGCGAGGTGCGCGCGTGCGCACCGGGATAGACCATGTCAGCCCTCCAGCAGAGGCAAGTGGCGTCCTCCGCGGCCGCGGAGCAGAGGACGGTGTGCGTTCGGCGAGGAGCCCGCGGCCGGCACCGCGCGAGCGCCGTCGGCCTCGGTGAGGCGGTCAGCGACACCGAGGCCGACCAAGCTGAGCCCGGTTGGGCCCGCGTGGACAGGTCGCCGGCGCCGACGTCCGCGAGTGCTCAGCCAGGGTGCGTGACGCCGTGGTGACTGTGCCCGCCCGAGGCGGCGGACATGAACGCTTCGAGTTCGTCGATGACGTCCGGGGCCGCGGGGGCGTAGACGATCTCGGTGATGCCTGATTCGCCTGCTTCGTGGATGCGGGTGGCCACCGTCGCGGCGTCGCCGGTCCAACCGGTGCCGAGGATGGCGGGGCCGGCCGCGGTGACGGCGGGGCGGTCCCGCTCGGTGATGACCGTGATGTGGCCCTCGTGTACGGCGAGGTGGCGCTGCTCCGGCGGGCGCGCGGCCAGCATCGCACCACGCCAGACCGTGCCACCCGGAACCTGCTCGACCAGGTCAGGGGACAGGTCCCAGAGCCCGTGGAACGAGAGGGTCGCGAACCACGGGCCGGCGGCTTCGACCAGGCGTGGTGTGGTGTGGTCCTCGCCCGGGCGGACGATCGTTCCGTGGGTCAGCAGCGCCGTCGGTCTCCCGGTGCGCTGGTGTGGCTCCGGCACCGTGGGGACGATGACGCCGGCGACGTCCAGCTCCTGGGCTGTCACGTGGCCTTTGGGCCCGCTGGGGGCCAGCCACAGGGGGGTGGTGATGGGGCGCGGCGGCGCCCAGCCGGCCGCGTGCAGCAGCTGGCAGGGCACGCCCTCGATCTCGACGACCTCGCCGTCCAGCAGGCCGCGTAGCTGGCGGATGTACGTCGCCACGTCCGCCCACTTCATCGCGGGCTTGCCCATCGCCTTGCGGCCGGTGAAGCCGGTGCCGAAGGCGGCCACGAGTCGGCCGGGCGCGAGGTCCTCGACGGAGGCGATCGCCGACGCGGTCACCATGGGATGGCGCAGGCTGGGGATCGCGACGCCTGTGCCGACGCCGATGCGCCGGGTGGCTTCGGCGATGCGCGCGAGCGCGATCCAGATGTCGCCGTAGAGCGCCGGCGAGTCATACACCCACACGCGGTGGTATCCCAGTCGTTCCGCTGCCCGCGCGTACTCGACGATGCTCTTGCTCGGAGGTAACGCGACGGAGATTTCCGGTCGTACCATGGTCGCCTCGACACGCCTTTCTCGTCGTCTGAACCGGCTGGCGCGGACCGCTTAGGGCCGGCCCGTTCCTGGCACTTCCACCGGTAGTTGGACGATCGATCCGGTCGGCTCGGCGTGCCGGTCGCGCTTGAAGGCCACCGTGTTCATGCAGACGAACAGAGTCCGCCGGTCATCGCCGCCGAGCACGCAGGCGAGGGGAATGTCCTCGACGTCAATCTGCTGGTCGACGCCGCCCGGACCGACGTGCAGGATGCGCCGGCCCCAGGGGTCGGCGACCCACACGTCGCCCCGCTCGTCCAGGCAGATCCCGTCGGGGGCCACCAGTGCCTCGCCACTTCGCGGAGTCAAGGGGACGTGGGTCCGGTCGACGAGTTCGCCGTTTTTGATCGAGAACCGGGACAGCCGGCGGCCTGCGGACTCGGCCACGACCAGGGTGTCGCCGGCCGCGGTGACGGCCGCCCCGTTGGGGCACAGCATCTGGTCGGCGCCGACCGACACCTCGCCGTCCGGACAGACACGGACCAGGACCGTGGGCTGCCCGGTCGGGGCGCCGCCCATCGGGAATCCCAGCTGGGTGACGTAGGCCGTCCCGTCCGGGGTGACGATCATGTCGTTGATCCCGTGCGGGGCGAGGTGGGAGACATCCGCGTGCGGGTGGGCGGTGCCGTCCTCGATCCGGTAGACGACGCTGTGTTCCATTCCGGCGACCAGCATGCGGCCGTCTGGCAGCCAGCCGATGCCGCCGGGGTCCTCGTCGTCGGGGAAACGGTGCACGGCGGTACGGCCGCCGGCGTCGTCGAACCGGTAGACGGTGTGCGCCCACATGTCGGATAACCACAGCGCGCCGTCGTGCCAGCGAGGGCACTCGACAAACTCGAGGTCACGGGCAAAGATCTCCATCTGGGACTCCCGTTCAGGCTCGTTGTGCGGCGGGTGCGCGCTAGGACAGCCGCGCTAGGACAGCAGGGGGTCTCGGGGCAGGCCGAGAATCCGTTCCGCGATCTGGTTCCGGGCGATCTCGGACGTGCCGCCAGCGATGGTGAGCGCACGGGTCGCCAGCAGCGACCTTCCGGCGGTCCCGCCGAAGCCGTCGTCGAGGGCGACGTCCTGGCCGGCGAACTCGGTCAGCAGGGTCGCGGCGCGTTGCCCGTGCTCGGCCGTGACGAGCTTGGTGACGTTGCCCTCCGGGCTGGGTCCGCTCCCGTCCAGGGCGCGGACCACTCGCCGCAGGTCAAGCAGCCGCACGGCGATCGCCTCGGCGACGTGTTCACCCAACCGGGTCTCGGCTCCTGGCACCCGGTGCCCGTGCTGCCGGTACAGGGCGAACATCTGGTCGGCGGTGGTGCCACCGAGGTTACCGCTGAGGGTGATCCGTTCGTTGCCGAGCGTGGCGCGGGCGACGTTCCAGCCCTTGCCCGGTTTCCCCACCACGTCCGCGTCGGGGACGAACACGTCGGTGAGGACCACCTCGTTGAAGTAGTGGTCGCCGGTGAGATGGCGCAGCGGCCGTACCTGCACACCCTCGGTGGCCATGTCGACGACCATCGTGGTGATACCGGCGTGCTTGCTCGCCGACGGGTCGGTACGCACGGTGGCAAGGCCGTACCGACACCGGTGGGCGTCACTGGTCCAGACCTTCTGGCCGCCCAGCACCCAGCCGCCCTGGACCCGTTCGGCTCTGGTCCGCACGGCGGCGGCGTCGGACCCGGCGCCGGGCTCGCTGAACAACTGGCACCACTGCTCCTCGCCGTAGAGCGCTGGCCGGACCCAACGCGCGACCTGGTCCTGGGTGCCGTGTTGGACAAGGGTCAGAATCACCCAACCAGTGATCATCAGGTTGGGGACCTTGAGGTCCGCGGCCCGGAACTCCTGCTCGATGACGAGTTGGAGTCCCGCGGAGGCGCCGAGCCCCCACGGACGCGGCCAGTGCGGCTGCAGGTAGCCGGTGTCGGCCAGCCGGCGGCGCCGCTCGTCATCGGGGAGCGCCGCCAGCTCGGCGGCGAGCGCCCGGATCTCGGGCCGCGCCGCCTCGGCCTGCGCGGGCAGGTCGAACGCGGGTGCCGTCCGGGAGACGCCCGCGCCGCCCAGACGGGTCACGTCCGCGGCGGCGGTTCCCGGCGGCACGATGGCCTTGCTGGTGATGGCCCGCCGGTAGAGCAGGTGGGCGTCGTGCTCCCAGGTGTAGCCGGTTCCGCCGTGTACCTGGATGTTGAGTTCCGCGTTCCTGACGAAGGCCGGTACCGCGAGGGTGGCCGCCACGGCCGCCGACAGCTCGAACTCCTCGGTTGGTCCCGCCGCGGCGCGCGCCGCGTCCCACACCGCCGCGGTCGCGAGCTCGGCGGCGACCAGCATGTTCGCGAGGTGGTGCTTCACGGCCTGGAACGTGCCGATGGTCCTGCCGAACTGCTCGCGCACCTTCGCGTAGGCCGCGGCGACCTCGACGCATTCGTGCGCGCCGCCGCTCGCCTCGGCCGCGACGAGTGTCCGCATGATCGCCTGGGCGTGGGCCAGCGCACCCGGCAGCACGTCGCCTGGTGCCACCCGCGCCTCGGTAAGGCGGAGCCGAGTGGAGCGCCGCGACCGGTCCAACGATCCGAGGGCCTCGTCCGTCACGCCGGGGTCGGCCGTCGACACCACCACGAGGTCCTCGCCGACCGCGAGGAGCACGAAGTCGGCGAGCGCGCCGCCCGGGACGACACCGGACCGGCCCGACATCCGTCCGTCGCTGTCCAGGTCCAGGTCCCCGCCGAGACCGACGGCGCCGACGGCCGTGCCCGCGGCGAGTCCCGGCAGCAGGCGGGCACGCGCCTCCGGGCCTCCACTGGCCGCTATCACCGCCGACGCCAGGACCGTCGGGAGAACGGGCCCAGGCGCGACCGCCCTACCGGTCTCCTCGAGGATCACCACAAGTTCCGGCAGCCCGAAACCGCCGCCCCCGAACTCCTCCGGCAGATGCACCCCGAGCAGACCGAGATCGGCGAACTCCTTCCAGAAGCCCGGCAGGTGTTCCTCGTCGGCGTCCAACAGGGCCCGGCCGGCCGCGCGTGCGTCGCGCGAGGACAGCAGCGATTGGGTAGTCCGGGCGAGCGCCCGGTGTTCCTCGCCGATTGCTATCCCCATGTCTCCTCCATCCGCCGGTGGGCCAGTTCCGTGGGCAGGGGTCAGTCAGGCATGCGGCGGGCAACGCCGCCTGAGGTCGGCCCGCCGGCAAGGGTCCTGGGAGCTGCGCGCCCCGGTGCCAGGGGGCGGGATGGCCGGCCGCGTCGTCAATCTGTCGCCGGCGCCTGCGGCAGATGTTGACAGATCTGACCAACTGGCACAAGGTCCCACTTGGGACATCGGTCCGGCAGGTGGGAGACGGCGGTGCTGACCAACAGCGATCTGTACCTTCGGAGCACCCCGGAGACGGGGCGGACCGTCCTGGCCGACACTCCTGCCCCGGGCGTCCGGTTACTGACGCTGAACCGGCCGGAACGCCTCAACGCGATGTCCGGTGAGCTGGTCCGGGACCTGCACGCGGCGCTCGACGAAGTGGCAGCGGACGACGAGTGCCGCGTCGTCGTGCTGACCGGTGCTGGCCGGGGCTTTTGCGCGGGGCTAGACCTGCACGAGCCGCCGAAGCCGAGCAAGGCAGGATCCGGCCCTCAGACGGGGATGCGGGTGCAGCAGGCCATCGCGTCCCTGGTTCCCAAGCTGCGCAACCTGCGTCAGCCCGTGATAGCGGCGGTGAACGGCCCGGCGTCCGGCGGTGGCTTCGCGCTAGCCCTTGCCAGCGACGTGCGGGTCGCCGCCATGTCAGCGAGGTTCAACGCCGCTTTTGTGCGCGTCGGGCTGTCGGGCTGCGACATCGGGGTGAGCTGGCTGCTCCCCCGGCTGATCGGGGCCGGCCGTTCCCACGAGCTGCTGCTCACCGGCCGTCTCGTCGACGCCGACGAGGCGCTGCGCATCGGTCTGGTCAACCGCGTCGTCGACGACGGCAAGGTGGTGGACGCCGCGCTGGAGACGGCCGCGCTGATCTGCGCCAACAGCCCCATGGGCGTGTGGATGACCAAGGAGGTCAGCTGGAGCCAGCTGGAGATCGGCAGCCTGCAGGCCGGCATCGACCTGGAGAACCGCACCCAGGTCCTCACCTCCTACACCCAGGACCAGAAGGAACAGGTCAGCGCCTTCCTGCGGCGACGTTCCCCGAACTACACCGACTCCTGACGGCCGTGCCGAGGTGACACCAGATGTGAGAGTCTCCGGACCGATGGAAGCAACGAAAAGATCGCTGCGTGAGCGGAAGAAGGAACGCACCTTCGAGCACGTCGCCCGGACCGCGGTCAGGCTCGCCATGGAGCACGGTCTGGCGGCGGTCCGGGTCGAGGACATCTGCGAGCGAGCCGAGATCGGCCGGTCGACCTTCTTCCGTTACTTCGACTCGAAGGAGAGCTGCTTCGTCGCCGGCGTGCATCGGGGGCACCTCGAGGCGGTCCTGGCTGCCATTGAGGCCCGCCCGGCGGACGAGGGACCGCTCACCGCGCTGTGCAACGCGTTCCTGGCGATCCAGGAGGACTGGCGCAGGCAGCGCGACGTCCTGATCCTCGACGCGCGGCTGCGGGCCGAGGTCCCGGCGGTGCGGGCGCACGCCAGCGCCACACACCTGGACTGGGAAACCTCCATTGCCCGGGCGATCGCGCCGCGGTTCGCCGCCCCGGACGTCGACCTCTTCCAGTCGCGCATCATGGTTGGAAGCGTGCTGTGCGCCGTTCGGGTGGCGACGGAGAAATGGCTCGCCGGGGGAGCGAACTATTCCCCGGCCGTGGAAGTCGCGGCGGCCTTCACCGTTCTCCGCTCGTACGTGACCGTCGAGGCCCCGGAAGCGGGCGAAACCAGAGATACGGGCCAGGCCGGCGGCGGTGAGCCGGGGAGTTCCGGCCATCGTTAGCACTCATATCATCCGAATCTTTCACGTGTCTTTCATGCGATGGGGTCCACGGCATGGGGAATCTGAACGGAAAGGTCGTCCTCGTCACCGGCGCGGCGAACGGTTTCGGCCGTGAGATCGCCTTCCGGGCCGCGGCGCGGGGCGCGACCGCGGTCGCGTCGGACATCGATGCATCAGGTGCCGCGGAGGTGGCCTCGTCCATCATCGCCACCGGTGGCGCCGCGTTGGGGCTGGGGCTGGACGTGCGCGACCGGCAGGCATTCGCCGACGCGACCAGTCAGGTGATCACGCAATACGGCCGGCTCGACGTTCTCGTCAACAATGCCGGTGTCATGCCGCTGGCCTTCCTCGCCGACCACGCCCGCGCCGCAGACGCGTGGGACCGGTGCATCGACATCAACCTCAAGGGTGTCCTGCACGGCGTCTGCGCCGTGTACGACCAGATGGTCAGGCAGAACAGCGGCCACATCGTCAACATCTCGTCTGTCTACGGCAACGCCGGCGTCGCCGGGGCCGCGGTCTACAGCGCGACGAAAGCCGCTGTCGCGACGCTGTCGAATGCGCTGCGGGTCGAGAGCCAGGGGCGCATCAAGGTGACGATCGTCCGCCCCAGCGGGGTCGTCGGAACGAACCTCGGCGCAACCGTCCTGGACCCCACGGCGGCCGCCCCCCTGGCCGCGCACCGGGCCTCCGAATGGCAGGACAACCTCGCCCGGTACCTCGAGGGGAAGCTGGACACCGAGCAGACGGACCCAGCGGATGCGCGCTACTGGGTCCTGTCACCGGGGGAGGTCGCCGAGCACGTGGTGAACGTGATCGACCAACCGCTCGGCGTGGCAGTCACCGACCTGACCCTGCGAGCGACCGGAGAGGACTATGTCTTCTGACACCAGCCCGGCCGGCGGCCTGACGACGTTCGACACCGAGCCGCTCGAGCGCGCACTCACCGAGAGCCTCGACGTGTTCAGCGGGCTGACGGCCGACGAGATGGAAGCCCCGTCCGCCTGTGACGGATGGACCGTCCGGACAACGCTCGCCCACCTCACCGCCGGCGTGGCGGCGATAACCGGACAGCTGCCCGCCGTGCCCTACGACAAGAACAAGGAGTTCGAAGCGGCCGTCGACGCCCAGGCACTGGATCTCGCCGCACGGCCGGCCGCGGAGCTTCTCGAGATCCTCCGATCGGCCTCGCCCGCTCTGGTGAACATCTTCGCCTCGCTGCCGGACGACTTCGCCGCGATGCCGGTGGACATGGGAACCGCCGGCACCTATCCCTTCGCGAGCCTCGCCGACGCCCTCACCTTCGACCACACCTGCCACGTCCGGTGGGACGTCCTCACGCCTCGCGGGCAAGTCCGACGCACCCTGCCCGACCTGGACGCCGGACGCCTGTCGGCCTCCCTCCGGTGGCTCACGGGCTGCATCCCGCAGATGACCACCGAACGGTTCCGGGACCTGCTCACCGACCCGCTGACCTTCATCCTGACCGGACCCGGCGCCGCGACGTTTCGACTCACACCACACGCCGCATCAGTCGAAACGTCGACCGACGAACCGACACGGGCGACGGTGAAGTCGACGACGTCGGACTTCATCCTGTGGGGAACCGGACGAGAATCTCGACAGGGCCGGGTCAAGATCACCGGTGACGTCGCATATGCGGAAAGGGCACTCGACGCGTTCCGCGTCTACTAGCGGCCGAACGCGGCCAGACGTCATACCGACGTCGCGGCCGGCAGATTCGCCGACCTGCACGCGCCTTCCGCGGTGGGCACTTTCTAGAAGGAGAGCCGGGGGCGCACGGGGTTCTTGTCATCACCAAGCGGTTCGGAGCGCGCCTGTGGAGAATCGCGCCGCGCCGGTCAGGAAGCGCGATGCCTGGAGGAAGGCAGCATGAAGGTCGACGCGATCGTTCATGACGATCTGGCGTTGGTGGGGGAGCGGGCCCGGTTGGCCCAGGAGCTCGGGTTCGACGGGATGAACGTCGCCGAGGTCGCGCACGACCCATTCCCGCCACTGACGCTGGCTGCCGTGGCGACAGAGCGGATCAGGCTGGGTACCGGGATCGCCGTGGCGTTCGCGCGCAGCCCGATGACGCTCGCCGTGCTTGCCTCCGATCTGCACCGGCTCTCGCACGGCAGGTTCGTGCTGGGCATCGGCAGCCAGATCAGGCCGCACATCACCCGACGGTTCTCGATGCCGTGGTCGCGTCCGGCGGCACGGATGCGGGAGTATGTCGCGGCCATGCGGGCGATCTGGGCGTCCTGGGCCACCGGCGACCCGCTGCGCTTCGAAGGCGAGTTCTACCAGCACACCCTGATGACGCCGATGTTCAGCCATGGCCCGTCCGAGTTCGGGGACCCGGCGGTGTTCGTCGCCGCGGTCGGGCCGGCGATGACCGCGGTGGCCGGCGAGGTGGCCGACGGCCTGCTGGCACATGGCTTCACCACTCCCGACTATCTGCGGGAGGTGACCCTGCGCCATCTGGAGCGGGGGCTGGCGGCCGCCGGCCGGACCCGGGCCGACATCGAGGTCTCCGTCCCGGTCTTCGCGGTCACGGGCCGAGACGAGGCGGAGCTGGCGGCGAACCTCGGCGCGGCCCGCCACCAGCTCGCCTTCTACGGGTCCACTCCGGCCTACCGGCCCGTGCTGGAACACCACGGCTGGGGCGAGCTCGGCGACGAGCTGCACCTGCTGTCCAAACGGGGCGAGTGGGCGCGGATGGCGCAGGCGGTGCCCCGCGAGGTCGTGGAGGCGTTCGCGGTCGTCGTGGAGCCCGCCGCCGTCGCCGGCGAGATCGCCCGCCGCTGGGGCGGCCTGGTCGACCGGGTACAGATCGGTCTACCAGACAACGACCCCGAGCGGATGGCCGCCGGTGCGGAAATGATCAAGGAGCTGGCCCAGAGGTAGCTCGTGCCCCGCATGCCCACCGACATTGCCCACGGGAGAGCCATCATGACCACCGTCGAAGGCCGGCAGTCAGTGCACCTGCCGGCGCGCGACATTCCCATCCCGTCGTCTATCAGCCCCGAGGCGCGAGCGATCCTCGCCGCGCCACGGCAGGCGGACACCGGCTACCCGCCGCACGATGACGTGGCGGCCTGGAAGAAGATGATCGCCGGCCGGCACGAAATGCTGGCCGCGATGGTGGGCAGTCGGCCGGTCGACGCCGCGGTGACCGTCGAAGACGCCGACGTCGACGGCGTGCCGGTCTACGTGGTCACCCCGTCCGGTGCGCCCGACGGCCGCGTTTACCTGGACATCCATGGCGGCGCGCTGATCCTTGGCGGTGGCGTGGTCTGCCGGGAGATGGCCGTGCACACCGCGGCCCGGCTGGGCACCCGGGTCTGGGCGGTCGACTACCGGATGCCGCCCGACCACCCGTACCCGACGCCGCTGGACGACTGCGTCGCCGTCTACCGGGCGTTGTTGGAGAACTACCACCCCGAGCAGATCATCGTCGGCGGCGCGTCTGCCGGCGGCAACCTGGCGGCGGCGCTGCTGCTACGGGCACGCGACGAGGGGTTGCCGCTGCCGGCCGCCGCGGTGCTCAACACCCCGGAGGCCGACCTCACCGAGTCCGGCGACTCCTTCCAGACGAACCTGGGCCTCGACCCGGTACTGCAGGGCAGCCTCATGCCGGTGAACCAGCTCTACGCCGCCGGCCACGACCTGGCCGATCCCTACCTCTCCCCGCTTTTCGGCGACTTCGCCCAGGGCTTCCCGCCCACCCTGCTCACCACCGGCACCAGAGACCTGTTCCTGTCGAACACGGTGCGGATGCACCGCGCCCTGCGCGCCGCCGGCATCGCCGCCGAACTGCACGTCATGGAGGCGGCCGGCCACGCCGGCTTCCTCGGCATGGCACCGGAGGATGCCGATCTGAACCATGAGGTCCGCCGCTTCGTCGACGCCCACTGGCCCGGCTGACCGCTCCTGACCTCGACCGAGCCGGCGCCACCGGATGACATGGCGCTGGTCTGGGCCCCTGGTGACCTCGTGAACGGCCTGGTCATCGACACGCGACGCATCCTTCCGTGACCTCTCGGCGGTGATCAGTGAGTTCTACTCGAACGAATACGAACGAGCCTGGTAAAAGCCAGGTCGACGCAGGTGGCCGAGTTCTGGAACCCCACAGGCCGGCAGGCACCACGGTTCGGGGAACGAGGGCACCTGCCGGCGGGACGTGATCCGGCCAATCGGTTGACCGCGATTGTTGCCCGATTCGTAGCATCTCTTCAACGTTCTGAATCGAGGTTCAGATCATGGCCGCGTACGATCTTGTCATCACCGGTGGCACTGTCGTCGACGGGACCGGCGCCACGCCGCGGGTCGCCGACGTCGCAGTACGCGACGGCATTCTTGCCGCCGTGACGGAACCGGGCGTTCTCGACGGAGCTGCGCGCGAGCGGATCGACGCCGACGGACTGCTCGTCACGCCGGGATTCGTCGACATCCACACTCACTACGATGGACAGGCGACCTGGGATCCGCTACTGACGCCGTCCTGCTGGCACGGGGTGACAACGGTGGTGGCCGGCAACTGCGGCGTCGGCTTCGCGCCCGCGGCACCGGACAGGCGCGACTGGCTGGTCAGCCTCATGGAGGGCGTCGAGGACATTCCCGGCTCCGCCCTCGTCGAGGGGATGCGGTGGGCCTGGGAGACCTTCCCTGAGTACCTCGATGCGCTCGAAAGCACCCCGCGCAGCCTCGACATCGGCGTCCAGATCGCGCACGGCCCACTGCGGGCCTACGTCATGGGGGAGCGTGGAGCCCGCAACGAGCCGGCCACGCCAGCCGACATCGAACGGATGGCGACGCTGGTCGCCGAGGCCCTCCGCGCCGGGGCGCTGGGTTTCTCGACCTCGCGCACCCTGACCCACCGTGCGATCGACGGCGAGCCGGTGCCGGGAACGTTTGCCGCCGAGGACGAGTTGTTCGGCATCGGCCGGGCGCTGCGCGATGTGGGCGCCGGTGTCTTCGAGGTCGCGCCGGCCGGCATCGTCGGCGCCGACCACGCCGATCCGTACAAAGAGGTCGCGTGGATGACCCGGCTCGCCAAGGAGATCGACCGGCCGGTCACGTTCGGCATGAACCAGACCAACGACTCGCCGCGCGAGTACCTCGACCTGCTCGCCGCGGCTACCGCGGCCGCCGAGGCAGGCGATCCGCTGATTCCCCAGGTCGCGGGACGCGCCTCCGGTCTGCTGTTCGGCCTGGAGACCACCTACCACCCGTTCATGCACCGGCCGACCTGGCAACGGCTCGTGTCGCTGGC
Organism: Pseudofrankia saprophytica; assembly: GCF_000235425.2. Classification (NCBI taxonomy): domain Bacteria; kingdom Bacillati; phylum Actinomycetota; class Actinomycetes; order Frankiales; family Frankiaceae; genus Pseudofrankia; species Pseudofrankia saprophytica. Next base: position 3,150,536 of record NZ_KI912266.1, read on the forward strand.
ACCGGCACAGCGGCTGGACCGGCTACGGGAGCCGGCGATCCGCGACGCGATCCTGTCCGAACCAGATCCTGAAGGCAGGCCGTTGATCCTGGTCCTGTTCGCCGACCGGACGATCCCGGTCACCGACGAGCTGGACTACGAACCGGCCGTCGAGGCCAGCATCGGGCACCTCGCCCGCACGTCCGGCCGTACCGCCTTCGAGGTGCTCTATGACCTCACGGTCGCGGGCGGCCCCGACCAGTTGTTCATGATGCCGATCCAGAACTATGCGGATTCAAGCCTCGATCCGGTTCGGGAGATGCTGCTGCATCCGCAGGCCGTGATCGGCCTCGGGGACGGCGGCGCGCACTGCGGGATCATCTGCGACGCCAGCATTCCCACGACCAACCTCACGCTCTGGACCCGGGACCGGACCCGCGGCCCGCGGCTCCCGCTGCAATACATCATCCGCAAGCAGACCCGCGACACCGCCCGGCTGTTCGGCATACGCGATCGCGGCGTGATTGCCCCGGGCTACAAGGCCGATCTGAACCTGATCGACTACGAGCGGCTACGGGTGCGGGCTCCCCAGATCGTCCACGATCTGCCAGGCGGCGCGAAGCGCTTCATTCAGCGGGCCGACGGCTACGCCGCCACCCTCGTGTCCGGCCAGGTCGTGATCCGCGACGGTGAACCGACCGACGCCCGACCCGGTCGGGTGATACGCGGCGAACAGCCATCGCCGCGCTGAGCCTCGCCGAGACTGGCAATGGGCGGGTGTCGCATCGCGGCTGTGGCCTACGCACCTGCTGCCGCAAGGGGTGCCACCGACCCGTACCTCACCGGTGATCGCCGGATCCGCACCCTGTCGAACTGACGCCGCTCGCCAGGACCACGGTGAAGCCGTACCTCGTGACCAGGCTCGCCGTGGACAGGGGCCCAGGACCCGGCCGGCCCCTCCGCGAGGCTTACGGATCCGCCAACGACCTCGGCGCGGCCGGTCCGCATCCTTCCCGCCTGACCGACGCCCGTCGGCGGCGTTCCTAGCCCTCGCCGCCTGAGCGGCCCCTCTGACCAGCCCTCCCAAGTCCAGCGGCATTCGCCGAGATCCGGAGATCGTGATGACCATCGTGAAGGACAGCCTGTACATCGGCGGATCGTGGGTGGCGCCGGCGAGCGACCGCGCGATCAACGTCATATCCCCGCAAACCGAGGAGGTCGTCGCCACCGTCCCCGAGGCGAGCGAGGCCGACATCGACGCGGCCGTCGCCTCCGCCCGCGCGGCGTTCGAGGACGGCCCGTGGCCAGGCACCTCGCCCGCCGAACGAGCGTCGATGATCCGCGCGATCTCGGCGGCGATCCAGGCCCGTTCCCAGGAGTTCGCCGAGACCCTCACCACCGAGATGGGCGCGCCGAGCACGTTCGCGCTGTTCGGCAACACCTTCGCCGCGGCCATGGTGCTCGACGGCTTCGCCGAGCTGCTCGACACCTTCCCGTTCGAGCAGGAGCGGCCTGGTCTCCTCGGCCGGATCCTGGTGGCGAAGGCACCGGTCGGCGTCTGCGCCGGGATCGTTCCCTGGAACGTCCCGCTCTTCCTGACGGCCTCGAAGATCGGGGCGACCCTCGCCTCCGGCTCCACCATGATCGTCAAGTCTGCGCCCGAGTCGCCGCTGACCGGCTACCTGCTGGCCGAGGTCCTGGAGTCGGTCGGCCTGCCGCCGGGCGTCATCAACATCATCGCCGCGGACCGGGAGATGAGCGAGGTCCTGGTCCGCCACCCCGGCCTGGACAAGGTGTGCTTCACCGGCAGCACCGCCGTCGGACGGCGCGTCGCCGCGATCTGCGGCGAGCAACTCAAGCGCTGCACGCTGGAACTCGGCGGCAAGTCGGCATCGATCGTCCTCGACGACGCCGACCTTTCGACCGTGCTGCCGGCACTGATACCGGCGGCGTTCGCCAACAGCGGCCAGATCTGCGCCGCGCAGACTCGGGTCCTGGCGCCCCGCTCCCGCTACAAGGAGATCGTCGACGGACTCGCCGACCTCGTCGCCGCCACCAGGGCCGCCGACCCGAACGACCCCGAGACCATCGTCGGCCCGCTCGTCGCCAGCCGCCAGCGCGACCGCGTCGAAGGCCTGATCGGATCCGGTATCGATCAGGGTGCCCGGCTCGTCTGCGGCGGCGGGCGCCCCAAGGACGCCCCCAGCGGCTGGTACGTCGAGCCCACGTTGTTCGTCGACGTCGACAACGGGATGCGGATCGCCCAGGAGGAGATCTTCGGTCCCGTCCTGTCGGTAATCCCCTACGACACCGAGGAGGACGCGGTCCGCATCGCCAACGACTCCACCTACGGCCTGTCCGGCTCCGTCTGGACCGCCGACGAGGCACACGGCGTGGCCGTCGGCAAGCGGGTACGCACCGGCTCCTTCGCCGTCAACTCCGGTTCCTACATGGACCTGAAGAACCCCTTCGGCGGGTTCAAGCAGTCCGGCATCGGCCGCGAGATGGGCATCGAGGGCCTCGATGCCTACCTGGAGACCCAGACGCTGGTCCTGCCGAAGGGCTGACCGGCCTTCCCTAGTGTCTCGTGATTCCGGACCGTTTTATGCCACTCTAAGTCATCTCCACAGGTCATATGCTTGATCCTTGGAGTCGAAACAACAAGGAAGCAGCATCACGAGACACTAGGTACCGGCCCCTCCCGAACACCTCACAACAACCCGACCGGCGGACTGGCCGGACCGGGAATAGCCAGCCCCTGAAATTCCTGACGCAGGACACCGGCTCAAGGCGCGGGTCGTGGTGGCCGGCGTCGCACTGTGGACTGCAGCCGGGGCGGATCCCATCGGTCCGGCCGGCGCGTTCCAAGCACGCGTGCTCTGCGAAGCAGCGGTCGCCCGGGTCATCGCCGGATACCGCACGGCACAGGAGGTTCCGCGCAGTGAAGCATCTCACCGATGACGAGATCCGGTCCGCGGCAGACATGCTCGTGGCAGCACGCAAGGGACGGTTGGTGCTGGCTGGATTGCCGGCAGACGTGACGCCGGAGCACACGGCGGATGTACAGCGAATCATCGACGCCGTGAGCGCCAGGATCGACCGACCGGTGCTGGGGTGGAAAAGCTATACGGTATACAAGCCAATGCACCCGCTGTTCTATGCGCCGATCTACGACGTCTACCAAAGCGGCGCGGAGATCCCCGCCCTAATCTCGCCGATGCGGCTCATCGAGCCCGAGATCATGTTTCGCGTCGACCGCGACCTGCCCGTGCAGGACCGTAATTACAGTATTGGCGAGATCATGGACGCGGTAACGGCAGTCGTCGGGTTCGAGGTCATCGGATCACGCTTCGTCGCGGGCTCCTCCAATGGTCAAGGGTCGTTGTACGGCTCGCTGTCCGACCACATCTCCAACGGCTGTATCGTGGTCGGTGACGAGATCCCCCAGTGGCGGGAGGTGGCATTCGAGGACGTGGCGTTGCGGTTGACCGAATCAGACCGTGAACTCGTCTCGGTGATCGGCTGCCACCCCTTCGACAACCCCTTTCTCCCAGTCGTCGTCGGAATCAACCGCATGCGACGGGGTGCGGCTGTAAAAGCGGGTGACATCATCATTACCAGTTCATCGACTAGCTTCTTCTCAGTGGAGGCCGGCGCGTTGATCCGCGCCACATACCAGGGGCTCGGCGAAGTTACGGCCACGTTTCCAGTCAGCGCGGAGCCGTGACTATTTGTGGACCTCGAAGCCCCCGAGCTCGCAGCCGAAATGATGAATTCGTTGATGGAGTCGATCAGCACGCAGGCGGTCGACCCGGGCTCGATGAGGCGAAACGAGAGCTTCTTGACAGGCAAGGACGCCTCTCCAACGAGGGCATCCGGATCAGCCGGCTGCTGGCGTTCCCGCGTGGCCAGAACCTCCCTGAAGGGTGCAACTAGACGATTGCGCAGGTCAGGCAATTGATCACGCGGCTCGTTGGTATTCGTGGAGGAGGCCGCCGAGGCGGTCGATGCGTCTGATTGGACCGCTCAGATCTCCGGCCGGCGGTGCGGCCTCCAGATTGCCGAGGCGGTGCGACTGGGGATCGGTCGCACCGCCTTCGGGTCGTGCGTGGAGGTGGTCAGGTTAGGGGGAAGAGGTATTCGTGGCCGAAGGTCTGGAGGTCCTTGATCGGTTCGATGGTCTTCTTGGGGCCGTCGAAGCGGACGATGGCGGCGCAGTCGTTGCCCAGGAGGCGTCCGGCGGGCCAGGTGGAGCCGCACAGCGCGTTGCCGAGCGCGGGGTAGTCGAACCCGGAGTTGAGGACCTTGGCGAGGGCCTCGGTGGTGACCGAGCCGTTGATCTTCGCGAAGGCCTTGAGGAACAGGTCGGCGGCGCCGTAGGAGGTCAGGGTTCCCGACGCGCTGGCGTCGGCCTGGGAACCGACGGCCTTCAGGTCGGCGTCGATCTGCTTGAAGGTGGCGCTGGGGAAGACGCCGGAGCCGAAGTTGGGCGTCATGGCGTAGACGCCGTCGAGCTGGTCGGCGAGGGGGGCTAGGCGTGGGTCGGCGAAGTAGATGAGGATGTCGCCGGTGTAGCCGGAGGAGCGCAGCGCGGCGACGAGCGGGAAGATCGTGCCTGGGGCGGTCGTCGATGCGACGAGGTTCGCGCCGCTGGCGATGATGTCGCGGGCGATCGGGGTGTAGTCGGACAGCGGCGGCGCCCCGGGGCCCGGGATCGGGGACTTGGCGTAGGGTGCCTTCATGCCGAGCCCGACGGCCATCTTCGCGAAGCTTTTGACGGAGTTCTCCGAAGCGGCGGCGCCCAGCCCGACGAACGCGGCGCTCACGTCGACCGGCTTCTTGCCGGCACCCGCCAGGTAGCTTTCCAGGCCGGCGGACGAGTAGAACGTCTGCCCGGGCAGCACACCTGTGCAGGCGACCGACTGGGTGATGGAGAAGCCGAACTGGCGGTTGTTCCAGCCGCAGTAGTCGTTCGAGATGCCCCAGCCGAAGTAGGGCACGTGCTTGTCGTTGAGGTAGTCCCCGACGGTGGAGACCGTCGCGGTGAAGGGCACCAGGCCGAAGACCTTCTTGTCCTCGACCATCTCGGTAACGGCGTCCTTGGACTTGGTCGGGTCGCCGCCGCTATCGGCGCAGCCGACGTAGGAGAAGGTGTAGCCGTTCACTCCGCCCTCGCGGTTGGCGCGTTCGAACCGCGCCTTCGCGCCGTCGCACACGCCCGGGAAGTTCTCGATACCGGTCGTGTCCTTGACGTCGGCGACGCCACCGATCGTGATGACCTTGCCGTTGACGCCGCGGACCGTGCTGCCGGTCGCGAACTGGATCGGCCCGGCCTTCTCGATCGCCAGTTTGCTGGCGGCGGCGGCGTCCATCGGCGTGCCCAGGTCGACGGGTGCCGAGGAGGTGCCGTTGTCGGTGGTGGAGCTGCACGAGGCGAACGTGACCGCGGCCACCAGCGCCGCGACGCCGGCCAACCCGGCCCGCGCTCGATGGGAACGCAGCAAGATCACAGTTTTTCTCCTTCTTGGAGAACGTCCGGACGTGACGGGTAGCTTCCGACAGCGGCCGCGCCGCAGAGGGATACGAAGGTGAGCTCGGCGAGGTCGATAGCCAGGACGCCAAACGTCGACTGCAGACAGCCGAGCGAAACGGCGTTGATTCTGTTGAGCGCGACTACGGCGGGATCATTCGGCCCGACGGGGCGGTCGTGGCTGCGTAGCTTGGCCAGCACGGCTGGTCTTTTCTTCGGCAAGGGGACCCGTTCGATGGCGACGACCTGATCAGAAGATCGCCAGCGTGGCGAGAGCTGTATCGCATATGCCAGCCTTGCTAGCGTCACGATGCCTTCGGCTGGCTGACCGTCGAGGACAACGTCTGGGGGTGGCTGCGTGGCGACTGGGGCGGCATGTCTCGGTCGATCTGTCCGTCAGCCGTACACCCGGGCTGCCGCGCGTCGATAAGTCGGTCCTCGGGTCTTTCTATGAAGATCGCCACCGAGGTACCCGCCGCTATGCGTTCGAAGCCTGTCGCGACGCCGTACACCTACGGCGACACGGGGAGGCATCCCGAGGCGAGGCAAAGGCAGCTCCTTGTCCGTAGGATACGGACCCGATCGTGACGTCCTGCTCGAATTCCGATGCGGACGCCGGCCTCAAGACTTCCCTGACGACAACTCTACGCCCCCGTAGGCAACAGGAACTCGTGCCCCCTGCGGGGATCGTCCCCGCAGGGGGCTGGCTGCCGGTCGCTGGAACAAGACCGGGAAGAGCGATCCAAGCGGCCAAGGCCGTGCGGACCCCGCCCGGCCCACGTCGACCTGGATACACAAGAAACCTAGAGAGAGCGAGAAGGGGGCGGCGGGCTAAGGAATTCCGCCAAAAATCACAACCTCGGATCATCTGGAGGTGGATTGTTGGCTCGCCGACAGTCGAGTGTTGATCCTGTAGTTGATGTCGCTCTCGAGTTCGACGATGAAGTAGTGCGCGGTGTGGCGGGACCGCGGTTGTTCGGTTCGTCGTCGGTCGCGCTGGCACGTCGCCATTCGGTGACCGCGGCGCGGCGACCTGTCCGGCGAAGACCGGCGCCAGGGTCCGCGCCGTGGTGTTATTAGAGAGGTTCGCCACACCAGTAACCGTCGCGGTTGAGTGCCGCGGGTGGTGGGACGGCGGCGAAACTACCACCCGTCGAGTCGACGTTGATGAAGTTCTCGCAGAGGATCGGCTGGGTGGGCTGGGACAGGTTGATCGGGGGGATCAGGCCGCTGGCGGTGAAATCCGTCACCCTGCGGAGGGTTTGGATGAGCGCCTGGCGGGTGGGGCAGGGTCCGGCGAGTTGGAGTCCTTGGATCATCTCGTCCGCGGCCACGTAGCCGGCGAGGGCGAGCTCGTCGGTGGGGTCCGCCAGCTCCGGCGCGTATACGGTCATGGCTTTCTGGTAGGCGTTCATCGCGGGGGAGCCCTGCGCGGCGACACTTGACATGATCGACATTCCGGCCATGTCGCGACCTCGCTGGGCGAGCAGACCGGGGCTGAAACCGGTAGCATTCAACGCCACATTGATCTTGACCCCGAGAGACTTGGCCTGCGCATAGATGTCGATAAAGGGACTCGACTGGGCGGCGCCGACGAGGGTGTCCGCGCCGGAACTTTTCAGCTCGTCGGCGACCTTGGCTGGGTCGGTGACCCCTTCGGTGTAGGTGACCTCGTCGACGATCTGGATACCGCGGCTTCGCAGGCTGGGGACGAACTGTGCCGCGAGGCTTCGGGACGCCGCGACGTTCGGGTCGACGACGACGAGCGCCTTCCTGCCGCCCTGTGCCTTGACGAAGTCGCCAAAGACGGAGGTACCGCCGGTGTTGAACAGGTTGCCGGCATGGAAGAGGTTGGGATGGTTGCTCCAGGTGGCGCTCGTCCCGGTTCCGGTGACCGGGATGGTCTCCTTATCGAGCCAGCCGGCTGACTCGTCGAGGACGATCGAGGTGGCGATCAGGCCGAAGACGTGCTGGGTGTCGACGAGGTCGTGCGCGACCTTGGAGAAGGTCTCGGCGTCGGACTGGTCGTCGCCCCATACCAGGTCGATCCCGCGGTCGTGGACGCCGCCGGCGGCGTTCTGCAGGTCGATGCGCGCCTCGACGCCGCTGCGGGCGGCCTTGAAGGCGGAGGCGATCTCGGCGGGCCCGGTGTCGGGATAGATAAGTCCGATCTTGATGGAGGTGGGCGTCACGCCTGGTGCCTGGGTCGGGCAGGCGGCGGCCCCGCTGGTGGCCGAGTTCGACGGCATGTCACAGGCGGTGAGGCCGGAAAGCCCGACCAGCACGGCCGCGATTGCCCCTGCAGAGGTCCGCACGCGCAGGCGACGAAGGATCATGACGCGCCCTCTCCCATCGAAAGATCTATGTTAATAGTGGCAATTCGGTCATTTTTCGTGGCCCCACGTTAGCGTGCCGCCCGCGACGAGATTCCAAGGGAACCGGCGGCGTGTCGCATCGAGTGAAGCCCGGCGATGCCAGCTGTGGATCTTTCTTCGAATGGGTCCTTGCGGTGCGAACAATCTTAACTCGCGATGTCGATGTCGATGTCGATGTTGGTGGGCGCCGGGCGGCGGGCAGGCCGGCGGCATGAGGTTTGCCGTAGTTGTTTGGTTGATCGCCCGGATCGGGACGACGATCGGTCCCGTGTTGGCGCTGTTCGGGGCCGTCGCCGAATCGGGGTTCTGGAGTCCCCACGGCGTTGGCGTTCGGTGAGCTGGCAGGCGCGGCGGCCGGGCGGGGTGTTTATGGTGACGTTGTACCTGCCGAAAGTACGTCCGGGCAGGTCAGGTGGCGTGTTCGTACTCGTGCAGGATGCCGCCGAGGCGATCGTGTCGGCGGACGGTGAGACGGGTCAGCCGGTCCGGCTCGGTGATTGGTTCGGGCAGCGGTTGGAGTGGTCTGGCGTTGGCGATGCTCTGGTGGGGGTGGGAGTTGTAAAACGCCTCGTACTGGCGGAGGGCGTGCAGGAGCTGCCGCTGGTTGTAGATCAGGGTGCGGTCGAGGAGTTCGTGGCGGCAAGTTCGCACCCACCGTTCCATGATCGCGTTCAGGCGGGGACGTGGATGCCGCTGCGCACGATCGTGGTCCCGGCGTCGGCGAGGATCGCGTCGAACAGCGCTGGGAATTTGCCGTCGCGGTCGCGGATGAGGTAGCCGGCGGTCGAGGCGGCGTCCTGCAGATCCATGGCGAGGTTGCGGGCGGCCTGGGTGACCCATGCTGCGGTGGGGTGTGCGGTGGTGCCGAGGATTCGGATGCGGCGGCTGGTGTGTTCGATCACGGCGAGGATGTAGAGGCGTGTCCTGGTCAGGGGCACCGTCTCGAGGAAGTCGGCGGCGAGGATGGCGTGGGCCTGGGAGCGCAGGAAGTCGGCCCAGCTGGTCGCGGTCCGGTCGGGTGCCGGGTCGATGCCTGCCTCGTGCAGGATCTCCCAGACCGTGGGCGGGGCGATCTTGATGCCGAGGGTCAGGAGCTCGCCGTGTATGCGGCGGTAGCCCCAGCCGCTGTTTTCTCGGGCAAGGCGCAGCACCAGGGCGCGGATTGAGGCCACAGTACGGGGCCGTCCGTGCTGCTTGGGTCGGGAGAGGGCGGCGTGGTGGCGGGCGATCAAGGCGCGGTGCCATCGCAGAACGGTGTCCGGGCGTACGAGGAGTCGCAGGTGGCGCAGGGTTGGCCGCGGCAGCGTGTGCAGGAGCGCGGCGAGCAGGGCGCGGTCGGCGGGTCGGAACTGGATCCGTTGGCGTCGAGCTGGCGTTACAGCACGGCGATCAGGTGGCGCAGGGTGAGGATCTCGATGTCCTTGTCACGGTCACCGCGGGGCAGTAGGCGCAGCAGCGCGAAGGCGTTGGTGACACCGAGGTAGGTCAGCCGAAGCAGCACGAAGTGGCATCCTCGCGCAGCCACCGATCCCGACGAGTGAGGGCCGGGTGCTAGGAGGGCCATGGTCGGCAGCCACGGCTGCGACTGTGCTGAGAGGGCGGATGGCATTTTCGGCGGCCACGGGGCCCTGGTACCTCGACGTCGGCCACCACATCGCTTCCGTGCTGAGCGACGCGGACCGTAGAAAACGCGAACGCGACCTTCTCGCGCACTACCTTGACCGCCTGCGGGCAGGCGGCGTCGAGACACCCGCCTGGGACGAGGTGTGGAGCGTTCTTGGCCGCGGCGTCCTGGACGGCTTTTACCTCTGGGGTGTCACGGTCAAGGTCGACCCACCATCACCGCCGCACTCCTGGAACGTCTCGGAACGGCCGCCGCCGACCACGACGCCTTCGCCACGGTCGCCGAGGTAGGGCGATGCCGCGCAGGTTCTGTGTGTACGACTGGGCGGTCGCGGCGGGGTCCTTCCTTTCGCGGGAGAGGTAAACGGACCCGCGGCCGGTGGGCAGCGGGTCCGTGGTGAGGGTCCGATTAGACCGGTGCGCGTTCGTGGGTGGCGTCGAGGGGGTCGTGTCCGTCGTCGAGGAGGTGGTGCAGTTTCTCGCCTTCGACGTCGACGTTGGGCAGGATCCGGTCGAGCCAGCGGGGCAGCCACCAGGCGGCGCGGCCAAGCAGGGCCATCACCGCTGGCATGATGGTCATGCGCACGACCACCGCGTCGAAGAGCACGGCGACGCCGAGGGCCAACCCGATCGACTTGACGATCGATTCGGGCGACAGGATGAATCCGGCGAAGACGCTGATCATGATGAATGCGGCGGCGGTGACGACCCGGGCTCCGTGGCCGAACCCGGTGATCATGGCCTGGCGTGGGGCGCTGCCGTGCGAGTACTCCTCACGCATCCGCGTGACCAGGAAGACCTGGTAGTCCATGGCGAGGCCGAACACGATGCCGACCAGGACGATGGGCAGGAGGCTGAGGATCGGTCCGGTCTGCTCGATGCCAAACAGGTTGGCGAGCCAGCCCCATTGGAACACTGCCACGACGGCTCCGAACGTGGCCGCGATGCTGAGCAGGAAGCCGAGGGTGGCCATCACCGGCACGAGCACCGACCGGAACACCAGCAGGAGCAGGACGAACGCCAGGCCGATCACGACGATCAGGTAGGGCACGAGCGCGTCGCCGAGCTTGGTGGAGACGTCGATGTTGATGGCGGTCAGACCGGTGACACCGATGGCGGTGCCGGGCGCGCTAGGGAGCTGTCGGATGGCGTGGACCAGCTTCTCGGTCGCAACATCGCTTGGTCCGGTCGTCGGGGTGACGGTGAGCAGGGCGGTGTCGCCCGCCTGGTTGATGACGGCCGGGGATACCGCGGCAACGTTGTGGAGCCCACGGATCGTCTGCGTGGCTTGGTCCGCTGCTGCCTGTGCCGACCCGGCGCGCGCGTCGATGGTGACGGTCAGCGGCGCGTTGAAGCCGGGCCCGAACGCGCCTGCCAACAGATCATAGGCGTGACGCTGGGTGGTGGCAGGCGGGGCGGAGCCGTCGTCCGGCATGCCAAGGCGCAGGTCCAGGGCTGGTATCGCGATGACACCGAGTCCGATGACGCCGATGAGCAGCGCGAGGACCGGGCGGTGGGCGATCGCCCCAGCCCGCCTCGTGCCGATGTTGGGTGCCGGCGTGGCACCGGCCTCTTTCAGGTCGCGGGCGTGCAGCCCGCGGGGGTTCCGGGAGATGCGCTCGCCGGCGAAGCCCAGCAGCGCCGGCAGCAGGGTCAGCGCGATGAGCACGGCGACGGCCACGGTGAACGCGGCGGCCAGCCCCATCTGGGTAATGAACGGAATTCCCGCGACCGCCAGCGCCGCTAGCGCGATCACGACGGTCAGGCCGGCGAACACCACCGCGGAACCAGCGGTTCCGACCGCCAGGCCGGTAGCCTCCTCCCGATCGCGTCCGGTGGCGATTTCCTGCCGGTACCGGGAGACGATGAACAGCGCGTAGTCGATACCCACGGCCAGACCGAGCATCAGGGCGAGTGTCGGCGTGGTCGACGACAGGTTCACGAACCCGCTCATGGCAGTGATCGCGCCGATACCGATGGCGATACCGAGGATCGCGGTCAGCAGCGGCAGGCCGGCCGCCACCAACGAGCCGAACGTGATGAACAGGACCACGGCGGCGACGGCAATCCCGATGGCTTCACCCGCGCCCTGCGCAGGCTTGACCGTCAACGCGTCGCCGCCGACCTCGACGGTCAGGCCCTGGGCCCGGGCCTTGTCCGCCACGGCGGTGAGCGCGCCGCGGGCCGGGTCGGTCAGCTCCGCCGACGGCACCTGGTAGGTCGCCCTCGCGACGGCCACGGTGCCGGCGCTGTTGACCGTGCCGGGCTGGAACGGGTCGCTGACCGAGGCCATCTGTGGAGCCTTCTTCAGCTGTGCGATCGCGTCCTCGACAGCCGGCCGCATATCACTGAGCCGCTGGCCGTCCGGCGCGGCGAACACGACATTCGCCGTGGCGCCACCGGCCGACGCCTGCGGGAACCGCTTGTCGAGGAGGTCGATCGCCTGCTGCGACGGCGTACCCGGGATGCGGAACGCGTCGGAAGTAGATCCGGACAAGGTGGCGGCGCCGGCCAGCGCGCCGGCGAGGACCGCGAACCACACCGCCGCGACCAGCCACCGTCGTCGGAACGCGAACCGGCCGAGCCGGTAGAGGAACGAGGCCATGAGTGTCTCCTGCTCAAGGGAGTTTGGGATTCGCCAGCCACAGACGGGCCCTGGATGCAGGCGTGGCGATTCGGGTCCCGCCGGCATTCGTGGCTCCCGGCGACACGGGTGACGCTAGTCGTTCGGCAAGGAGTTGACTAGCCGATCGTAAGGTACGTCACCTGCTAAACGGCTAGGATCTTGCTTTACGAACGACAAGTTCGTGCCGCACATCGACGGTGCCGTGCACTGGCCGATCGGCAGGTTGATTACTTGCCAGTCGGCAAGCTAAGCTGTGGCCCCTTGAAGACTCGGCAAGGAGCGATCATGAGCCTGGCGGCGCTGAAGGCACCCGGAGTGACCGATACCCGGCGCCGCATCGTCGACACGGCGGTCCGCCTGTTCACCAGGCACAGCTTCGCGGGCACGTCACTGCAGATGATCGCGGACGAGCTGGACATTACCAAGGCGGCGGTCTACCACCACTTCCATACCCGCGAGGAGCTTCTCCTCGCGGCGGTCGAGCCGGTGCTCGAGCCGTTGCGGACCATCGTCGAGACGGCCGAGACGCAACGCACTCCCCAGGCCCGGGCGGAGTACATGCTCGTTGGCTACGCCAACCTCGCGGTGCGCAATCGTGCCCTGCTCTCGGTGTTGGCCGCCGACCCTGGCGTGACCGATGTCATGCTTACCCAGCATGGCCTGGATGACTTGATCAACCGTCAGTTGAATCTTCTCGCCGAGGTCGACCGCGGCCCCAGCGGGCGGGTCAAGGCCGCCCTCGTGCTGGCCGGAATCCCCGGCGCGGTCGCGCCGAGGCTGATCGGCCTCGACGATGACGTCCTGCTCCAGTACGTCATCGAGGCGGGCCGCCGCACGCTGGGACTCCGCACACCAAGGCGGTCCACCCGCGACGCGGCACCTAACGTGCCCGAACGTCGATAACGCATCAAGCAGGTTCACTGCGGCAGAGGCCTGTCCCAGGTGGCTGTGGGTGCCCGATATCCGGTCGCAGGGTTGCACCCGGGTCCACGTGCCCGGCCCAGGCAACCTGCCCGCGAGGTCACGGACCAACCGCGACCCGACCAGCCCGTGCAGCGCTGGTCGCCCTGCAAAAACTCGACTGGCTCGCCAGACACGCTCGCTAGAAGTACTACCCGCCAGGTCGTTGTCGATCTGGACAATGAGGTGGCGGACATCCGAACTCAGGTGGGCGGGCTTTCGTCACTGCCGTCGGGTCGGTCGTATGCGTCAGATACCGAGGTAGCGCAGCACCGCCAGGACGCGTCGGTGGTCGGCCGCGGAGACTGGCAGCATGAGCTTGGTGAAGATATTCGCGACGTGTTTCTCGACGGCCCGTTCGGTGACGGTCAGCTGTCGCGCGATCGCGGCGTTCGACCGCCCTTGGGCCATCAGTGCCAGCACCTCGCGCTCGCGTGGGCTCAGTGTGTCGACGGCGGCGCGGCTCTGGCTTGCCCCGATCAGCTGGCTGACCACCTCGGGGTCGAGCGCGGTGCCGCCGGCTGCGACCCGGTCGAGTGCGTCGACGAAGTCCTTGACGTCCAGCACGCGTTCTTTGAGGAGGTAGCCGACTCCTGCCGAGCTGCGTGCCAGCAGCCGGCTCGCGTACTGGGTCTCGACGTACTGGGAGAAGATCAGCACTTTCAGGTTCGGGTCCCGCTCGCGCAGTTCGATGACGGCGCGCAGTCCCTCGTCGGTGTGGGTAGGTGGCATTCGGATGTCGGAGACGACGATGTCCGGTCGGAGCTGACCGACCGCGGCCTTCAGCGCCTCGCCGTCTGCCACGGCGGCCACGACCTCGTAACCTTCCTCGACGAGCAGTTGGACGAGGCCTACCCGCAGGACCACCGTGTCTTCCGCGATCACTATCCGCACGGGTCAGCCTCAGTCTTCCGGTCCCTGAACGGAACGTCCACGGTGATCATGGTGGGGCCGCCCGGGGGACTGCTGACCGCGAGTGAGCCGCCCAGCGTGTGCACGCGTTCCGCGAGGCCACGCAGCCCGCTGCCGGCACCGGCGTAGCTGGCTCCCCCGATCCCGTCGTCGCTGACGGTCAGGCGCAGGGTGTCGCTGTCGGTCGCGATGCCGATCGAGCAGGCCGTCGCCTGGCTGTGCTTCCCGGCGTTGGCCAGCAGTTCGGTGGTGGCGAAGTACAGCATGGTCTCGACTGAGGCCGGCGGCCGGCTCGGCAGGTCTACTCGGACCGTGGTCGGGATCAGCCCTCGGGCGGCGAGCGTGGCAAGCGCCGGTTCGAGGCCGGCATCGAGCGCGGGTGGGTGAATTCCTCGCACCAGTTCGCGAAGATTGACGATGATCGTCTTGACCTCGTCGCGTGACTCCCGGACCAGCTCCCGTGCCCGCGCGACGTCGGCCTTGTCGAGCCGGCTCTCGGCCCGCCCGAGCCGCATCCCGAGCGCGACGAGCTGGGCCTGCGCACCGTCGTGCAGGTCACGCTCGACCCGGCGCAGCGTCGAGGCGGCCTCATTGACCGCATGCAACCGGGTCTCCTCCAGCTCTCTGATCCGCAACGAACTGTCCGAAGGGCCGAGCAGCTTCGGCAACAACCAACGGTCGAGGCCGAGCACGGCCCGGGTGAGCCAGGGCGCCGCCGCCAGCACCAGCACGCCGACGCAGCTGACCGCCAGCCCCAGCGGCCAGCTGTCGAGGTAGAAGTGCCCGAGCTGGAAGCCGTAGGAGCGCTCGGCCCTGCCGGCGTCGGCCTCGCGCGACCCGATGACCTTCGACAGCACTGGATAGAACAGAAACGTTGCGCCGTAGGCCCAGGGCAGGAAACCGGCCGCGAACTGGACCGCGCCAGCCGGGATCCGGACGGCGAAGCAGCCCACGGCTCGCCAGGCGACCGGGTCGGCCAGATGGTAGGTGAGGAAGCCGAGGACCCCCCGCCGCCGCCGGGGCCGGTCGGGTCTGGCGACAGGCAGCCACAGCAGCGAGCCGGCCAGCCACCGCTGGACGTTCGCGAGGCCCCGGTCGAACGCGAGCACCGGTATCAGCACAGGTGCGACGACGAACACCGTCGCCGACAGCGCGCCCACCAGCACGGTGGCGACGACGGCGGCCACGCCTACGCAGGCGGTCGGAAGGCTCACGAGCGCGTAGAGGCATTCCCGCCAGGCGCGCGCACCGTAGGCCGTCCGCAGTGCGGCACCCAGACCGCGCCCACCCCACCCTCGTGCCGTCGGGCTCCTCACCGTCCGGCTCCTCGTCGTCCGCCGTCCACGGTCCACCTGCCCATCGGTGCGTCGCCCCGGTACGTCGTCGTCTCGCCCGGCCGGTCAGGACACGTCCCGGCGCTTGACCGAGACGAACCCGGTGGCGAGCAGCACCGCCGTCCAGACCACCAGGATTCCCAGGCACGCCAGCGGCGGGTAGACATCGTTGACGTCGTGACCGTTGCTCATGACGACGAGGCCGCTGGTCACGGGCAGCGCGGCGACCAGGTGCTCGGCGAACGAGCCCGGCAACAGGCTCAGCACGAGCGGCGCCACGTACTGGAGACTGGCCATCGCGCCGATGCCCGCGGCCGGGTGCTGCACGATCGCGCCGATGGCGAGCGCGATCAGGCCTGTCAGCGCCATGAACACCCCGAAGGCGAGGATCGCGCGCACCGTGGTGGCGTCGCCGATCGACGTCGAGGCGTGCTCGCTCGTGATGGCCGAGCCGACGAGGAACGCCGCCACCGCCACCGCCTCCGCCACCAGGAAGAGCAGACCGCCGAAGACGACGGCCTTCGCCGCCAGGATCGGCGTCCGACGCGGGGTCGCGAGCACCGAGGCGCGGATCATCCCGGTCGCATACTCCGACGCCATCAGCAGGACACCGAGGACACCTACGGCGAGCTGGCCGAATGTGGCGCCGGGCTGCAGGATCACGGCGACGTTGTCGGAGGTGAAACGTTCCTTCGTCGCCGCGTCGAGCGTCGGCCACGACGACATGAGCGCGGCGGAGGCGAAGACGGTGAACCCAAGCGAGATCACCGCCATCGCGAACAGGGACCAGCCGGTCGAGCGCACCGTCCTGATTTTCGTCCACTCGGCCCGACACAGGTCGCCGAACCCGGCGACCCTGGCGGCATCCGGAACGGCAGCAGCCCCCCTGCGAGACGCGATCGTGGCGGTCATGATGCTCCCTTCGCGGCGTACTCGACCGAGCCAGCCGTCAGTCGCATGAATGCCTCTTCGAGCAGTGCCGGTCGGGCGACGGCAGGAGTGGCGGCGTAGAGCCGCGGGTCGGTGTAACGCTCGACGAAGTCCCCAGTCGAGCAGTCCGCAAGCAGCCGGCCCCGGCCGAGGATGAGCAGGTGATCGGCGGTCACGGCCATCTCGTTCATCAGGTGCGAGGAGACCAGCACGGCGCGGCCCTCGGTGGCCAACCGCTTCAGCAGATTCCGAAGCCACCGGACGCCTTCCGGATCAAGGCCGTTGACCGGTTCGTCGAGGACCACGACCCCCGGGTCGCCGAGCAGCGCGGCGGCGATGCCGAGGCGCTGCGCCATGCCGAGGGAGTAGCCGCCAGCCCGGCGGTCGGCCGCGTCCCGCAACCCGACGAGGTCGATCACCTCGTCCACCCGGTGGATGGGGAGGGCCTGCGACTGGGCCAGGCACAGCAGGTGGTTCCGTCCCGACCGGCCCCGGTGGAACGATCTCGTCTCCAGCATGGCGCCCACCCGGCGCAGTGGGGCGTCGAGCTCGGCGTACGACCGACCGTAGACGGTCGCTGTACCAGCGTCCGGCCGTTCCAGACCAAGCACCAGCCGCATCGTGGTGGACTTCCCAGCACCGTTCGGACCGAGAAAACCGGTCACCCTGCCAGGAACGACCGAAAAACTTAGATCATCGACGACCGTCTTGCCGCCATAGCGTTTCGTCAGGCCAAGCGCGCGGATCGCCGCCACCTGAGGATTTTCCTTGGAGGTCATGCCTCGAGACTGCCGATTGTGAGCCCTCCGCCGCGAGGGCGCGGCCCCCTGTCTTCCAGGTGGGGATAGCACGAATCGCCGGCGTCCACCCGGACTTCGCGCGGCACGACAATCATCCCCACGCTCAGCGGCGGACGGGCCCCACACATCACTATCCGCGCCCCGCCCGGCCGCTGCGCCTGCCAGCTCATCGAACGCCAACGCCGTGTAGAGCATCAGAACTTCGATTCGGGCGATGACCTGTACGTATGCGTGTCCGCAGGACTCGTGTCGGGCAGGCTGGCTGGCATAGTGTGATCCCTGCTCCACGGCCCGGCGTGCAACGTCCTCGGACTGATGGCGCTTCAGACCCGCGGGGACCGCGCGAAGGACCTGGGAACTCTCGTCCTGCACCACCAGCGCAGGAACACGATTGTCGACACCGAGCCCGCCATGATCTCCCGTCGCGGTGTCTGCTCAGTTCAGCGCCCTGACCGTGCGGTTGCACCCCACAGGTCGTTGCCGAGCCAAGCCCGAACGGGAGGCTGAGCGCGACGACGACGGTGCTCAGTACGGTGACCAGGCGGAGCCGCGGCCAGTTGGCCGCTGGGATGAGGGGACGCAGGTCCTGCGGCTGCCGCTGGCATAGTGATCGCCTCTGGCTGGTTTTCGCCGGCTGGGACCGCCGTCGTATGGGTGCGGGTCATCGGTGTGCCCCGGTCCCTCCGGCCAGGAGGGCAAGGTCGAAGACCTCGCTTAGGCCGATCATGTAGGAATGGGTTGAACCCCCCTTGGACACGATCCATTACCCCACGGTAGGCGTCGTCGATCTTCAGGTCGGCCTTCACCGTGCTGGTCTCGACCTGGTAGGTCAGCCGTAGGCCCAGGTGGCGGTACAGGTCCGTCTTCTCTACTAGTTCCACTTCGGCGAGTGCTGTGGCTACGTCGCCGAGGGACGTGACCAGGTTGCTGATCTCCTCGCGGGTGAGCTGTCGTTCCTGTCCTTGCCGTACTTGGCGGAGGTCCCGCTCGGCGGTGGTCTTCTCCGCCTGGGCCTGTGCGATCCAGCCGGTGACGACCGCGGGGTCGGCGCCGGCGTCCAGCGCGGCTCGGTAGCGGGCCAGCTTGGCGTTGCTCTCCTCGATTGCCCGTCGGGCCTGCTCGGTGGCGAGGTCGTCGGAGACGTGCCGCTGGGCCAAGTGGCAGCAGACCAGCCAGTCAGGGCTGCGTGATGGGCGGGATACGGATCCAGAGGGTGGCGCAGGCGGCGACCAGCATGCCGTCCCGGGCGTAGAGAGCGGAGGAGGCGCGCAGCTTGCGGCCTTCGGCCGAGTCTGCGCGCGCGACAACGACGTAGGTCTCGCCGGGAAGCACCGATCCGGCGACGGCGACGGTCTGGCGGGCCAGCAGCGCAGCCAGTGCCTCGGTCGGCAGGGCGGCCTGGTGTACCCAGAAGGACGCGCAGTCGAGGGCTGACCACAACAGGTGCCGACCGATCGTGCCATCGGCGCTGGCGAGTGACGGGTGGACGGTCCACGGGGTGGCCGTCAGGCCGGGCGGTCCGCCGGGGACCGGGCCGGCGAGCAGCCGCAGCCCATCGCCGGGCGCGCGGCCGGTGCCACACCCGAAGCAGTTCGGGAACGGGTGCCCGCCGCCGCCAGGAAATCCGGGAAATGCCGCCGCCGCCTGCTCGGCCGCCGCGAGCTCGATGAAGGGTGCCGGATTGGCGCGGATGCTGTCCGGTACGGCGTGTGCCTCGACCAACAGCGTCCCGTCGTGCAGGAGGCGCACTCCGCCGTCGACCGCCGCCTCGACGGTCAGCGTGACGTCCAGCGGTGTCCGTGCCCGCAACACTACCTCGGCCGCCCATCCGGACCCGGCCGAGCTGTCCTGCTCGGGGAGACGCTCGGCCACCGTACCCGCGATCCAGCCGCCGTTCGCGCTTCCCGGCGGCCCCTCGAACCGAGCCGGCACGGTCACGGTGCCCGTCGAGGTCGGGACCTGCATGTCGATCCGGTCCAGTCTGCCCACCCGCAGGATGCTAACGATCGGCCCTGTCCCATGTGCCCCAACGTGACCGAACGCGTCAGACCGGGACTGTTTCACCAGCGGCTCTGTCGCGCATCCGGTGGTGACGCAGAGTCAGTGGCCATCGCGTACCGACGCGCGACGGATTTGTTCTACGGCGCGGCTTCTGGGACCTCCCTACGGCGGTTGCTCATCTCGCGTTCGATCGCGACCTGTCCGGATTCGACGGCGTTGGCGGGCGGCTGCCGCCATCAACACCCGCTAACAGACGGTCACTACCGAATATGGGACAGAGCCGTTGTTCTTACAGGCCCTCACGATCGTCCGCAGCGGCATCGGGATCTGGACCGGTCAGGTGTTGCGGCCGCCGTTGACGCCGAGGATCTGGCCGGTGATGTAACTGGCCTCCTCGCTGACGAGGAACGCGCAGGCGGCGGCGATATCCTCCGGACGGCCGATCCGGCCGACCGGGGTGGCCTCGGTCTGCGCCTCGACGCTGGCCAGCCCTTCCGTTGCCGACTGGCGCAGCATCGGGGTGTCGATAAAGCCCGGCGGGATCGTGTTGACGGTGATGCCCTGGCGGGCGAACTCGCGGGCCAGCACCTTGGTGAGGCCGACGACGCCCGACTTGGCCGCGACGTAGGAGGCCATTCGCGGCACGCCGCTGTGGACGCTCGACGAGGAGATGTTGACGATGCGCCCCCAGCCCTCGCCGATCATGCCGGGGAGAACGGCCTGGCAGCAGTGGAACGTCCCTGTGAGGTTGACGGCGAGCGTCTGGTTCCACGTCTCGAGCGTGAGTTCGAGGAACGGGCGGTGGGAGGCCATCCCGGCGTTGTTGACGAGGATCGTCGGGCAGCCGAGCCGCCCGCGCACCTCGTCGACGCCGGCATCGATGCCCGCGCGGTCCGTCACGTCGACGTCCACGCCGATCACCTTGCCGCCGGCCGCCTCGATCGAGACGGCCAGGGCATCCGCGGCCGCGCCGTCTCGATCGAACACGGCGACGGCGTTGCCGTCGTCCGCCAGCCGTCGGGCGATGGCCGCGCCGATACCTGAGGCGCCACCGGTGACAATTGCGATGCGTCCGCTCACTGAAGCTGTTCCCTCCCGATTCCGAGCTAATGACAGAATGAATCCAGTCCGGTTGGACGGAAAAGGTCACTGGATTGGCTCGTCGCCGAGGAGTGTGCTGCGGTGCATGCGGCGCTCCTGGGCGTGGTCGAAGGGGCACGCCCGGTGGACCAGGCCGCGGTTGTCCCAGATCACCATGTCGCCGACCGTCCAGGTATGGCGCAGCACTCGGTCCGGGGCGGTGGCCCGGGCCAGCTGGTCGTCGAGCAGGGCCCGGCTCTCGTCGGGCGCGAGCCCCGGGATGTGTGAGGCCGTCGCGCCGAACACCAGCGAGTTGCGACCCGACCGGTGCCGCCATACCAGCGGGTGCTCCCGGGGCGGCCGGCGCGGCCCGCGCCAGTCGGCGAGCTGCTCGGGTGTCGGGTCCGGGTAGCTCAGGCGCTGCGCAGCCTCGAACGTGTGCACGACCCGCAGGCCGGCGAACCGTTTCTTCTCCGCGGCGGACAGCGCGTCGTAGGCGGCGTAGGTGCTGGCGAACTCCGTCTCGCCGCCGTCGGCGGTGACCACGTGGGCGCTGAGCACGGACGCCTTCGGTGGGGGGCCGCCGTCGAGCGCGCCGTCCATGTGCCAGTGGACGTTGCTCTCGAAGTATGACTTGTTCGGGTTTGCCGGATCGAAGCTGATCTCCATGATCTCGGGGGTTCGATATCTCCGAAAGACCGCGAGTTCGCCCAGCTTGCGGCAGAACGCGACCTGGGCGGCGTCGTCGATGTGCAGCTCACGGAACAGCAGCACGCCCCGCGTCTCGAGCGTCTCCAGGCACGCCGACGGCAGGTCCTCGTCATGCAGGAGGCGGTCGACGTCGACGCCCTTGGCCGTGGCCCCGATGACCTCTCCCAGCTTTTCCGTCACCAGCGCGGCCACCGTCACTTCTCCCTTGACGTGGTAGGCGCCAGTTCCGCCAGCCGTTTGGCGGCCAGCTCGCGCAGCTCGCCGGTCTTGATCTTCGCGGAGCCGGTCATCGTGATGTCGTCCTCGTCGAAGAAGAGCACCTGGCGCGGGACCTTGTAACTCGCCAGTCGCGTCCGCAGCAGCCGGCGGATCTCGTCGGCCTCGATGCTCGCGTCCGGGTGCCGCACGACACAGGAGACGACGACCTCGCCGAGCGTTGCGTGCGGAACACCGACGGTCTGGGCCAGTCTGACGCCGGGAATGGCCACCAGTGCCTCGTCCACCTCCCGCGGTGAGACGTTCGCGCCGCCGGTCTTGATGATGTCGGTGAGCCGGCCCTCCCAGAAGAGCAGGCCGGCGTCGTCGAGATACCCACCGTCTCCGGTGCGGAAGAAGCCATCGGCGTCCAGGGACTCGTCGAGCGGAACCCCGAGATAGCCGAGCATCAGGGTCGGGCTCCTGACGCAGATCTCGCCGCGTTCGCCGCGCGGGACCACGACACCCGTCGCCGGGTCCACGATCCTGACCGTGACGCCGGGCAGCGGCTTGCCGCTGCTGCCCTTGTGCTCCTCTGGCGGCGTGTTCGCGGGGAAACAGGTGGAGATCGTGAAGGTCTCGGTGTTGCCGTAGGCGTGGCCGGGCTCGTGCCAGACAGCCGACACGGTCGGGTGCCGCGCGATCGGCGTGGCGGCGTCCGTGAACCGCATGGCGCTCAGGTCCACGTCGTTCCAGTTGGGCGCCTCCTCGAGCTGTGCCCACTGGTGCGGCCAGGCGAACGGGAAGGTCACCCGCTCCGCCTGCATCAGCTCGAGCGCCTCGGCGGGGACGAACGTGGGCTGCAGCACCACGGTGCCGCCACTGGAGAAGGTGCCACCGATCGCCATGCCGAAGTTACCGGACCAGAACAGGCCGTTGGCGACCCAGCAGCGAACATGGTCCTGCTCGGAGAACCGGTAGATCCGAGGGAAACGCCACAACTGGAGGGCCACGCCGCGGTGCGAGTTGAGAATGCCCTTGGGCCGGCTCGTGGAGCCCGAGGAGAAGAACAGCAGCGCCGGGTCGCTCGGCCGCGTCGCATCGGCCGTCGCCTCGACCAGCTCCCGCGGCTCGCGGTGCCCGCGCGTGAGGAACGCCTCCCACGGTTCGACCGCACCGCCGGACGCGCCCTGGCCGAGGGCGACGAGCCGGCGCAGGAACGGGAACTTCGCCGACTGCAGCTCACCAGGCGCCGCCTTGACGATCTCCGGCTCGAGCTCGGTCAGCATGTCGACGAAGTCCTTCGTCAGCACGTCCCGCTCGACCAGCAGCACGCCGACGCTGGAGGCCCGCAGCAGGTACTCGAGCTCGCTCGGCGTCGAAAAGGTGCTCAACGCCACCGCCACGCCACCGGCGAGCGATACGCCGAACACCGACGCCACCCACTCCGGCCGGTTGGTCATCAACACACCGACCCGGCTGTCCCGGCCCACCCCGCAGGCGCGCAGCGCGCTCGCGACCTCGAACGCCCGTTCCCACAGCTCGGCGTAGGTCCAGCGAGTGACCGCGCCCCCGGCCGCGCGCAGGACCAGCGCCTCGCGCTCGGCGAAACGCCCGCAGACCTCACGCAGGTAGCCAGGCAGCGTGAGCACCCCCAGCCCCGGCTCGGTGGCTAACGGCGGTCCCGACACAATGGACAACACGGTGGGTGAAGAAACAAGCGTGTCTGGTTCAGGGCTCATGGGCGCCCCTCCTGTCGGTCAGCCGGCGGCCTGGTGGCGGACCACCGAGACGCGGTGGACCGAGTGATGATGGACAGGGATTGTTGGCGGCCGGGGCCTCCTCGACCCGTGTGAAGAACGCGCCGCCTCCTCGCGCTCGCGCATTACCGCTCCGGGCCGGATGAATGGCATGTCCCGCCGGCTTCCGGCGCCGTGTCCTGGCGAGGTGCTCCGCCGGTCTCCCGCGGCGCTCACCAGGAGCCGGGGAGGTGGGGGACAAGGTCGGCCTCGGGCTCCACGCCGAACGAGCGCAGCGCCATCGCCACCAGCTCGTAGGTGCCCACGGTGAACACCACGTCCATGAGCTGCCGGTCGTCGAACTCGCCGGCGAGCGAGTTCCAGGTCTCGCCGCTGATCGCGCCGTGGGTGACCAGCTCGTCGGCTGCCTTCAGCAGGGCCTGCTCGGTGGCCGACCAGCCCGACATGTCCGCCGGCTGGGCGATCCGGTCGATCTCCGCGGGCTGCAGCCCGGCGGCCTTGCCGAGGATGCTGTGCTGCGCCCACTCGTAGTCGCAGCGCCGCAGCGACGCGACCCGCAGGATGAGAAGCTCCCGCTGCCGGGCCGACAGCGCCGACCCGTACAGCAGATGGCCGTTGAAGGCGAGGAACGCCCTGGCCAGCTGCGGGTAGCGGGCCAGCGTGCCGAACAGGTTGGACCCGCCCTGGCGGCCTTCCTCCGGCCGGTCGCCGCGAACCGCCGAGCGGTAGCTGGCAATAAAGTCCGTAAGCTCCGGCGGCCATTCAGTCCTTGGTATCGGTGGTATGCGCGCCATCGTCGGTCGCTCCTGTCCAGTCACGAGCTACTTTTTGGTCGAGGCCGAGACCGATCTTCAGCAGGTGGACCCGGGCCCGTCGATGGCCTACGAGCTGCTCACGCCAACGGCTGCCCGTCAGCCCGCGGAAAGAGGTGGGCCATGACATTCCTCTCGTCACGAACACTTCGCGCGCTGCGAGCCGGTCTTCCTCTGACGGCTCGACGAGCCGGGGCCGCCGCGAGGCGCTCCCATCCCGGTCAGGCAAGGAAGCCCGCGTAGTCGCTCTCGACGGTCTTCGCTATCAGTCGCAGCAGCGCCGGCCGGCCCGCCGGGTTGAGCAGGAACCGCCGGGGCTTGCCCGGCACGTTCGTCCCGTAGTACTGGCCATGCTCCACGAAGCTGGTGTACCGCAGCGCGTTCGCCATCGTCTCGGCCCACTGCTCCTCGTCCGCGAGCGGGACTTCGACGCGGTTGTTGCCGTGCTCGCGTGCGTGGTTCAACAGGTCGGCGACGAAGTCGACCTGGTCACCGCCGTAGCGCGGGTTGTTGCCCGCCGCGCCGTGCGGGCCGCCCGGGAAGAAGAAGTTCGGGAACCGGTGACACATGAGACCGAGGAAGGTCCGCGGGCCTTCGGCCCAGTACTCATTCAGGGACAGTCCGTCGACGCCGTCGATGCCCATCCGCAGCATGGCGCCCGTGCCGAAGTCGAAGCCGGTCGCCCAGACGATGAAGTCGAACTCGCGCGCCCCGTCCGTCGTCTCGATGCCGGTCGGCGTGACTCGGACGAACGGCGTCTCACGGGTCGAGACCAGCTCGACGTTCGGCTTGTTGAACATCTCGTAGAAGCCCGCGACGAAGGGCGGCCGCAGCGCACCGTAACCGTGGTCGGGAATGAGCCGGTCAGCGACCGACTGGTCGGTCACGATGCCGCGGATCTTCTCCTCGAGGAATTCGCACCACTCCTTGTTGGCCTTCGGGTCTAGCAGCATGTCCTTGTAGTTGCTGCTCATCTTGGCGAATCCGGGACTGTTCCAGATGGTCTCGTAGAACTCCCAGCGCAAGACCTTCGAGTCGTCGAAGGTCTTGCGGTCGGAGCGCTCGTGCAGGAATCCCGCGAACGACACCGCCAGGGCGTCGCGAATCTTCTCGAAGCTGCCCTTGAGCTCGGCCTGCCGCGCTGCGGAGATCGGGCGGTTGTTCAGCGGGGTGCACCACGAGGGGGTGCGCTGATAGATCGTCAGCGACACGGCCTCGTCGGCGATCAGCGGCGCGACCTGCACCCCGCTCGAGCCGGTACCGATCACCGCCACCCGCTTGCCCGCGACGTCCACGGGCGCCTTGGGCCACCGTCCGGTGTGGTACTGCTCGCCCGCGAACGTCTCGCGACCAGGCGCCTCCGGATAGAGCGGCACCGAGAGCACGCCGGTCGTGCTGATCAGGTAGGTCGAACGAACGACGAGCCCATCCTCGGTCCGGGTCGTCCACGTCCGCGACTCCTCATCCCAGTCGGCGGCGACGACCAAGCTGGCGAACCGGATGGAGTCGCGCAGGTCGAACCTGTCGACCACGTGGTTGAGGTAGCGCTCGGTCTCGGGTTGTGCGGCGAACTCCTCGCTCCACTCCCAGTCCCGCCAGAGCTCCGCGGAGAAGAGATAGCCGTAGGTGTAGCTCTCCGAGTCGAAACGGCACCCCGGGTAACGGTTCCAGTACCACGTACCGCCGACCCCGTCGCCCTGTTCCAGCAGTCGCACGGAGTACCCGTCTTGGCGCGCACGATATAACTGGTTGATCCCCAGGATGCCCGCACCCACGATGACGATGTCGACGTCAGCTTCTTCCATGTCTCCTACAGCCACATCGCAGCAGTGCCCGGCGGTGGTACTCGGAGGCGGCGGCCACCGGCTACGCCACGCCTTCCTGCTGCTGCCTGAGTCGAGGTGGTGGGGCGAGCCGGACACGGTCGGTCGGGTCTCAGAGCGTCAGGGCCGCGGCGGTACGCGCCAGCTCCAGGAGATGGACGCCGCCGGCGCTGGCGGTGATGGCGGGTACCTTCGCCGCGGGCTCGACGAGCAGGACGTCGCCCTTGGTGAATTCCACAGCTCCGACGGTCATCGAGCCGTCGAGGACAAGCGTGGCTCGCCAGTCGTCGACGGCCGCGGGTGGCAGCATCGCGCCGGCCGCGAGCCTGCGGTCGAAGACGATCCCACGCTCGGGATCGGTCGAGTCACCGAGGTCCCAATATGCGTTGCCGTCGAGGTGCCCTTTTTGCAGGCCGGGCGTTCCGTCAACCGGAACAACCTGCCTGCGTCCGTTCTCCACGAGGGCCGGTGGCCGCGGGACGAAGACCGATGTGTCGAGACCTTTGAGGTACACGAGTGCGGGGTGGTCGCGGTATTCCTCCCCGTAGCCGCCGGGGGAAAGGACGTCGCGGGCGAAGATCTCGAGCAGCTCGCAGCCCTTGGGACCGTTCATCAACAGCCCGTACTCCACGCCCGGTGCGGCTATGAGCACGTCGCCGCGTTCCATCCACCAGTCGCCCATGAGGAGGCTGCCGTCGAGGACGACCACCGCGGTCCAGCAGTCGTGCCAGTGCAGCGGCCAGACCTGGTTCGCCGCCATCCGGATGTCGGGGAGCAACATGCGCCACGGGTCCTCCGGCCGTCCGAGGAACCACATCTGGGTCCACGCACCGCCGCCGGGCTGGTCCGAGTCCTGGACGACTCCGCCCGGCCCGTCCTTGCCGCCCGGCTCCAGCCGTGAACGCGTGACTCCCGCCGCCACGAGGTCGGACGGCGGGTCGTTGAAGACGAGCACGGGCATCTGGATTCCCCTCCGTCGGTGCGGCCAGGGCTGCCGCGGGGTACCGCCGCGGCCGTCGCGCCCGGTCGTCCAGGGCCAGGCGGCCGACCGCGCCGACGCCGTCTTGGCCAGGCTCGTCGGGCTCTCTCGAGGTCGGCCTTGTGTTGTATACGACTCTTGTTGTTGTATACAAGCAAGTCGACGTGCGCAAGAGGGGATCGACCTTGACCGGCGAGTTGGTGAGCGCGATCCGCAGGTGTGGCGAGAACAAGTCCCCGGTGGGTGCCGACCTGACGCACATGCGATGGCCCGGCCCGGGAAGGGCCAGCCTGAGATGGCGGGGGAGCGGTAGCCAGGACGCCGCATCGGCGCGCGGCGGTCCGGGCGGGCGTGGCGCGCGAGGCGGGCGCACATGAAGCCCGCGGGCGGCCCGGTTGCCGCTGAGGGCCGGCCGGTGCCGGTGGTCGACGATGGCAGCCGTGACTTCTGGCTCGGCGGTGCCGGCGGGCAGCTTCTGATCAGGGCCTGCACCGGGTGCGACCGGTTGTTTCATCCGCCGGCGCCTATCTGCCCGCACTGCTGGTCCCGTGCGGTCACGTACCGGGCGGTGTCCGGGCGGGGGGCGGTCGAGTCCTACACGGTGGTGCGTCGGCCGTGGGTGCCGGGCTATGAGCCGCCCTATGTCGTGGCTCGGGTGGTGCTGGCCGAGCAGCCGGACCTGCGCCTGTTGACCAACGTGGTCGGCTGTGACGTCGAGGCGGTCACCACCGGCATGCCGGTCGAGGTGACCTTTGAGCGGCGAGGTGACGTGTTCGTGCCCATGTTCAGGCCGGTCGCATGACCGCCGAACGCCAGGCGATCATCTCCGGCATCGGAAGGTCGGCTACCGGCAGACGCCTCAACCAGTCCGCGACCGAGCTGACCCTGGACGCCTGCCTCCAGGCCGTCGCGGACGCCGGCCTGACTCCGCGCGAGATCGACGGTCTCGCGTCCTGGCCCGACTACCAGGCCCCGTTCGGCTTCGGCGGGCCCCGCGTCGGCGAGCTGCACTCGCTTCTGCGGCTGGACCTGTCGTGGATTCTCGGCTGCGGCGACGGCGCCAACGTCACCGGCATCCTCGGCATCGCCGCGCACGCGGTAGCGGCCGGGCTCGCGCGCCACGTGCTGGTCTACCGCACCGTCACCGAGGCGACCGCGCAGGGCGCCGGCCGGCGCCCGGCCGTGATGGCCGCGCCCGGAGCGGCCGCGGACTGGAAGTCCGCCTACGGGGTCGGCTCGCCCGCGCAGCTCGCCGCGCTGTGGGCCCGTCACCACTTCGACCGCTACGGCACCACCCGAGACCAGCTCGGCTGGGTCGCGGTGAACAACCGGCGCCATGCCGCCGCCCATCCGACCGCGATCTACCGTGAGCCGATGACGATCGAGGACTACCTCGCGGGGCGGATGATCAGTGAACCGCTGTGCGTCTTCGACTGCGACGTCCCGGCCGACGGGTCGATCGCCTTCGTCATCTCTCACGTCGACCACCGCCGTGACGTCGACCGGCCCGTCTACTTCGAAGCCGTGGGCGGTGGGCGACCCATGACCTCCAGCTGGGAGTTCTGGCCCGACCTCGACGTCATGGCGGCGATGCCGGCGGCCCAGCAGATGTGGTCGCGCACCTCCTTGCGGCCCGCGGACGTCGACGTCGCCGGCATCTACGACGGGTTCAGCATCTTCGTCCTGTACTGGCTGGAGGCGCTGGGCTTCTGCGGCCGGGGCGAGTCGGGACCGTTCGTCGAGGGTGGCAAACGGATCTCCCTTGACGGTGAGCTGCCGCTCAACACGTCCGGCGGCCAGCTGTCGGAAGGCCGTTACCTCGGCTTCGGCCTGGCCTACGAGGCCTTCCTGCAGCTCCGCGGCCAGGCCGGTGCCCGTCAGGTCGCGGACGCGGAGGTCGGTCTGGTCACCGGTGGCGGCGGCCCGCTCGCACAGGCCTTCCTCTTCGCCAACGACCGCTGAATCAACGTGGCTGGGGAGGGCCTGATCGGGCTGCCTCACGACCAGGCCGGCGCCGATGGGCGACGTCATGCTCGTGACCTGCCGGCCTCATCCTTTGCGTGATCCACCGGCGGTGCCGACGCGGGTGACGCTGGCGGCCAGATCCATCCCTTGCGCATCTCCCCCGAGTTGTATACAAATGAGAACCCGGGTCTTGTATACAAAAGGTGATGTAGCGCTTCGCTGTCGCTGGCGATCGGCCCTCCGGCCCTCGCTGAGCCGCCGCCATCGTCGCGGACCGGGTTGGGAAGGGGAACGGATGTGAAGACGGATCGAACCGCGGGCGTGTCGCCGAGCGTGCAGCGCCGGTTGTACGAGCTGATGGTGCTGATGAAGGCGGCCGACGACCGGTTGGGCAGGGGGATCGCGTCGGGCGAGCTGCAGTGCGTGTACTGGCCGTCACGGGGGCAGGAGGCGATCGCCGCGGCAATGGGGGTGTGTCTTCGGCCGGATGACCAGCTGGTCACGACCTATCGGGGGTTGCACGACCTGATCGGTAAGGGTGTGCCGCTGGTGGAGATCTACGGCGAGATGCTGGGCCGGCGGGTGGGGGCAGGCCGGGGCAAGGGCGGGACGATGCACATCGCCCGCCCGGAGTCTGGCGTCATGCTGTCGACCGGGATCGTGGGAGCCGGACCACCGGTAGCGGTGGGGTTGGCGATGGCCGCACGGCGCAAGGGTCTCGATCGGGTCGCCGTCGCGAGCTTCGGTGACGGGGCGACCAACACCGGTTCGTTCCATGAGGCCGCGAACATGGCGGCGCTGTGGGACCTACCGCTGGTGCTGGTGTGCCAGAACAACCTGTATGCCGAGATGACGGCCACTGAGCACACGATGAAGATTGCTCACGTCGCGGATCGGGCGGCTGGGTATGGGATGCCGGGCATCCGCGTGGACGGTAACGATCCGCTTGCGCTTGTCGCCGCGTTGACGGGGGCGGTGGAGCGGGCGCGCGGCGGGGGCGGGCCGACGCTGCTGGAGTGTGTGACGTTTCGGTTCCGTGGTCACTACTTCGGGGATCCGATGGCGTATATCCCGGCCGAGCAGTTGGCTGCCGCTATGGCGGCTGATCCCATCCCGCGGTTCCGGTCTCTGCAGCTCTCGGCCGGGATCTGCGATGAGCAGGACCTCGCGGGCATCGAGGCGGCCGCCGTCGCGGCGGTCGAGGAGGCGGTGGCCACTGTGTTGGCGGCACCGGTCCCGTCTTTGGACGAGCTTGATCGTGATGTGTATGCCGACTCGCGTAACTGCCCGGCATAGCGGCCGCCCCGGCCGGTACCTACCTGTGTAGAGGTGGACGTGGACGAACGACGGATGACGATGACCGAGGCGTTGAACCTGGCGTTAGATCAGGCGTTGGCGCGTGACGAGGGCGTTTTCCTGTTGGGCGAGGATATCGCCGATCCGGGGGCGTCTGGTCCGACGAAAGGCCTGTCGACGAAGTACGGCGTCGACCGGGTGCTGGATACGCCGATCTCGGAGGCGGCGATCGTGGGCGCGGCCATCGGCGCGGCGATGGAGGGGTTCCGCCCCGTCGCCGAGATTATGATTATGGATTTTATCGGGATCGCGGCCGATCAGCTCGTCAACCATGCGGCGAAGCTGCGGTTCATGACCGGTGGGCGGACGAGCTCGCCTATCACGGTGCGTACGCAGGTGTATGGCGGGATCGGGACCGGGGCGACGCATTCACAGTCGTTGGAGGCTTGGTTCATGCATATCCCGGGGTTGAAGGTGATCGTGCCCTCGACGCCGCGAGACGGCAAGGGCCTGCTGACGTCGGCGATCTTCGATGACGACCCGTGCCTGTTTGTCGAGACGATCCGGTTGCGCGGCCAGCGCGGGATGGTCCCGACCGATCCGGCGTTCGCGATCCCGCTTGGTCAGGCGGAGGTGAAGCGGCCGGGTACTGACGTCACGTTGGTCAGCTATGGCCGGGGAGTGGTCGAGGCGCTCGGGGCGGCCACCAGGCTCGAGAAGGAGGGGATCAGCGCCGAGGTGCTCGACCTGCGCACCCTGGTCCCGCTTGACGTGCCGGCGATGCTCGAGTCCGTGGGCCGCACGAGGCGGGCCGTCGTCGTGCACGACGCCGTCCAGTTCGCGGGGCCTGGCGCGGAGATCGCCTCGATCCTGCACAGCGAGCTTTTCGGCGTGTTGGCGGCGCCGGTGGAGCGGGTGGGTGCCCGATTCGTGCCGGCTCCGGCGGCACCGGCGCTCGAGTCCCAGATATATCCGAGCGCTGAGCGCATCGTCGCGGCTGTTGGTCGGACGCTGCGGGGCGCGACGGTTAAGGCAGGCGTTCATGACTGACTTTACGATCCGTATCCCTCGGATATCGGTGGCGATCTCGGAGTCGGAGCTCACGGAGCTGCTCGTCGACGAGGGAGGGCATGTCACCGAGGGCGCCCCGCTGTTCGTCATCGCCACGGACAAGGCCGAGAACGAGGTCGCCGCTGGTGCGTCCGGCACCGTCCAGTGGAGCGGTGAGGTCGAGACGGTCTACGAGATCGGGGCCGAGATCGGGACTATCCGCACATCGGGCTGACGCCCACGCGGAAGGAGATTGCTGTCGATGGCCATCACCGACGATCGACGACCCGTCGCCACTCGCGATGTGCCGTACGCGATGCGGGACCGGTTACACGTGCCTCGCGAGCGCTACTACGACCGGGAGTTCTTCGAGCTGGAGAAGGAGCACCTGTGGCCGCGGGTCTGGCAGATGGCGTGCCGGGCCGAGGAGATCCCCCGGCCCGGGGACTTCGTCGAGTACGAGATCTGCGACCAGTCGATTCTGGTGGTGCGTCAGCCTGACGGGTCGGTCAAGGCGTTCCACAACGCGTGCCGTCATCGGGCGACCCAGCTGTGCAAGGGTTCCGGGCGGCTGCCTGGCGGGCAGATCGTGTGCCCGTTCCACGGCTGGCGCTGGAACCTCGACGGCACCAACTCCTTCGTGTACGGCGCCGACGGGTTCGCGCCGGAGTCTCTGCGCCCGGACGACATCCGGCTGGTCGAATGCAAGGTCGAGGAGTGGGGGGCCTGCGTCTGGGTCAACATGGACCCGGGTGCCCGCCCGCTACGGGAGGCGCTCGCCCCGGCGGCGGACGCGCTGGACGCGGTCGGCGCCGAGAACATGCGTGTGTGGTGGTGGAAGGAGACCATCCTCAACGCAAACTGGAAGACCGCCCAGGAGGCTTTCCACGAGGGCTACCACGTGATGTCCACGCATCCGCAGCTCACCTTCGGCCAAGGTGAGGACTACCCGTACTCCAACGTCGAGTACATCCCGCTCGAGAACGGCCACGGCCGCTTCCTGGGGCGGTTCGACCCGACCGCGGGCGGCATCTCCCAGGGGCGGGGCGCGGAGGCTTTCCTGTCGCGGTCGCAGACGTTGTGGGAAGGGCAGGACGCGATGACGCTGGAACGCGACCTGCATGTCTTCCGGGGGATGCGCAACCGGGTCCCGCCCGGCGAGGACTTCGCGACCGCGGCCATCAAGGCGCTGTTCGACTACGCCGAGGGCGCCGGCATACCGCTGCGCCCGACGCCGGAGGGCATGCGGATGTGGGGCGGCGAGGTGTTCCTGTTCCCCAACTTCATCGTGATCCCCCAGTTCGGCAACGCGCTGTCCTACCGGATCCGTCCCCACAATGACGATCCCGAGTGGTGCCGCTTCGAGGTGTGGTCGTTGACCATGTACCCGGAGGGCGAGGAGCCCGGCCGGCCGAAGCTGAAGGGCCGCTTCGCCGCCGACGACACCGAGAACTGGGGCCTGATCCCGCGCCAGGACTTCAGCAACATCGAGCGCCAGCAACGCGGCCTGCATTCCCGGAGCTTCCGACAGCATCGGCTGGCCACGGAATGGGAGCCGATCATCAGCAACATGCACGTCGAGCTCGACCGCTACCTCGCCGGCTGAAGGCGCCCACTCCACAACCATCGACTTCATCGGAGGGGTTCACCGTGGCGGACTCGGAGTACACGACCGACGTCGTCGTCGTGGGATCGGGCGGCGGGCTGGCCGGCGCCCTGACCGCGGCGGCGAGCGGGCTGGAAACGCTGGTGATAGAGAAGCAGCCGATGCTCGGCGGCTCGACGGCCATGTCGGGCGGCGTCCTGTGGCTGCCGAACAACCCGCTCATGCAGGACGAGGGCGTTCCCGACAGCCTCGAGGACGCCTTGGCGTACTTCGACTCGGTCGTCGGCGACGTGGGTCCCGCGTCGTCGCCCGAGCGTCGGCTCGCCTACATCACCGAGGGCGCGAACATGGTCCGCTTCCTGCGGGAGCGGGGGCTGCGGTTCGAACGGTGCGAAGGCTACAGCGACTACTACGCACAGATGGCGGGTATCCGTGGTGGCAACGCCCGCGGGCGCTCCATCGAACCCGCCGTGACCAACGGCAAGGAACTCGGGCCGTGGCTCGAGAAGCTGATGCCGGGCATGACGGTCGCGATGGGAATCGTCGTGATGACCCGCGAGGCGGCCACGCTGTCGATGGTCAAACGGAGGCCCAGGGCCATGCGCACCGCCGCACGCGTCGGCACACGGACAGCTGTCGGCCGGCTGCGGCGCCAGGCCCGCCTGGCCAACGGCGCGGCGCTGATCGCCCAGACCCTGAAAGCCGCCCTCGCGGCCGGGGCATCGGTGCGGACGAGCACCAGCCTGGTCGACCTCATCATGGAGGATGGCCGGGTGGCCGGCGTGGTGGCCCACCGGGACGGGCAGACCGTGCGGATCCACGCCCGCCGCGCCGTGCTGCTCAGCTCGGGCGGCTTCGCCCGCAACGCGCAGATGAGACAGAAATACTCGAAGCAACCGAACGACGCCTCGTGGACCATCGCCAACCCAGGCGACACCGGCGAAGCGATCGAGGCCGCCATCCACCACGGCGCCGCCGTCGACCTCATGGACGAGGCACTGTGGATCCCGGCCTCCATGCAGCCCAGCGGCCGGCCGAGCATGCACAACGGCGAGCGCGGCAAACCCGGCTCGATCATCGTCGACAAGGGCGGCAAACGGTACTTCAACGAGGCAGTCTCCTACATGGAGGCCGGGCGGCAGATGTACGCCCACAACACCGACGGCGGCTCCATCCCCAGTTGGCTCATCATCGACTCCCGCCACCGCGCCCGCTACCTGTTCGCCTTCCGTGCGAAGACCCCCGACGAGTGGCTCACCAGCGGCTACCTGAAGAAGGCCGACACGATCGAACAGCTCGCCGAGGCCTGCGGCATCGACCCCGCCGGGCTGACGGTCACGGTGAAGCGGTTCAACACGTACGCGGAGCAGGGCAATGACCCGGACTTCCACCGCGGCGACGGCGCCCACGAGCGCTACCAGGGCGATTACGGCAGCAAGCCGAACGCCTCGCTCGGACCCCTCGCCAAGCCGCCGTTCTACGCCGTCGAGATCTATCCCAGCGACGTGGGCACCAGCGGCGGCCTGCTGTGCGACGAGCACGCCCGCGTCCTCGACGCCAACCACGACCCCATCCCCGGCCTCTACGCCGCCGGCAACTGCACCGCCTCGGTGATGGGCCGCACCTACCCCGGCGCCGGCGCGAGCATCGGCGGCAGCTTCGTGTTCTCCTACATCGGCATGAAACACGCCGCGCTCGTCGCCTCCGGAGACAGCGTCGCCCGGTGACCGAACAGCGCGGCCGGCACGGGCGGGCACCGGTGGTGCACGTCGACCCCGTCGGGGCCGACCTCGAGCTTGAGCCCGGTGAGACGATCATCGAAGCCGCCTGGCGTCTCGGGTACCACTGGCCGACAACCTGTTATGGCCAGGCGACGTGCACGGTGTGTCATCTCGAGGTGCTCGCCGGCGACGAGCACCTCACCCCCGCCGACGAAGAGGAGCGGCACGCCCTCGAGAACCGGCTTCCCGGGGCTGATCGCCGTGATCTCGCCCGGCTACGACTGGCCTGCCGGGCGCGGGCAACCGGCGACGTCACCGTACGGAAAAAGGGCGTTCGACGTCAGGAGACCGTGCCGATTCCCCCGGCTGGGCCACTGTGAGGCAGGACGTCGGACTGCCCGAAATGGAGGAATGGAGACGTCGAGGAAGGTGCGATGACACAGAGCGCGAGCTGCGAGCAGGCAGCGATCCAGCAGCTGCTCGACAAGCAGGCGATTCGCGAGGCGATTCTGCGGTACTGCCGGGGCGTGGACCGGTGCGACCCGGATCTCATCAGCTCGGCGTATCACCCCGACGCGATCGACATCCATGGCCGCCAGCGCTTCACGGGCGAAACCGTCGGGCAAGGCATCGTGGACCTCGTCCGCTCGGCGAAAGTCGCGATGAACCACATCACGAATCAGCTCATCACCTTTCACGGCGATGGGACTGCCGGCTGCGAGACGTACTTCACCGTGTGGCAGAGCGCTGAGACCGAGGGCGGCGATCGCCTCGTCGTCGCGCTCGGGCGATACGTCGACCGCTTCGAACGCCGCGCGGGCGGGTGGAAGATCGCACACCGGCTTGTGATCGTCGAGCTGACCCGCGTCATCCCTCCGGGCGACCTCATGAAGCCGCCTCTCGGTCTTGGTTCCCGGGACCGGAACGACCCGTCATACGCGGCGCTCGTGCCCTGACCTTCCCAGGCTCCGCGGTGGCTCGGCGGGGTCCTTCGGAGCTCTCGCGGGTGAGCGCCATGCACCGCGTCTCGCGGGCTGTCCATCGCTCCCACCGCGACCGATTGACGGATTGTTGTATACAAGTGCCGGGTTCTTGTTGTATACAAGTCCCTACAAGTAGGGCGCCCGTGAGGCGATCGACGAGGATGCGAGGGCGAGGCGGTGGCCGACAAGCTCGCGTACGACCTGTTAGCAGGGGTCAGGGTAATTGAGGTGGCGGCATGGCTGTTCGCTCCGTCGTGCGGGGCAATCCTCGCGGACTGGGGCGCCGACGTCGTCAAGGTCGAGCCGACGACGAACGGGGGTGATCCCTACCGCGGCTTCTTCCACACCGGTCCGGTCAACCCGACGATCGAGCTCGCCAACCGGGGCAAGCGCAGCGTGGCCGTCGATCTGTCGACGCCGGCCGGGCGCGAGGTGCTGATGCGGCTGGTCGCCGAGGCCGACGTGTTCGTCACCAGCCTGCTGCCTGGTTCGCGCGGGCGGCTCGGCATCGACGTCGCCGACATCCGGGCGGCGAACCCCTCGATCATTTATGTGCGGGCCAGCGGCTACGGGCCTCGTGGCCCGGAGGCCGAGACCCCTGGCTTCGACGCCGCGGTGGCGTGGGCCCGGGTCGGTATCGCCCAGTTTCTCACCGAGCCGGATGCCTACCAGCCGACCCATCCGCCTGGTGGTATCGGTGACTGCGTGGGCGGGCTGTCTGGCGCTGGCGCCATCGCCGCCGCTCTCTACAAGCGGGCGCGCACGGGCGTGGCTTCGGAGGTCGACATCTCGCTGCTTGCCGGCGGCATGTGGATGAACGCCACCGTCCTCATGACGGAGGCCAACGCCGGACCAGAGGGCTCGTTGATGCGGCGGGTCGACCGCGGGCTGGTCCGCAATCCGCTGTCGAACAGCTACCGGACGAAGGACGGCCGCTGGCTGTCGATGGTCGTCATACAGCCGGACCCGCACTGGCGCGGCTTCTGCCAGCACATTGGCCGGCCGGAGCTGGCCGACGACCCGCGATTCGCGGACTTTCATGCCCGCATGACGCACAACAGCGAGTTGATCGGCTTGCTGGACGAGGTGTTCGCGTCCCGCACGCTGGATGAGTGGCGGGCGGCGTTGGGCACTTTCGACGGGGTGTGGGATGTGCTCCAGACCCCCGCCGAAGCCGTATGTGACCCGCAGGCGCTCGCCAACAACTACCTCCTGCCGGGGGAGGAGCCAGGCCCGCCGCTGTCGGCCGTGGCGTCGCCGGCGCAGTTTGACGGACAGCCGCTCGCGGCGGCGCGCCGCGCACCCGAGCACGGCCAGCACACCGAGGAGGTCCTGCTGGCGTACGGCTACTCATGGGACGACCTCGCCGCTCTCAAGGAACAGGGCGCCATCATCTGAAAGGGGTACTCGCCGTGGAATACAAGGTCATCTCCGCCGACAACCACATCATCGAGCCGCCGCACACGTTCACGACCTATCTGCCCAAGGAGTACCGCGACCGGGCGCCGCGTATTCTGCGCGGCGCGGACGGCGGTGACGGCTGGAGTTTCGACGGCAAGCCGCCGGTGAAGACGTTCGGGTTGAACGCCGTGGCCGGCCGCCCATACGAGGACTACAAGGCCAGCGGCCTCACGGTGGAGGAGATCCTGCCGGGCAACTACGACGGCACCGCCCACCTGAAGGACATGGACACCGACGGCGTCGACGCCGCCACTATCTACCCCATGGCCTCGCTCACGGGGTACGTGCTCGACGACCGTCCGTTCGGTCTCGCGATCTTGCGCGCGTACAACGACTGGCTTCTGGATGAGTTCTGCGCGGTGAATCCCCGGCGGCTGATCGGTCTGCCGCTCCTGCCCGTGGACGACGGGCTGGACGTCCTGCTGGCCGAGTTGGAGCGGGTGGTCGCCAAGGGTGCCAAGGGCGTGTTCATCCCCTACTGGAGCGAGACTCCGTACTACGACAGCTACTACGAGCCTTTCTGGACGGCGGCGGAGCAGGCGCCGGTGGCGGTGTGCATCCACCGGACCATGGGTGGGAAGGAGCCCCCGACGCTGGCCACCCCGAGTCCGGACGCCGCCGCGGGCATCAACCTCTCCGGTGTCGTGCAGCGGTTCTTCACCGCCGTCGGGCCGTTCACCCAGCTGACTTTCACTGGGCTGTTCGAACGGCACCCCCGCTTGAAGTTCGTCGATGCCGAGGTGAATCTCGGATGGCTGCGGTTCTGGATCCAGATGATGGAACAGGAGTTCGAGCGCCAGCGGCACTGGGCGAACCCACCGCTACACACCCCGCCCAGCGAGTTCGTCGGCAAGAACCTGTTCGTCAGCGTGCTCGACGACTTCGTCGGCTTCGAGGACGCGGGGCGTGATCCGCTCGTGGCGTCGGCGGCCATGTTCTCCACCGACTACCCGCACAGCACCACCCTGTTCCCGAAGACCCAGCAGTACGCAGCTGAGCTGACCCGAAGCCTTGACGACGACCGCAAGCAGGCCATCCTGGCCGGCAACGCCGTAAGGGTGTTCAACCTCGCCTGAACTGTTCGGACCTCGCCCGCGTCGCCACCTCCCCGGCGAGTCGCCACGCGACGGACTGCGGCCGGCATGATGGGCTGCGGTGAACTGTTGGAGCAGCGTTCAGGACAGGCATGGGCAACGGAATGACACAGTCGACAACGACGACCAGTTCGCCCTCGCGGCGCAACGTGCAGGAGCTTGTCGATGACGTCCGCGGGCGCATCATCCGCGGCGAGCTCGAGCCCAGTCAACGCTTGTGGGAGGAGCGGCTCGCGGCCGAGCTTGGCGTGTCGCGGATCCCGATGCGGGAAGCGCTGCGTGCGCTGGCGGCCGAGGGGTTCGTCCGATCCGAACGCTACGGCGGCACCTACGTGGCCACCATGGACGCCGAGGCCGCCCACGACCTGCTCGACGTGCGGGCGGTCCTGGAGCCGCTGGCCGCGGCGCAGGCGGCCATGCGGTGCAGCCCCGAGCACCTGGAGACGTTCCGTCGGCTCCTCGACGAGGGTGCCCGAGCGGCCCGCGAGCGGCGCTACGAGGACACCCGCAGCATGAAGGGACGGTTCTATGAGCACCTGACCGTGGCGTCCCAGAACAGCACGTTGATCGCGCTGATGCACGTCGTGCGCTACAAGATCGAATGGGCCACGTCGATCGAGCTCGTCAGCAGCACGCCACGGGAGATGCGATCCCTTCGGGCGAAGGTCATGCGCGAGATCGTCGACGCCATTGCCGACCGCGACCCCGTGCGTGCGGCGACGGCGGCGGCGGACAACATCGACGCCATCTACGCCTCGATGGGATGGCGGCGCGCGGTCCACGCGCGGTTCGAAGCCGCCAGCACATCCGAATAGGCACCGCGCGGGCAGGAGACGCCGCCCGGGTTGACGGCGAAGCTCGTCCCGGCCGGCGGGGCCTGCCCGGGGGTGGTCCCTTCGCGGGCGCGATTCACCCCGAGACGGCCCGCGCGGCGCCGACTGCTTCTTGTACACACTGATCCGCTTTGAATGCAATGCCGAGGCTGGAGTCCAGGTGATCCCCACCCGTGTGAGCACGTGAGCAGTACCGGGCGGATGCCCCGGCGCCCGGAGAGGCCATCGCGGCCGTCCGTATGTATCTCGACAACGTTCAACCAGAGAGGTTGACATCATGGGTGTTGAAACAGCGCCCGCTGAGGAGCTCTCGGCAGTCGGCGGTATCAGGCTGGAAAAGGTGACGGGGACCATCGGTGCGATCGTTCATGGGGTGGATGTTCATGTCTCCCACGACGACGATGTGACATCGGCACTGCGGCGGCTGTTACCTGAGCACGGCGTACTGTTCTTCTATTCTGATTCGGACATCGGCGAGGAGACCTTCTCGTCATTCGCCACAGCCTTCGGTGAGCTCTACGTCTACCCTTACGGGAAAGGCCCGGGGCAGTTTGTGACCGAGGAGGGCGCCGACGCGGTACGACTTCGGACGAGTTCCTGGCACACGGACGGGAGCTCGCAGGAGAGGCCACCCCTAGCGGCGCTCCTGTCTCCGGTCCAGGTTCCGTCCTTCGGCGGGGACACGATGTGGTCGAGCATGACCGCGGCGTTCGACGCCCTTTCGTCCCGCTACCAGCGGTTGCTCGATGGCATGGAGGCCGTGCACAGCACCGCCGCGGTGGCGCGGTCCCACGGCGACGGCGGGCGTGCCTTCGGCGAAGGGGAACGCCACGTGCATCCCGTCGTCATCACCGATCCGGTGACCCGGCGCAGGGCTCTCTACGTCAACTCGGTCTACACCGAGCGGCTCGTCGGGGTGAGTGAGCGCGAGAACGAGGCGCTCCTGCGGATGCTGTACGAACACGTCAACACGCCGGAGTTCCACGTGCGCCTGCGGTGGCGGCCGAACATGATCGCCGTGTGGGAGGAGCGGGTAACGCAACATCGCGCGATCGCCGACTACACGGAACGGCGAATCCTGCGCCGCATCACCATCAGCGGCGATCCCCCGGCGGCCTGACCGCGTTCCGAGTACTTCGGCGGCTCCTGCGGCGCTGGACCTCTGGTATGCCTTCTCCCGCCCTCGCCTGCCCGCGGCCATGAACCCGAGGCGGGTCAGGAGCGGCTCGCGCGAGCCGTCTCGCCGGGATGTAGAGCACAACGAAGCGCCGTCCGTGCCGTTGGAGGACACGGCATGACATGCCATGACGACCGGGGGCGAGGAGTGGCTGGTAAAGCATCGAAACGTCGCCTTCCACTTCACCCTGGCGGCGCCGATTTCGGGTTCCACTTATGGCTTCGACCACAAGGCCGGCCGATGTGACGCCAGCCGGCGTGGCGACCTGGAGATGCATATGACAAAGCAGAAGCTCATCATCGAGGTCCGGATCAACGAGGGAACGCCGAGAGATATCAGCCCACACGTTCCCTACAGCCCTGAGGAGATCGCCGACCAGGCGATCGAGTGCTGGCGGCGGGGTGCGTCCGTCGTGCACTACCACGCCCGGGACCCCGAAACGGGCGCCCAGTCCTCGGAGGTGGACCTGTACGCGGACGTGGTGCGGCGGATCAAGCAGGAGAGCGATCTCATCACGTTTCCGACGCTGGGCGCGAGCATGTTGCCCACCG